>MGBU01000208.1 GCA_001790205.1 Candidatus Rokubacteria bacterium GWA2_73_35 | reverse complement strand
CTCGGCCTGTCGATCTCGTATGGTATCGTGCGCGAGCACCAGGGCACCGTGGACGTGCACTCGAGACCGGGCGAGGGGACGAGGTTCGTCCTGACGTTCCGGGGCGCGGAGGGGGACGCCCGGGCATGACGAGCCGCGTGCTGGTCGTGGACGATGAGCCGGACATGGTCGAGAACTGTGCCAGGATCCTCAAGAAGGCCGGGCACCAGTGCCTCACCGCGACGGACCCGCACGCGGCGCTGGCGCTCGTCGAGGCCGAGCGGCCCGACCTGCTGCTGACCGACCTCAAGATGCCCGACATGGACGGGATGGAGCTGCTCCGGCGCGCGCGCGCCGTGGATCCGGCGCTGCCGGTCATCCTGTTCACCGCGTTCGCCACGATCGAGTCCGCGGTGGCGGCGATCAAGGATGGCGCCTTCGACTATCTGCCGAAGAACTTCTCGGTGGAGCAGCTCCGGATGGCCGTCGAGCGCGGGCTCCGCCAGCGGGAGCTGGAGCTCGAGAACCGCAATCTTAGGGAGCAGCTGCAGGGCGCGCTCGGGTTCGAGAACATCATCGGCCGGAGCCCGGCGATGGCGCGCGTGTTCGAGCTCGTGCGGAAGGCCGCGCGCTCCGACGCCAACATCCTGGTGCGCGGCGAGTCCGGGACCGGCAAGGAGCTGGTCGCTCGCGCCGTCCACGCGAACAGCCCGCGGG
Source organism: Candidatus Rokubacteria bacterium GWA2_73_35 (assembly GCA_001790205.1). GTDB lineage: Bacteria > Methylomirabilota > Methylomirabilia > Rokubacteriales > CSP1-6 > GWA2-73-35. The sequence goes on along the minus strand of MGBU01000208.1, from coordinate 6,066 downwards.
CCGCCCAGCCCTTCGTTCCGGTGGACTGCGCCTCGCTGCCCGAGCAGCTGCTCGAGTCCGAGCTGTTCGGCCACGAGAAGGGCGCGTTCACCGGCGCCGTGAAGTCCAAGCGCGGTCTCATGGAGGTCGCCGACCGCGGGACGCTGTTCCTCGACGAGATCGCGGAGATGCCGCTCCCGCTCCAGGTCAAGCTCCTGCGCGCCCTCCAGGAGCGCCAGCTCCGGCGCGTCGGCGGCACGTCGCTGGTCGACGTCGACGTCCGGGTCGTGTCGGCCACCAACCGTGACCTGCGCGACGCCGTCACGCGGGGCCAGTTCCGCGAGGAGCTCTACTACCGCGTCGACGTCATCGAGATCCAGCTCCCGCCGCTCCGGGAGCGCGCGGGGGACGTGCGCCTGCTGGCCCACGTCTTCCTCAAGCGGTACGGGCAGGAGCGGGTGCGCGCCTTCGACGAAGTCGCGCTCGAGGCGCTCGAGGCGTACGCCTGGCCGGGCAATGTGCGCGAGCTGCAGAACGTCGTCGAGCGGGCCTGCGCGCTCGCCGACCACGAGCGCATCACGCGCGCCGACCTGCCCGAGTACCTCGTCCGCGACGGCCGGCCGGTGCTCGCGGGGCCCGTGGCGCCGCCGCCGGGACTGCCCGCCGTGGCCGAGACGGACCTGCCGCTCAAGGAGGCCAAGGAGAAGTGGATGCAGGTGCTCGAGGCGTCCTACCTGCGGGATCTCCTCGAGCGGCACGGCGGCAACATCTCGGCGGCCGCCAAGGCGGCCGGCATCGACCGCAAGACCTTCCACCGCCTCATCAACAAGTACCAGATCCGCGGCTAGCCCCGCGCCCTCGGGGCGGCGGTGTCCCACAGGGGCTGCCCGGCCCCACGCGAGCCCCGGGCGCCGTCGTCCAACTGGCTGTTTTCGTTCGGCTGCTCGCTCTGGCATTCCGGTTGCTCCTTCTCGAAGTCGTGCAGTGACCCCGAGCCGAGGAGGCCGTCATGACGTTCAAGAAGATCCTGGTGCCCCTGGACGGGTCGAGGCTCGCCGAAGCGGCCCTCTGGCAGGCCGTGGACCTCGGGGGCGCCGCCGGCGTGGCCTACAGCCTGCTCCGCGCCGCCGAGGCGCACACGCTGCCCGGGGCCGATCCCGTGGAGGCGCAGGTGAGCGCGGTGCGCGAGGCCGAGGAGTACCTCGAGGGCGTCGCCCGGCGCCTGAGGGAGCGCGGCGTCAGCGCCGTCGAGACGCACGTCTGGTACGGCGCGCCGGCGGGCGCCATCGCGGAGGCCGCGAAGGTGCAGAAGGTCGACCTGATCGTGATGTCCACGCACGGGCGGAGCGGCCTCGGGCGCCTGATCCTCGGCAGCGTGGCCGAGTCGGTGCTGCGGGGCACGACGACGCCCATCCTGGTCGTGCGCGCCGAGGGCGCCCCGGTCGAGGCCCCGCTGGCCGCGCGGCCCGCGAAGGAGGCTGCCCGTGTATAAGCGCGTGACCGTGCCGCTCGACGGCTCGATGGTGGCCGAGGGGATCATCCCGTTCATGCTGGAGATCGCCGGGCCGCTCGACATGGAGATCGTGCTGCTCCGCGTCCTCGTGCCGGTCCCGCCCACCGTCATCGAGGGCTCGCGGCACATCGAGGTCGAGGACGTCGAGCGGCGCCGCGCCGAGGCCGAGGCGTACCTGGCGCCGATCGCCGCCGAGCTCCGCACCAAGGGCGTGCGGATCCGGACGATGGTGCGCCGCGGCGAGCCGGCCGCCGAGATCATCGCCGGGGCCCGCGAGGCGGGCTCCGACCTGATCGCGATGACGACCCACGGGCGCAGCGGGCTCGGCCGGCTGCTGTTCGGCTCGATCGCCGAGGCCGTGCTCCGCCACTCCGACATCCCGGTGTTCCTCATGCGCCAGACCGAGGCGCAGGTGGCCGCGCGCGCGGCGTGGGAGGCCGTCCGATGAGCCGGCGGGTCGTGCATCCGACCGACTTCTCGGCCGCCTCGGGCGCGGCCTTCAAGAAGGCCGTCGAGATGGCGAAGGCCGGCCGGGGCGAGCTGCTGCTCGTCCACGTCCTGAGTCCGGTGATGCCCGTGCCCGGCGACGGCTACATCTCGCCGAAGGTCTACGACGAGATCGCGGCGTCGACGCGGGCCTGGGCCGGAAAGCAGCTCGACCGGCTGCTCCGGAAGGCCAAGGCCGCGGGCGCGCGCGCCAAGGGCGTGCTGCTCGAGGGGGTGCCGCACGAGCAGATCGTCCGCTTCGCCAGGTCCAGGCGGGCCGCCGTCGTGGTGATGGGGACGCACGGGCGCTCGGGGCTGGCGAAGCTCTTCCTCGGCAGCGTCGCCGGCCGTGTCGTGACCGCCGCGCCGTGTCCGGTGCTGACGGTCCGGGGCCGGTGAGCCCACGGTGATCGGGCGCGAGGCGCTCGCGCGATACCTGGCGAGCGTCTTCCGCGCGCCGGTCGAGATCCTCGCGCTCGAGCCGCTCAAGGGCGCGGCGGGCGGCGGGACCGACCCCAAGGGCTTCGGCTACGGCGTGCCGTTCGGCGTCGAGTGCGCCGTCGCCGGCGAGGTCCGCGCGCTCGTCGTCTCGCGCACCCGACCCGCGCAGGGCTTCGGCCACGACTACGCCGCCGACCGCGCGTGGCAGGCGCTCCACGGGCACGTGGCGTACAACACGTTCCCGCGCCACGTGCGCAGCCTCGACGTCGGGCTCGTGCGCGCCTCCGGCGAGCTCGCGTCGGTCGCCGACGCCAGCGAGTTCTTCCAGCTCGTCGAGCGGGCGGAGGGCCGGCTCTACTGGCTCGACCTGGACCGGCTGCTCACGGGCCCGCCGCGCGACCTGGACTCGGCGCGCGCCGACGCGCTCGCGCGCTTCCTGGCCGAGGCGCACGCCGTCAAGCGCGACGAGCCGACGCTCTATCACCGCCGCGTCCGCGAGCTGGTCGCCCACGGCGAGTGCCTCATGGGGATCCTCGACAGCTACCCGCACCCGTACCCGCTGCTGCCCGCGGCGGCGTGCGCGGCCCTCGAGCGCGCCGCCGTGACGTGGCGGTGGCGGATCCGCGGACGGGTCCATCGTCTCTCGCGCGTGCACGGCGACTTCCACCCGTGGAACATCCTGTTCCGCGAGGGCGTGGACTTCTCGCTGCTCGACCGGAGCCGCGGCGAGTGGGGCGAGCCGGCGGACGACGTCGCCGGGCTCGCCGTCAACTACCTCTTCTTCGGCCTCCGGAAGGGCGCCGCGACGGACCCGGCGGTCGTCGCCGAACCGTTCCACGCGCTGTTCCGCACGTTCCTCGACGCCTATCTCGGCGCCTCCCGCGACGCGGAGCTCCTGGAGGTGCTGCCGCCCTTCCTCGCCTTCCGCGCGCTCGTCATCGCCCACCCGCGCTGGTACCCGGCGCTCGCGCCCGCGACGCGGGAGGCCCTGATCCGGCTCGCGATGCGCCTGCTCGAGGGCGGCGCGCTCCGCCCCGGCGCGGTGCCCGCCCTCCTCCGGGAGGCGCCGTGACCTGGGCGATCTGGATCACGGGCCTGCCGGGCAGCGGCAAGTCGGCGCTCGCCCGCGGCGCGACGGCGGCGTTGCGCGAGCGCGGCGTGCCCGTCGTGCACCTCGAGCTCGACGTGATCCGCAAGACGCTGACGCCGACGCCGACCTACTCGGAGACCGAGCGCGACGTCGTCTACCGCGCCCTCGTCTCCATGGCGACGGCGCTGACCGACGCCGGCGTGCCCGTGATCATCGACGCGACGGCGCACCGGCGCGCCTGGCGGGAGCTCGCGCGGGCCTCGATCGCGCGCTTCGCCGAGGTCCAACTCGAGTGCCCCCTCGAGGTCTGCCGGCGCCGGGAGGCGCAGCGGACGGGCGGCCACGCGCCGCGCGGCATCTACGCGCGCGCGGGCGCGCCCGGCGCCCGCGTGCCGGGCGTCGACGTGCCGTACGAGCCCTCGTTCGCGCCGGAGCGGGTGATCGACACGGCGCGACGGGACGTGGCGGCGTCGGTGCACCAGATCGTCTCGCTGGCCCAGCGCCTCGGCGGCGACGCGGGCGCGGGCGCGGGACCGTGGATCCCGGGCGGCGGCTGGGCGATCTGGATCACCGGCCTGCCGGGGAGCGGCAAGACCACGCTCGCCTCCGCGGTCGCGGGAGCGCTGGCGGGGCACGGCGTGCCGGTCCGCGTGCTCGACCTCTGCGCGCTGCGCGCGTTCGTCCTGAACGAACGGCCGGAGTCGGACGCCACGCGGGAGATCGTCCACCGGGCGCTGGCCTGTACGGCGAAGCTCCTGACCGACGCCGGCGTCGCGGTCATCGTGGACGCCACCGCGTCGCGACGCGCCTGGCGCGAGATGGCGCGGGCGCTGATCGGCCGCTTCGCCGAGGTGCAGCTCCTGTGCGCGCGGGAGGTCTGCGTGGAGCGAGAGCGTGCCGTGCGCTGGCGGCTCGGCGGAGGGCGCCCCGGGTCCCCCCCGCGCGCCGTCGCGCCGCCGGAGATCGCGGTCGACTACGAGCCGTCGCTCTCCCCCGACCTCACGCTGCACACCGACCTCCAGGACCTCGGGAGCGCCGCGGAGGAGATTCTCCGCCTGGCGCGTCGCCTGCATCGCACCGCCGCCGTCGGCGAGCACCATTCATAGGAGGACGAGGAAGGCCATGCGAATCCAGGACATCATGACGATCAGCTGCATCACCGCGCCGCCGCAGATGCCCGTGCTCGAGGCGCGCCAGATGATGCTCGAGAAGCGCATCCGCCACCTGCTCGTGACCGAGGGCACCAAGCTCGTGGGCATCGTCACGGACCGGGACGTCCGGCTCAACCTGCCGTCGCCCGCGACCAGCCTGTCGGTGTGGGAGATCAACTACCTACTCGCCCGGATGACGCTGGCCAACGTCATGTCGAAGAGCGTGGTGACGATCAGCCCGGCCCAGGACGCGCGCGAGGCGGCGCAGCTCATGCTCGACCGCAAGATCGGCGCGCTCCCGGTGGTGGGCAACGGCCAGCAGCTGGTCGGGATCATCACCGAGACCGACCTGCTGCGCGCGTTCGTGAAGGCAGGGTAGGGGCCGGGCACGCCGTGCCGGACCGGCGGGTGCTCGTCGTGGACGACGAGCCCGACTTCCAGATGACGTACGTGCGGCTGCTCCGGCGCCGGGGCCTCCGCGCCATCGCGACCGGCAGCCGGCACGAGGGGCTCACGCTGATCGAGCGGGAGCCGCTCGTGCTGGTGATCGCGGATCTCCGTCTGCCCGACGGCGACGGCCTGGACGTGGTGCGCGCCGCGCGCCGGGCGCCGACGCCCTTGCCGACGATCGTGATCTCCGGCTTCGGCTCCGAGGCGAGTCGGCTCGCGGCGATGAGCGCCGGGGCGTCGGCCTACCTCGCCAAGCCGTTCGGCACGGCCGAGTTCACCGCGCTGGTCGACCGGATGCTCGACCCCTCGGGCGCGGGCGGAGGGGGCGTCGCGTGAGCAAGGAGGCGGACCTGACGCGCACCGAGCTCTGGAACGAGCGCACGGTCGCCTGGTACGAGCGCGCGAACGCGCGGAGCAACTATGCCCGGAAGGTCCTCGACGCGATCGCCGATCTCCTCGCGGACTGCGCCACGGCGCTCGACGTCGGGGCGGGCTTCGGAGCGCTGGCGCTGCCGCTCGCGCGCCGGCTCGCGCGCGTCACGGCGGTCGAGCCGACGCCGGCGATGGTCGCGGCGCTCCGGCGCGCCGCGGCGCGGGAGGGGCTCCGGAACCTCACGGTGCACCAGGCCGCGTGGGGCGCCGTGGAGGTCGCCCCCCACGATCTCGTCGTGTGCGCCCACGTGAGCCACCTCCTCGGGCCCGGCTCGCCGTTCCTCGCCGCCGCCGGCAGGCTCGCGGAGCGGGGCGTCGTGCTGGTGCGGGACCTGCCGGGCGGGCAGGACAAGTTCTTCTTCAGCGAGCTCTACCCGATCCTCCTCGGGCGCCCGTACGTCCACCCGTGCGACGCGCGCGACACCGTGGGCGAGCTCACGCGGCTGGGGATCGCGCCCGCCACGACGCCGATCGAGTACGACTCCGACCAGGCCACGACGCCGATCGAGTACGACTCCGACCAG
>MGBU01000207.1 GCA_001790205.1 Candidatus Rokubacteria bacterium GWA2_73_35 | reverse complement strand
CGCTCGCGACGACGCCGCTCGGCGGCCTCGACGCGCTGCTCTCGATCGCCCAGATGCCGAAGGGCGTGCCCGTCGCGACCGTCGCGATCGGCGCCTGGGGCGCGGCGAACGCCGGCATCCTCGCCGCGCAGATCCTCGCGGCAGGCGACCCGGCGCTCGCGAACCGCCTCGCGGCCTGGCGCCAGCGTCTCGCCGAGGAGGTGGACGAGCGGGCGCGCCGCGTGGCCGAGCGGCTCGCATCGGGAGCCCCGCCGTCCTCGGCGTGACGACCGGCGGCCGCACGCGGCTCCTCCGGGTGGACCCATCGGCGCCCGACCCCGCGGCGCTCGCCACGGCCGCCGCGGCGCTCCGCGGGGGCGGCGTCGTCGCGTTCCCCACGGAGACCTTCTACGGGCTCGGCGCCGCCGCCCGGCTCGCCGCTGCGGTGCGCCGGGTGCGCGAGCTGAAGGCGCGGCCGGCGGGCCAGCCCCTCCTCCTGCTCGTGGACTCGGTCGCCATGGCCGAGTCTGTCGCCGAGGTCACCGGCGAGGCGCGCCGGCTGATGGCGCGCCACTGGCCCGGCGCCCTCACGCTCGTCCTGCGCGCGCGCCCGGCCGTGCCCGTCGAGGTCACGGCGGGCACCGGCACCGTCGGCGTGCGTCTCTCGCCCCATCCCGTCGCGCGCGGCCTCGTCGCGGCGCTCGGCGAGCCCGTGACGGCGCCGAGCGCCAACCCGAGCGGCTTCCCGCCGCCGACGAGCGCGGCGGCCGTGCTCGATTACTTCGGCGACGCCCTCGACGTCGTGCTGGACGGCGGCGCCACGCCGGGAGGGGAGCCCTCGACGGTCCTCGACTTGACGGTCGCCCCGCCCCGGGTCCTGAGGCAGGGCGCTGTCAGGGTGCACTGACTGGCGCAACGCGTCGTCATCATTCGAGTGATACCTTGAACGCTGCCGGCTGCGGTATGGGGGAGAGATGATCGCTCGAGGCACGACAGTAACCGTGCTGCTCCTCCTGCTTGGAAGCATCGCCCTGCCAACGCTGGCGGAAGAGAGACTGAACAGGAGGCAGCTCGACTCGATCTTGCTTGCCATAACGGATGGGATATATGCGCAGGGTTACAATGTTCACTATCGAGACCTTGACCCAGCTCGGGTACGAGTCTACGTAAAGGCTGACGCCGTCGGACAATTCTGGATCCTGTACAGACTGCTTCCCCATGGAGAAGTGCTTCGACCCTCAAGCGAGCGTCTAGGACAACCGAGGATGCGAAGCGTCGCCAGCAGCTTCGCTATGAACGATGATTCGATCTCCTGCTGTGCGCGCCGGTTCATGAGCGGGCGAGGGAGGTAGGAATCAGGTAGTACCCGTTCTCTGGCCGGACTGGCCCGCGCGCCCCGCGCGGGCGCTAAGATGGGTGCCATGCGGGTCACGGGCGTGATCCAGGCGGGGGGGCGCAGCACGCGCATGGGCGGCCAGCCCAAGGCGCTGCTGGAGGTCGGGGGCCGGCGCATCATCGAGCGGGTGCGCGATGCCGTGGCGCCGGTCGTGGGCGAGCTGCTGCTCGTCACCAACACCCCCGACCTCTACGCCTTCCTCGGGCTCCCGATGGTCGCCGACGTCTACCCCGACCACGGCTCGCTCGGGGGCATCTACTCGGGGCTCACGGCGGCGCCGGGGGAGGCCGCGTTCACGGTGGCGTGCGACATGCCGTTCCTCCATCCCGAGGTCGTCCGGCTGGTGGTCGCGCGCGCGGGAACGGCGGACGTCGTGATCCCGCGCGTGGGCGGCCAGCTCGAGACGCTGCACGCGGTCTACGCGAAGAGCTGCCTGCCGCACATCGAGGCGCTCCTCGCGGAGCGGCGCTTCAAGATCGCCGGGTTCTTCAACCAGGTGCGCGTGGCCGAGGTCCCCGAGAGCGAGATCGCGCGCCACCGCGACCCTGCGCTCGTCTTCATGAACGTCAACACGCCCGAGGAGCTGGCGCGGGCGCGCGCGCTGGCGGTGGATCTCGGATGAGCCGCGCGCGGCCCGCGATCCTGGTCCACTACCACGAGCTGGCGCTCAAGCGCGGCAACCGGCCGCTGTTCCTGCGCCAGCTCGGGCGCAACCTGCTGCGCGCCACGGAGGACCTCGGGCCGGCCACGCTCCGGCAGCTCTCGGGCCGGCTCCTGCTCGAGCCCGACGGCGCCGTCCCCGTCGAGGCGGTGCGCGACCGGGTGACGCGCGTCTGCGGCGTGTCGAGCGTGGCCGTCGCTTACCGCGTCGCGTCCACCGTGGACCAGATGAAGGCGGTGATCACGCGGCTGATCGAGGGACGCACCTTCGCCTCGTTCCGGATCAGCGCCCGGCGCGCGTTCAAGACCTACCCGATGACCAGCGTGGAGCTGAACCGGGAGCTAGGGGCGTTCGTGCTCGGGCGCGCGGCGACGCGGGTGAACCTGCACGACCCCGCGCTCGAGATCCACGTGGAGGTGCTGCCGGCGGAGACGTTCGTGTACGTGGACCGCGTCGCCGGCCCCGGCGGGCTCCCGGTGGGCGCGAGCGGGACCGTCGCGGCCCTGCTCTCCGGCGGGATCGACTCGCCCGTGGCGGCGTGGCGCATGATGAAGCGCGGCTGCCGCGTGGGCTTCGTGCACTTCCACAGCGTGCCGTACCTGCCGCCGACCTCCCAGGCCAAGGCCCGCGCCCTGGTCGAGCGGCTGACCCAGTGGCAGTACGACTCGCGCCTGGCGCTGGTGCCGTTCGGTGAGATCCAGCGCGAGGTCGTCCTGAGCGTGCCGCCGCCCGCCCGCGTCGTCGTCTACCGGCGGCTGATGATCCGCATCGCGGAGGCGCTCGCGCGCCGCTGGGGCGCCCAGGCCCTCGTGACGGGCGAGAGCCTCGGGCAGGTGGCCTCGCAGACGCTCAGCAACCTCGCGCGGATCGACGAGGTCGCCGGCATGCCGGTCTTCCGGCCGCTCATCGGGATGGACAAGCTCGAGATCACGGACGAGGCGCGTCGGCTCGGGACGTTCGAGATCTCGATCGAGCCCGACGCCGACTGCTGCACGCTCTTCGTCCCGCGGCACCCCGCGACGCGCATGTCGGTGGACGAGGCGCGCGCCGTGGAGGCGCGGCTCGAGGTCGAGCGGCTCGTGGCCGCGGGCGTGGACGGCGCGGTGGTCGAGGTCTTCGAGTTCCCGGCGCGCACGCCCGCGGCCGTGCCGTGACGCCCGCGCTCACGTTCCTCGGCGCCGCCGGCACCGTCACGGGCGCGAAGTTCCTGCTGGAGACGGGCGGCCCGCGGCTCCTGCTCGAGTGCGGGATGTTCCAGGGGCTCCGGGAGCTGAGGGAGCGGAACTGGCAGCCCCCGCCCGTCGAGCCGCGCGCGCTCGACGCCGTCCTCCTGTCGCACGCGCACATCGACCACTCGGGCTACCTGCCGCGCCTGGCCCGCGACGGCTTCGCCGGGCCCGTCTACTGCTCGCCGGGGACCGCCGATCTTCTCCGGATCATGCTCCCCGACGCCGCGCGGCTGCAGGAGGAGGAGGCGGAGTACCGGAACCTCAAGGGCGCGACGAAGCATGAGCCCGCCCTGCCCCTCTTCACCGTCGACGACGCCGAGCGCGCGCTCGCCCTCGTGCGGCCCGTGGCGTTCGGGCAGCGGTTCGCGCCGGTGGAGGGCGTCGAGGCCTCGTTCCACCCGGCCGGCCACATCCTGGGGGCGTCGATCGTCGAGGTCGCGGTGGCCGGACACCGGCTCGTCTACTCGGGCGACCTCGGCCGCTACGACGTCCCGATCATGCGCGACCCCGAGCCCGTCGAGGGCGCCGGCACCCTGCTCGTCGAGTCCACGTACGGCGACCGCCTGCACCCGGCGGGCGACGGCTCGCCGGTGATCGCCGAGGCCGTCGGCCGCGCCGTCGCGCGGCGGGGGCTCCTGCTGATCCCCTCCTTCGCGGTGGGCCGCACCCAGGAGATCCTCTACCTGCTGCGCACGCTCGAGGAGGCGGGGCGGATCCCGCGCGTGACCGTGTACCTGGACAGCCCGATGGGGATCGAGGCGACCGCCGTCTACGCCCTCCATCCGGAGGAGCACGACGCCGGGGCCCGCCGGGTGGCGGCCGAGGGGCGACGGCCGTTCGTGCCGGCGCGCTTCCACCTGTCGCGGACGACGGACGATTCCAAGCGGCTCAACGACCTCGAGGGGCCGGCGATCGTCGTCGCGGGGAGCGGCATGGCGACGGGCGGGCGCATCCTCCACCACCTGCGCCGCCGCCTGCCCGACGAGCGCACGACCGTGCTGTTCGTCGGCTACCAGGCCGCGGGCACGCGCGGCCGGCTCCTCCGCGACGGCGCCGACCGGGTGCGGATCTTCGGCGAGGACGTCCCGGTGCGCGCGGCGGTCATGGTCACCGACGCGCTCTCGGCCCACGCCGACCGGGCCGAGATCCTCCGCTGGCTCCGGGGCTTTCGCCGGCCGCCCGCGGCCACCTGGGTCGTCCACGGCGAGCCCGCGGCCGCCCGGGCCCTCCGGGGCGCCGTCGCGGACGAGCTCGGCTGGCGCTGCCAGGTCGCCGAGGACGGCCAGCGCGTCGCGCTCTAGCCCGGCGGGTGCGAGCGCCAGATGTAGGGCGCTTGACTTGCCGCGACCCCAACAGATATGGTCAGGGCTATGACGGCCATCGCCCTCGGCGCCGACCACGCGGGCTATCCCCTGAAGGAGGACCTGAAGGCCTGGCTCGGCGCCCGCGGCTACGAGGTCGTCGACCTGGGGACGCGCTCGTCGGAGTCGGTGGACTACCCCGACTTCGCCGCGGCGGTCGCCCTGGCCATCATCTCGGGCAAGGCCGAGCGCGGCGTGCTCGTGTGCGGCACCGGGATCGGGATGGCGATGGCCGCGAACAAGGTGCCGGGGGTCCGCGCGGCGGCGTGCACGGACTCCTACACGGCGCGCATGAGCCGCGAGCACAACGACGCCAACGTGCTGGCGCTCGGGGCGCGCGTCACCGCGCGCGACGCCGCGATCGAGATCCTGGACGCCTGGCTCTCGGCCCCGTTCGCCGGGGGGCGTCACGCGCGGCGCGTCGAGAAGCTCGGCGCGCTCGAGCGCGTCCGCGGCGCGGCGGAGGAGAGGCTCGATGCAAAGGCTCGCTGAGGTCGACCCGGACGTCGCCAAGGCCCTCCGCGAGGAAGCGCAGCGGCAGCACCGGAACCTCGAGCTGATCGCCTCCGAGAACTTCGTCTCCGAGGCGGTGCTGGAGGCGGTCGGCTCGGTGCTGACCAACAAGTACGCCGAGGGCTACCCGGGACGCCGCTACTACGGCGGCTGCGAGGTCGTCGACGTCGTCGAGGAGCTGGCGATCGCGCGCGCCAAGGAGCTGTTCGGCGCCGAGCACGTCAACGTCCAGCCGCACTCGGGCGCGCAGGCGAACATGGCCGTCTACTTCAGCGTGCTCAAGCCGGGCGACGTGGTGCTCGGGCCGAACCTCGCGCACGGCGGCCACCTGACGGCGGGGAGCCCGGTGAACTACTCGGGCAAGTTCTACTCGATCGTGGCCTACGGCGTCCGCCGCGACACCGAGCGCATCGACCTCGACGAGGTGCGGGACCTCGCGGGCAAGCACCGCCCGAAGCTCGTCATCGCGGGGGGCTCGGCGTTCCCGCGGGCGATCGACTTCGGCCCGTTCGGCGAGATCGCCCGCGAGGTCGACGCCGTGCTGATGGCCGACATCGCGCACCCCGCGGGCCTCGTCGCCGCGGGCCTGCACCCCTCGCCGGTCGGCATCGCCGACTTCGTGACGACCACGACCCACAAGACGCTCCGCGGGCCGCGGGGCGGGATGGTGATGTGCGGCGCCGCGCGCGCCCAGGCGCTCGACAAGACCGTGATGCCCGGCGTGCAGGGGGGGCCCCTCATGCACGTGATCGCGGGCAAGGCGGTCGCGTTCCGCGAGGCCTTGACGCCCGCGTGGCGCGCCTACCAGGCGCAGATCGTGGCGAACGCCCGGGCGCTCGCCGAGGCGCTCCTCGCGCGGGGCTTTCGCCTGGTGTCGGGAGGCACCGACACGCACCTGATCCTCGTGGACCTGACGAGCCGCGGGATCACGGGCAAGGACGCGCAGGAGACGCTCGACCGCGCCTGGATCACCGTCAACAAGAACACGATCCCCTTCGAGACGCGGAGCCCGATGGTGACGAGCGGCATCCGGCTCGGCACGCCGGCCGTGACCACGCGCGGCATGCGCGAGCCCGAGATGGCGGAGATCGCCGGGCTGATCGACCGCGCGCTGTCCGGTCTCGGCTCGGCCTCGGCGGAGGCCAGGGTTCGCGACGAGGTCCAGGCGCTCACGAACCGGTTCCCGCTGTACCCGGAGCGGACCGGGTGACGGGAGGGGTGGCCCGATGAAATGCCCGTTTTGCGGCCATACGGAGGACCGGGTCGTGGACTCGCGCGTCGGGCGGGAGGGGGAGTTCATCCGCCGCCGGCGCGAGTGCCTCAAGTGCCACCGGCGCTACACGACCTACGAGTACATCGAGGACGTCCTGCCGCACGTGGTCAAGCGCGACGGGCGGCGCGAGCCGTTCGACCGGCAGAAGCTCCGGGGCTCGATCCTGAAAGCGTGCGAGAAGCGCTCGGTCGGCGTCCAGGCGGTGGACGACGTCGTCGCCGACATCGAGGCCCGGCTCCACGAGCGCGCCGAGAAGGAGATCTCGAGCCTGGAGCTGGGCGAGCTGGTGATGGAACACCTCCAG
>MGBU01000206.1 GCA_001790205.1 Candidatus Rokubacteria bacterium GWA2_73_35 | reverse complement strand
AAGAACGAGTACAAGCGCCGCCAGGCGCCGCTCGGGGTCAAGATCACGCCGCGCGCCTTCGGGCGCGACTGGCGCCTGCCGATCGTCAACCGCTTCCGCGAGCGCTAGTTTCGTCGGAGGGGGCCTCGACGGCCTCCTCCGAGACCTCCCCCAGGATCGATTGCGCCGGCGGAGCCGGCGGTCGAACGGCGCGACGGGGGACCGATGGACGCGTGCCGCCTGGTCCCGCGGCCCCTGCCGCCCCCGCCCATCGGCCGCTAGCCCGGCACGCCCTCCATCTGGAGCGCGTAGAGGCGGCGGTAGACGCCGTCGCGCGCGAGCAGTTCCTCGTGGCGCCCGACCTCGGCGATGCGCCCCTCGTGCACGACCACGATCCGGTCGGCATTCCGCACGGTGGCCAGGCGGTGGGCGATGACCAGGACCGTGCGTCCGCGCATCAGCTCGGCGAGCGCCTGCTGCACCATGAACTCGCTCTCGGCGTCGAGGTCCGACGTCGCCTCGTCGAGGATCAGGATCGGCGGGTTCTTGAGGAAGGCGCGGGCGATCGCGATGCGCTGGCGCTGGCCGCCCGAGAGTCGCACGCCGCGCTCGCCGACGAGCGTGCCCCAGCCGTCCGGGCAGGCCAGGATGAACTCCTCGGCGTGGGCCTGGCGGGCGGCGCGCGCGACGTCCTCGAACGGCGCGTCGGGGCGCCCGTAGGCGACGTTGTAGAGGACCGTGTCGCTGAACAGGAACGTGCCCTGCGTGACCACGCCGATCAGGGCGCGGAGGGAGGCCTGGGTGGCGTCGCGGACGTCACGGCCGTCGAGCGTGATGCGCCCCGCCGTCACGTCGTGGAAGCGCGGGACCAGGTCCATCAGCGTGGACTTGCCCGCGCCCGAGAGCCCGACGAAGGCCACGACCTCGCCCAGGGCGACGGTCAGCGAGACGTCGCGCAGGGTGGGCTCGTCGGTGCCGGGGTAGCGGAAGCTCACGCCCTCGAAGGCGAGCGCCCGGCGGAAGCCGTCGAGCACGACGGCGCCGGGGCGGTCGGCCACCTCCGGGGGCGTGTCGAGGATCTCGAAGACGCGCTCGACCGACGACGTGGACTGCTGGACGGTGTTCGCGATCCGCGAGAGCTGGCGGACCGGGCCGTAGAGGAGCGCGACCGCGGCGATGAACGAGAAGAAGTCGCCCGGGGTCATCGCGCCGGCGATGACCTGGTGGCCGCCGTACCAGAGCGCGCCCATGATGCCGAAGGCCGCGAGCACCTCCATGAGCGGGTCGGTGAGCTGGTCGGCGCGGTGGTCCTTGAGCGCGAGCGCGAGGAGCCGCTGGTTGACGCGGTCGAAGCGCTCGGCCTCGTGCGCCTCGCGCCCGAACGCCTTGACGATCTTCGTGCCCGAGAAGACCTCGTGCAGGAGGACGTTGAGCTCCGCGATCTTCTCCTGCGCCCGCTTGTTGATCCGGTACAGGCGCCGGCCGATCGCCCGGACCGCCACGCCGACGAACGGGAACACGACGAGCGCGATCAGCGCCAGCCGCCACTCGCGCGCGAACATCACGAGGACGAGCGCCACGATCATCGCGGCCTGCCGGACGGTCATCACCAGCACGGTGGACGAGAGCCGCGCCAGGCGGTTCACGTCGGTGACGACGCGGGACATCAGGTCCGCGGAGTGGCGCGCGGTGAAGAACGCGAGCGGCATCTGCTGCAGGTGCGTGTAGAGGGCGCGGCGCAGCCGCGCGATCACGCGCTCGCCGACGGCGGCCATCAGGTAGGACTGGCCGTAGCGGGCGACGCCCTTGACGACGTAGGCCGCGAGCAGCAGGAGCGGGATCACCCGCAGCATGACGAGGTCGCGCCGGATGAAGATGTCGTCCATCGCAGGCTTGACGAGCCAGGCGACGGCGCCCTCGGCGGCCGCCACGACCAGGGCGAGGAGGCCGCCGAGCACGAGGACGGGCACGTGCGGGCGGAGGTACGGGAGCAGCCGGCGGTAGAGCGGGAGCGCTCGGATCACGCGGGCCCCCGCGCGGCGAGCAGGCGCCGGTAGAGCGCCTCGGTCGCGTCGAGCTTGACGCGCAGCGAGAAGTGCGCCTCGACGCGCTTGCGCCCCGCGCGCGCCATCGCCTGCGCGCGCGTGGGATCCTCGAGCACGCCGAGGATCGCGGCGGCGAGGGCGGCCGGGTCGCGCGGCGGCACGAGCACGCCCGTCTCGCCGTCGCGCACCAGCTCGGGCATGCCCTCCACGGCGGTGGCGACGACAGGCCGCTCGCAGGCGAGCGCCTCGCGGATCGAGCCGGTGATCCCCGCGCCCGCGTACGAGGCGTCGACGACCACGTCCGAGGCGGCGAGGATCTGCGGGACGTCGCGCCGGGAGCCGAGCACGAGCACCCGGTCGCCGAGCCCGCGCGCGCGCGCGAGGTCGCCGAGCGCGGCGATCCGCGGCGGCGCGGCACCCACGAAGAGCAGGCGCGCGCGCGGCGCGCGCGGGGCGAGGCGGGTCATCGCCTCGAGCACGTCGGCGAAGCCGCGCCAGGAGCGCACCCCGACCTGCGTGACCAGGAAGTCCCCGGCGCCGAGCCCGAGCTCGCGGCGCACCCCGCCGCCATCCACGCCCGCATGAAAGCGCTCGGTGTCGGTGCCCGAGTAGACGACCTCGATCTTCGCCGCCTGCACGCCCGTGGCCACGAGGCGCCGCTTGATCGACTCGCACACCGCGACGACCGCCCCAACGCGGCGGGTCGTGTAGCCCAGGCGCGTCCAGCGGTCCACGGGGAAGCTCACGCCGCGGTTGAGGACGAGGACCGGCCGCGGGCCCAGGAGCCCCGCGAGGAGCGCGAGCGTGCGCCCGCGCCCCTTGTGCGCGTGGACCAGCTCGATCCGCTCGTCGCGGAGCAGGCGGCGCAGCCCGAGGACCGAGGCGAGGTCCGCGCCGCTCCGCATCGGCAGCTCGCGGTGGACGACGCCCGCGCGCGCACACTCCCCCTCCCAGTGCGGGCTCGGCCGGGTGAGGACGACGACGTGGTGGCCGCGCGCGGCGAGGCCGCGCGCGAGGTCCGTCACCTGCATCGCGGCGCCGGTGAAGTAGTCGTGCTTGGGGTAGATCTGGAGCACGCGCATGACGGCGCCGCTCAGGCCGTCCCCAGCCGCGCGTCCACCGCGCGCGCCACGGCGTCCGGGGTGGTCAGCGCCGGGTCCTGGAACGGCTGCGCCTGGGTCACCACGCTGACATTGTCGCCCAGGGCGCATGAGCTTTCCGCGGGAAATCCGAGGTGCACGGCGACGGTGGGCACGCCGAGCGCGGCCGCGACGTGGGTGAGACCGCCGTCGCCGCCGACGAACAGGCGTGCGCGCTCGATGACCGCGGCCTTCGCCAGCAGGTCGAGCTCGGGGAGGCGCCGGCACCCGTCGGGGAGCTCGGTCTCGTCCGAGCCGGCGGTGTCCACCACGACCGGCCACGGGGCGCGGGCGGCGAGCCGGCCGAGCAGCGCGTGCCAGTGGGCGAGCGGCCAGGAGCGCAGCGGGCGCCGGCGGCGGATCACGAGCGCGACGTAGACGAAGTCGCGCAGGCCGAGGCGCTCGAGGTGCGCGGCGCCGCGGCGGCGGTCTTCCTCCGCCAGGTGCACGAGGCCGCGCGCGGGGGGCGGACAGCCGCACGCCTCGGCGTAGAGCGCGGCGAGGTGCACGCGCCGCTCCCACCAGCGCGGGTCGAAGCCGTCGAGCAGGATCACGCGGTCGTAGAACGGCCGGAGCACGGCGCGGATGATCCGGCGGTGGCCGGCGCGCCGCGGCTGGTACACGAACGGCGACCAGATCGCGTCCACGTGCGGGCTCCGCGCGACCAGCGCGCGGTACGCGCCGCCGCCGGTGCCCATCTCGACGCGGCCGCGCGCGTGCAGGCACGCGAGCGTGGGGAAGACGTTCACGAGGTCGCCGACGCCGCCCATCATGGACACGAACACGCCGCCGCGGCCGCCGCGCCGCGCGAGCTTCGTGGCCACGATGCGGGCGAGCTGCGGGTAAAACTGTCGCCGGAACGTGAGGCGCCGCAGGCGCGCCCGCGCCGCGCCCGTCACGTCCGGCCGCGCGGCGGGCCCCCCGCCGCCAGGACCCTGACGAGCGCGTCCCAGCCGACCGCGCCGGTGGCGGTGGCGCGCGCGCCCTCGCCGAGGCTGCGCAGCACCGCCGGGTCCGCCGGGAGCGCGTCGCAGCGGGCGATGTCGAGCAGGTTCTCGCCGTGCACGTACGCCGGCGGCGAGTAGCGGTCGAGGTTGGTGACGACGACCGAGCCCGCCTGCATCGCCGCGCCGACGGTCGTGTTGTTGGCCCGCACGCCCCGGTCGAAGAAGGCCGCGAAGAAGGTGGTGTCGAGCAGGTAGTTGTGCACCGCCGCGTCCGAGAGGTAGCCGAGGAAGTGCACGCGGGGCCCGAAGATGGCCGCCAGCTCCTCGAAGGCGGCGGTGAAGGAGCCGTCGAGGGTCGTGTCCTCGTGGAGCGCGGTCGAGAGGTAGAGGCAGTAGGGGCGCCCGGTCGCCTGAAGGAGCGCGTGGAGCCGGCCGTAGTGGTCCGTGCGCACCTTGTGGGCCATGCCGAACGCGAAGACGGAGAGGTCGCACGGCGCGAAGCGCCGCGGCTCCAGCACCGTGGACGGGCACCACGCCTCCACGGCGTCCGGCCGGAGCGCGCGGACGGCGGCGGTCATCTCGGCGTTGGCGCAGTAGGCGGTCCGGGCGCCGTCGAGCAGCGCGCGCTCGAGGGCGGTCGCGGTCCAGTCGTGCAGGAACAGCTCGAAGGCGTCGCGCCACGGCGCGCCGCCGAGGAGCCGCCGGAGCGCCTCGACGTCGTCCGGACGGAACTCCGACAGCTTCAGCGACAAGAGCGGGCGCGCGCAGCGCGCCGCCGCCGGGTCGAAGACGGAGAGCAGCGGGAGGGAGAGCCGCCGCGCCAGCGTCAGGTTGAACTTGGCGACGCCGCAGGTGAGGGGGTTCAGGTGATAGCCGAGGACCGCGTCCATCCCGCCCTCAGTCCGTGGGGGGCTCCGGGCGCCCCCCACACTCCCCGCCGCTCGTGGCGCCCCGGCACAGCCGTGGCGCCCCTCGATGACCCGATGTGCCCACGGCCCCTCAGCGCGGCGCGCCGCGCGCCCGCAGCCAGGCGTCGAGGATCCGCGTCGAGGAGTCCACGACGCTGTCGGTGTAGACGATCTCGACGCCGTGGCGGGCGCAGATCTCGATCTGCCGCGCCGGCAGGCGGCCCTCCCAGTCGCGTCCCTTCACGTAGTAGCGGGGCCGCAGTTGCTCCAGCACCGTCTCGGTGTCGAACCGGTTCGGGTGGGTGTAGGCGATGTACCGGATCGCGTCCACCAGCTCGGCGCGCTGCGCCGCCGGCAGGAACGGCTCGTGCTTGCGGCGCACGTAGTCGTCGGACGCCACGTTCGCGAGGAGCGGGCGGCCGAGCCGGCTCGCTTCGCGGAAGTACGCGAGGTGGCCCGGGTGCAGCGGGTCGAAGGCGCCGTCCACCATCGCCACCTCGTGGCGATACCGCGGGAGATCCTCGAACGCGAGGATCACCTACCGAAGAAGTCCCTCACCGCGCCCGCCACCTGGTCGATCTCGGCCTCCGTGTGGTGGGCCGACATCGGCAGCGTCAGGATCTCCTCCACCAGCCGCTCGGTGCGGGGCAGCGAGGGCGGGTCGAGGTGCGCGACCGCGGGCTGGCGGTGCGTCGGCACCGGGTAGTGGATGCCCGTCTGGATCCCCCGCTCCCTGAGGAAGGCCGCCAGCTCGGCCCGCCGCGGGGTCGCGACCACGTAGAGGTGCCACACGTGCCGCGCGTGCTCGCGCTCGGCCGGCAGGGCGAGCGGCAGCCCCGCGAGTGCGCGTGCGTAGCGCGCGGCGAGCGCGCGGCGGTGGTCGTTCATCGCGTGGAGGCGGCCGAGCAGCACCCGCAGCGCCGCCGCCTGCAGCTCGTTGAAGCGGAGGTTGAAGCCGACCTCCGCGTGCACGTCCTTGCTGAGGCGGCCGTGGTCGCGCAGGCGCCGGCAGCGCGCCGCGAGCTCGTCGTCGCCGGTGAGCACGCAGCCCCCGTCACCCATTGCGGGCAGGTTCTTCGAGGGATAGAAGGAGTAGACCGCGGCGCGCCCGAAGGAGCCGACGCGCCGGCCGTCCCAGGCCGCGCCCTGCGCCTGGGCGCAGTCCTCGACGAGCCAGAGGCCGAAGCGCTGGGCGAGGTCCTGGAGCGCCGGCAGGTCCGCCGGCTGGCCGTAGAGGTGGACGGGCACGAGCCCGACCGTGCGCTGGGTCACCTTCGCGGCGGCGTCCTTCGGGTCCATCGTGTACCAGTCGTCGGCGTCCACGAACACCGGCGTCGCGCCGGCGAAGCAGACCGCCTCGACCGTCGGGAAGGCGGTGTGCGAGGGCACGAGCACCTCGTCGCCCGGCCGCACGCCGAGCGCGCGGAGGGTCATCCAGATCGCCGCGGTCGCCGAGCTCGTGAGCGTCGCGTGCATCGTGCCGGTGTCGCGCGCCAGCTCCGCCTCGAGCGCGCGGCACTGCGGGCCGAGGATGTACTGCCGCGCGTCGATGGCGGCGAGCACGGCCTGCTTGATCTCGTCGTCGACCGGGGGACGGGACAGGGGGATCGTCACGGGCTCGCTCCTGACAGGCGGCTGTACCGGCCGCGGTAGTAGAGCAACGGCTCGCCGGCGTCGTCGCGGGCGTGCTCGACGCGCCCGACGAAGATGGTGTGGTCGCCCTCGGGGTGGGCCGAGACCGTCACGCACTCGAGCTGCGCCAGCGCGCCGTCGAGGAGCGGCACGCCGAGCGCGCCAGCCCGGTGCGGCACGCCCTCGAACTTGTCGAGGCGGGTCGTCGCGAAGCGGCGCGACACGTCCTCCTGCGCCGCCGTGAGGACGTTGACGGCGAACCGGCCGCGCTCGCGGAGCGCGGGGTAGCTCTCAGCCTTGTGGTCCACGCACACGAGCACGAGCGGCGGCTCGAGCGACACCGAGGCGAAGGCGCTCGCCGTGAGGCCCGTCGGGCGCCCGTCCTCGCCGGTCGTGGTGACGACGGTGACGCCGCTGGCGAAGTGGCCGAGGACCTGCCGGAACTCGTCGGCGGGAATCACCCGAATTTTGTAGCAGGTCGTCGGCCAGAATGCAAGGTTTCGCGCATAGATAAGCGCCGGACGCCGGTCCGGTGGTATAGTCGCCTCATGCCGACGCGCGAGGCCGTGCTCGAGGCGCTCCGGGGTGTGCACGACCCCGAGCAGCAGCAGGACATCGTGGCGCTCGGGCTCGTGCAGGACCTCGCGATCGCGGACGGCGGCCAGGTGTCCTTCACGCTCGCGTTCACGACCCAGTCGCCGAAGTCCCGGGCGACGATGCACGCCATGGCCACGCGGCTCGCCGGGCGGGTGCCCGGCGTGACGAAGGTGCAGGCCCGGATGGGCGGCGCCGGCGCCCCGGCGCGCGAGGCGCCCGGCCCCGCGCCCGGCCAGCCGCCGCCGCGCGCGGCGGATCTCATCCCCGAGGTCCGGCACACGATCGCGGTCTCGTCGGGCAAGGGGGGCGTCGGCAAGTCCACGGTCGCGGTCAACCTGGCCATGGCGCTCCACCAGGGCGGCGCGGCGGTCGGGATCATCGACTCCGACGTCTACGGCCCCGACGTCCCGATGATGCTCGGCTCGCGCGGGCGCCCGGGCATGTTCGACAACAAGATCCTCCCGGTCGAGGCGCACGGGGTCAAGATGATGTCGATCGGGCTCCTGCTCGCGGACGACCGCGAGCCGCTCGTGTGGCGCGGCCCGATGATCCACTCGTTCATCCAGCAGATGCTCCGGGACGTCATGTGGGGCGCGCTCGACTACCTCGTGTTCGACATGCCGCCCGGCACCGGCGACGCCCAGCTCTCGCTCTCGCAGGTCATCCCGCTCTCGGGCGTCGTCATGGTCACGACGCCGCAGGAGGTGGCGCTGCTCGACGTGCGCAAGGCGATCGGCATGTTCCAGCGGCTCAACGTGCCGGTGCTGGGCATCGTCGAGA
>MGBU01000205.1 GCA_001790205.1 Candidatus Rokubacteria bacterium GWA2_73_35 | reverse complement strand
GGCTCGATCCCGAGCCGCCCCAGCGTGGCCAGCACCCGCGCGGGCTGCCCCCAGTCGCTCCAGGCGACGCCCTGGACGGGCAGCACGGCGAGGTTCGCGGGGCGGGAGGCGAGGACGCCCTCGGAGAAGCCCAGGGGCGTGAGCGTCGCGTACAGCGCCTCGAGCGCCGGCGCCTCCTCCGCCATGCCCATCGCCGGCTGGATCGTCGCGAACGCCGACGCCAGCCCGGGCGCCGCGCTCCGGATCAGCGCGAGCAGCGCCGGGACGCGCGCGACCACGATCAGGCTGTTCCAGAGGCAGCCGCGCGCGAAGAGGTCCCGGGCGAGCGCGGGCGCCGGCTTCTCCCAGAAGCGCCTCACCCGGTAGAGCGCCGTGCCGCCGCCGACGGGACCGGCCGGCTCGATCCACCCGTAGTCGGTCTCGGCGTCCTCGGGCGCGACCCCGAGCAGCACCACCAGGTCGGGCCGGGCCCGCACCGCCGAGAGCGCCGCCAGCACGTGCGCCATGAGCGCGCGGTCGTCGGAGACCCAGTGGTCGGCGGGGAAGATCGCGACCGCCGCGGTGGGCGCCGTGGCGGCGATCCGCGCGAGCCCGTGGAGGATCGCGGGCGCCGTCCCGCGGCCGGCGGGCTGGACGAGCGCGCAGTGCGGCGGCATGCCGCCGAGCAGCGGCGACCAGAACCGCTCGTGGCCGCGCGTCAGCGAGACCAGGACACGGCCGGGCGGGATGACCAGCGCGGCGCGGCGCCGCGTCCGCTCGAGCAGCGTCTCGCGGCCGAGCAGCGCGCAGAACTGCTTGGGCCGCTCGTCGCCGTAGAGCGCTTGCGTCAGCGGGCGTAGTCTGATTCCCTCGCCACCCGCCAGGATCAGCCCCCAGCGCTCGCGCTCGTGGTGCTCCAGGACGCAGCTCATCGGTCTCGTCCAAACCTTTGGGGGTTGTCGTCGAAGCGTGCAAGGCGATTGCCAGCGGCGCGCGCGCCGGGCGCGGCCGAAACCGCTTGATCCGCGCGCACAACGCGCGCGCGCCCGTGACGGACGCGGCCCCGGAGATTGAGGCGGACCTGGGACACCGGGGCAGGCGTGACCCATCGGTGGGCGCGCCCGCCTCCCAAGCGCATGGATTCACGGGCGCCGGGGCTGGCATCAGGCTCGCATCCTCCCCCGGCATGCGTGAGCTCCGAGCCGAGGAACTGCGCGCCGTCTGCGACCCCGCGGCGCTCGCCTTCCGCTCCACCGAGGAGCTGCCGCCGCTCGACGGCATGATCGGCCAGGACCGCGCCCTCAGCGCGACCACCTTCGGCGTCGGCGTCACGCACGCCGGCTACAACCTGTTCGTCCTCGGCCCCCCCGCGACCGGCAAGACCACGACGATGCGCCGCGTGCTCGCCCGGGCGGCCGCGGACCAGCCGGTCGGCTCCGACTACTGCTACGTGCACAACTTCGAGGATCCCTACCGGCCGACCGCCCTCGAGGTGCCCGCCGGGCGCGGGCACGAGCTCGCCGGGGAGATGGCCCGGCTCGTCGAGGAGTGCAGGGCGCGGCTGCCGCGGGCCTTCGAGGGCGAGGAGTTCGAGCGCCAGAAGTCGCAGATCCTCGAGCGCTTCGGCGAGCGCCAGGAGCAGGAGGTCGGCCGCCTCGAGGCGACGGCGCGCCAGGCCGGCTTCGTCGTGCTCCGGAGCCCGACCGGGCTCGCGGTGGCGCCCGCGCCGCGCGGCAAGCCGCTCTCCCGCGACGAGTTCGACGCGCTGCCCGACGCGGCACGGGAGCGCCTCGCCGCCGGCGCGGGGAGCCTCCAGGAGGCGGTGGAGGACACGCTCCGGCGCCTGCGCCAGCTCGAGCGCGAGGCGCGCGCGGCGCACGAGAAGCTCATCGCCGAGGTCGCGGCGGCCGCGACGCGGCAGCTCATCCGCGAGCTGCGCGAGCGCTTCGCGGGGCTCGACGCCGTGCAGCGATACCTGGACGGCGTCGAGCGCGACCTGATCGCGCACGCCGAGGACTTCCGGGGCGCCGCCGAGGGCAAGCCCGCGCTGCCGTTCCTGCCGCCGCCCGGCGCGTTCCTCGACCGCTACCGCGTGAACGTCATCGTGGACCGGAGCGGCGCCCAGGGCGCCCCGGTGGTCTTCGAGGAGAATCCGACGTACGCGAACCTCGTCGGCCGGCTCGAGCACCGCGCGCACTTCGGCACGCTCGTCACGGACTTCACGCTGATCAAGGCGGGCGCGCTCCACCGCGCCAACGGCGGCTACCTGCTCCTGGAGGCGCGGGACGTCTTCCGGCACTTCCAGGCGTGGGAGTCGCTGAAGAAGGCGCTGAAGAGCGGGACGATCCGGATCGAGGAGCCGCTCGAGGAGTTCCGCCTGATCACGGTGGCGGGGCTCGCGCCCGAGCCGATCCCGCTCTCGGTGAAGGTCGTCCTGATCGGCAACCCGCTCTTCTACTACATCCTCTACAACCTCGACGAGGACTTCCGCGAGCTGTTCAAGGTCAAGGTGGACTTCGACGACTCGCTGCCGCGTACCCCGGAGTCCGAGCTGCTCTACGCGCGCTTCATCGGCGGCGCGTGCCGGGAGGACGGGCTGCCGCACTTCAGCGCCGACGGCGTCGCGAAGCTCATCGAGTGGAGCTCGCGCGTCGTCGCCCACCAGGGACGCATCAGCACCCGGCTCGGCGCGCTCCTCGACCTCGTCCGCGACGCCGCGTTCTACGCGGGGCAGCGCGGGGCCGCGCGCGCCGCCGGCGAGGACGTCCGTCACGCCATCGCCGAGAAGACGTACCGCTCGAACCTCGTCGAGGAGCGGGTCGGACGGATGATCGCCGAGGGCACGCTGCTCATCGCGACCGACGGCGCGGCGGTCGGCCAGGTCAACGGCATCGCCGTCCTCTCCACGGGGGACCACACGTTCGGACGCCCGGCGCGCATCACGGTGCGGACGTTCTCGGGCGAGCCCGGCGTGGTGGACATCGAGCGCGAGGCCAAGCTCGGCGGGCCCGTCCACTCCAAGGGGGTGCTGATCCTCAGCGGCTTCCTCGCCGGGCGCTACGCGCGCGAGCGCCCCCTGGCGCTCTCGGCGTCGGTGACGTTCGAGCAGCAGTACGAGGAAGTGGAGGGCGACAGCGCCTCGTCGGCCGAGCTCTACGCGCTGCTGTCGAGCCTCGCCGGGATCCCGCTCGCGCAGGGGATCGCCGTCACCGGCTCGGTCAACCAGCGCGGCGAGATCCAGGCGGTGGGCGGCGTCAACGAGAAGGTCGAGGGCTTCTTCGACGTGTGCCGCACGCGCGGGCTCGACGGGCGCCAGGGCGTGCTGATCCCGGAGGCGAACGCGCGCCACCTGATGCTCCGCGAGGACGTGGTCGACGCCGTCCGCGACGGGCGCTTCCACGTCTGGGCCGTGTCCAGCGTGGACGAGGGCGTCGAGGTCCTCTCCGGCCGGCCCGCGGGCGCGCGGGGCTCCGACGGGGCGTTCCCGCGCGACAGCGTGAACGCCGCGGTCGAGCGCACGCTCGCCGAGAACGTCGAGCGCCTGAAGGCGCTGCGGGCGTCGGGCAGTGGCGCCGGCTGACGACCGCCGGCGCGTCGCGCGGCTCCGCGAGGAGATCCGCCGCCACAACCGCCTCTACTACGAGCAGGCCCGGCCCGAGATCTCCGACGCGGCGTACGACGCGCTCGTGCGCGAGCTCCGCGCGCTCGAGGCCCGGCATCCCGAGCTGGTCACGCCCGAGAGCCCCACGCAGCGCCCGGGCGGCCGGCCCGCGCGCGCCTTCGCGCCCGTCGCGCACCGCGTCGCGATGCTCTCGCTCGACGACGTCGCCTCCACCGCGGAGCTCCGCGCGTTCGCGGGCCGCGTCGCGCGCGCGCTCCCCGGGGCCCGCGTGGGCTGGGTGTGCGAGCCGAAGGTCGACGGTCTCGGCGTCGCCCTCCTCTACCGCCGCGGCCGCTTCGCGCGCGGGGCGACGCGCGGCGACGGCCGCGTCGGCGAGGACGTCACCCGGAACCTCGCCGCGCTCCGCGCGGTCCCGAAGCGGCTCCGGGGCCGCCTCGCGCGGGTCGGGGACCTCGAGGTCCGCGGCGAGGCGTTCATGCCGCGCGCGGCCTTCGAGACGCTGAACCGCGCGCTCGAGGCCGCGGGCGCGCCCGCCTTCGCCAACCCGCGCAACGCGGCGGCGGGCTCGGTGAGGCAGAAGGACGCACGGGTGACGGCCGGGCGCCCGCTCGACGTCTTCCTCTACGAGATCAGCCACGCGCCGGGCCACGCGCTCGCCTCCCACTGGGAGGCGCTCGGCGCGCTCCGCCGGGCGGGCTTCCGGACCAGCCCGCTGAACCGGCGCTGCCCCGACGTGGACGCGGCCGTCCGGTACTGCGAGCGCCTCGCGCGCGGGCGCGCGCGGCTCGTGTACGACGCCGACGGCGCGGTGGTCAAGGTCGACCGCCTCGAGCTGCAGCGGCGGCTCGGGCGCACGAGCCACCACCCGCGCTGGGCGCTCGCGCTCAAGTTCCAGGCGCGCCAGGCGACGACGGTGGTCGAGGGGATCCGCGTGCAGGTGGGCAGGACCGGAGTCCTCACGCCCGTCGCCACGCTCTCCCCCGTCCGCCTGGCGGGCGTCGTGATCTCGAGCGTCACGCTCCACAACGAGGACGAGATCGCCAGGAAGGACGTCCGCGTCGGCGACACGGTGCTGCTCGAGCGGGCCGGCGACGTGATCCCCCACGTGGTCGGGGTGGTCCGCGCCCGGCGGCCGCGCGGCGCGCGGCCTTACCGCTTCCCGCGGCGCTGCCCCGCCTGCGGCGCCCGGGCGGCGCGCGGGCCCGAGGAGGCGCACCGGCTGTGCACGAACGACGCCTGCCCCGCCCGGCTCAAGGAGCGGCTGCGTCACTTCGGCTCGCGCCGGGCGATGGGCCTCGACGGGCTCGGCGGGGCCGCGGTCGGGCGGCTCGTGGACCGGGGCCTCGTCCGCGACGTCGCCGACCTCTACCGCCTCAGGGCTCCCCGGGTGGCGCGCCTGCCCGGCTTCGCCCGGAAGTCGGCCGAGAACCTCGTCGGGGCGATCGCCGCCTCACGGCGCCGCGGGCTCGAGCGCCTCCTCGACGCCCTCGGCGTCCCCGGCGTCGGCGCGCACGTCGCGCGGCTGCTCGCGGCGCGCTTCGGGACGCTCGACGGGCTGGCCCGTGCATCGCGCGCGGAGCTCGCCCGGGTCCCCGGGATCGGTCCGGTGCTGGCGCGCTCGGTGGTGGACCACCTCGCGGACCGCCGGAACCGGCGGCTGCTCGCGCGGCTGGCGGCGGCGCGTGTGGGGGCGGCGTGATCTGGAAGGCGCTCGCCTGCGACTACGACGGCACGCTCGCCTCCGAGGATCGGATCGGCGCCGAGGCGCTCGCCGCGCTCGCGCAGGCGCGCGCGGCGGGCCTGCGCCTGATCCTCGTCACCGGGCGGACCTTCTTCGAGCTCCTGCGCGTCTGCGAGCCGATCGACCTCTTCGACGCGGTCGTCGCGGAGAACGGCGGCGTCCTCTACTTCCCGGCGCTGGGCGTCCTGCGCGACCAGGCGCCGCCGCCGCCGCCCCGGCTGCTCGCCGAGCTGGACGCCCGGGGCATCCCCTTCCAGGTCGGCCGCGTCATCGTCGGGACGTGGCGGCCGGAGGAGGCGCGCGTGCGCGCGGCGCTCCGCGACCTCGGCGTGCAGATGGAGCTGGTCTACAACCGGGCCGCGGTCATGCTGCTTCCGCCCGGCGTCTCGAAGGGCGGCGGCGTCCGCGAGGCGATCCGCGCGCTGGGGCTCGCCCATCACGACGTCCTCGCGCTGGGGGACGCCGAGAACGACCTCGACTTCTTCGAGGCCTGCGGCTGGACCGCGTGCCCGGTCAACGCCGTGCCCGAGCTCAAGGACCGCGCGGACTGGATCTTCCCCGGCGAGGACGGCACCGGCGTCGCGCGCGCGATCGCCGGCCCGCTCCTGGGAGGGCTCCTGCCGGTCGCCCGCTCACCGCGCCACCGGCTCGCGATCGGCTGGGTGGCGGAGACCGCCGAGCCGGTGGAGATCCCCGAGCGCGGCGTCAACGTGCTGATCCAGGGCGACCCGTTCTCGGGCAAGTCGTGGCTCGCGGGCGTGCTGATCGAGCGGTTGCTCGCCCGCCGCTACGCCGTCTGCGTCGTCGACCCCGAAGGGGACTATCGGGTGCTCGCGCCCCTGCCGGGCGTGAGCTGGGCGGAGGTGCGCAACCTCCCGGCGTGGGACCACGCGCTCGAGCGCTTCGACCACGACCCGGCCGCCTGCGTGATCCTCGACCTGTCTACGCTCGAGCAGGGGGATAAGAGCGCGCTGCTCGCGGCGGGCATCGGGCTGATCCGCGAGCGGCGCCGGCGCGCCGGGCTCCCGCACTGGGTCGTCCTCGACGAGGCGCACTACTGGCTCGGCGAGGGCGGCCTCTCCGACGCCGCGCTCGGCCTCGGGGACAAGGGGCATTGCCTCGTCACGTACTGCGCGAACCGGCTCAGGCCGTCCGTGCTGGACGCCGTCGACGTCCTCCTCCTCGCGCGCACGGCCGCGGCCTCCCAGCTCGAGTGCCTCCGCGCGGTGCTCGCGCGGCTGCCGGCCGACCCGGCCGACCTCGCCGCGGTCCTCCCCCACCTGCCCCTCGGCGAGTTCCTCCTGCTCCGCACGGAGCCCGCGGGCGCGCGCACGCGCACGTTCGTGGCGGCGCCCCGGATGACGTCGCACGTCCGCCACCTCCGGAAGTACGCCGACGGGCGGCTGCCCGAGGCGCGCCGCTTCTTCTTCCGCGCGCCCGACGGGCGCCTCGTCGCGACGGCCGCGAGCCTCGGCGAGTTCCTGCAGGGCGTCGGCATCGTCGGCGACGACGTGCTGGTCTTCCACGCGGGCCGCGGCGACTTCTCCCGCTGGCTCCTCGAGGTGTTCGCCGAGCGCGAGCTCGGCCGCCACCTGGCGAAGCTCGAGGGGCGCTTCAGGCGGCGCGAGATCACGGACCTCCGGGGCGCCCTCGAGCGCCTGATCACAGGGGCGGTCAAGCGCGCGAGCGAGACGCGCCGCACGCTGCGCCGGAGCGGCTGACGCCGGGGGCCCTGTCGGGGCCCCCCACGTGGCAGGTGAGAGCCTGTCGGAAGACCGAGGAGCGCCACGGCTTGGCTGGGGCGCTCCGAGCGTTGGGGGGTGTGGGGGGCCCTGTCGGGGCCCCCCACGTGGCAGGCTCTACAGCTTACGCAGCCAGACCTCATCGATCGCGTGATCCTGCCCCTTGACGAGGACCAGGTGGGCCCGCGCGCGTGTGGGCAGAATGTTCTCGCGGAGGTTCGGGCCGTTGATCGTGTCCCAGATGGCTCCGGCCGTCCGCTCGGCGGCTTCGTCGGAGAGGGCGGCGTACTGATGGAAATAGGACTCCGCCTCCTTGAACGCGGTCGCCCGGAGAAGCAGGAACCGCTCGACGTACCAGCGGCGAATGTCGGTCTCGGGCGCGTCCACGTAGATGCCGAAGTCGAAGAAGTCCGAGACGAACACGCGAGCGTCTCCAGAACGATCGGACGCCGCCTGCAGGACGTTCAGGCCCTCCAGGATCACGATGTCCGGCTGGTCGATGACGACGCTCGCCCCGGGCACGATGTCGTAGGTGGGGTGGGAATAGACCGGGCACGACACCGGCGATCGGCCGGCCTTCACGTCGGCCAGGAAACGGATCAGGCGCGGCAGGTCGTAGCTCTCCGGGAAGCCCTTTCGCCCCAGCAGCCCCCGCTCTTCGAGGATTCGTCGTGGATGGAGGAAGCCGTCCGTCGTGACCAGGTCGACCCTGGGGTGCTCCGGCCAGCGCGCGAGGAGCTCGCGCAGGATCCGCGCGGTCGTGCTCTTTCCCACCCCGACGCTTCCGGCGAGGCCGATCACGTAGGGCACCTTGGCCGTGGCGTCACCGAGGAACGTGGCCCGGGCCCGGTAGAGGACCTGCTCGGCCTCGACGTACAGGCTCAGGAGACGGGCGAGCGGCAGGTAGACGGCGACGACCTCGTCCATCGCGACCCGCTCGTTCAGTCCCTGGAGCCGCAGCACGTCCTCGGGGATCAGCGTCAGCGCGGCATCCGCGCGGAGTCGAGCCCACTCGGCTCTGGTGAACCTGGTATAGGGTGACCAGGACGTCACGGCGTCTCACCGCCCTCCTCGAGCGCCTCGCGCGCCGCCGTGTCCCGAATGTCCTCGCCCCACTCGACGGCCAGGACCGCCAGTCGTCGCCGACGGGCTGCCATCCCCCGAGTCTCGTGCCGGTCGTGAGTCTACCAACGCGCGCGGGCATGTGGTCAGGGTCGTCTTCACCCGGGACACGACTTCTAGACCCGGCAGGCGCCGGGGTCGCACCGGGCGAAGAACTCGCGGGCGGTCGGATCCTCGTCGACGCCGAGGGTGAGCACCTGCGCGGGCCTCGAGCCCGAGCGGTAGATCGTGATGCCCTTCAGCCCGAGCGTCCAGCCGTCCCGGTACGCCCGCGCGACGTCGGCGCGGGTGGCGTCGTGCGGCAGGTTGATCGTCTTGGACACCGCGTTGTCCACGTGCCGCTGGAAGGCCTGCTGGATCAGGAGGTGCTGGCGTACCGGGACCTCCCCCGCGGTCACGAACAGGCGGCGCGCGCGCTCGGGGACGCCCGGCACGCGGCGCAGGCTCCCGGCCGCGAGCGCCTGCTCGACGAGCCCGGGCGCGTCGAGGCGATGCGCCTCGGCCCAGCGCAGGAAGATCGGATTGATCTCGGTGAGCGGCGCGCCACCGAGCGTGTGCGCGCGCCGGTACGCGAGCGCGAAGAGCGGCTCGATGCCGCCGCTGGTGCCGGCGATGATGCCGAGCGTGCCGGTCGGCGCGACCGACAGCCGCGTCGCGTTGCGCACCCGCTCGCCCGTCGCCGCGTAGACGCTCCGCGCCCAGTTCGGGAACGGCCCGCGCTGCCGCGCGAGCTCGCGCGAGACCCCGCGCGCCTCGGCGGCGATGAACGCCATGAGCCGGTCGGCCCAGACGACCGCCTCGGGCGCGTCGTAGGGCACGCCGAGCAGGACCAGGCACTCGGCGAAGCCCATCACGCCGAGGCCGATCTTGCGGTTGCCCCGCGTCAGCTCGCCGATCTCGGGCAGCGGGTCGCGGCTCACCTCGATCACGTCGTCGAGGAAGCGCACGCCGACGTGGACGGCGTGGCGCAGGCGCTCCCAGTCCACGTCGGCGTCGTCGTCGGCTGTCCGCACCAGGTGGGCCAGGTTGATCGAGCCGAGCACGCAGCTCTCCCACGGCAGGAGCGGCACCTCGCCGCACGGGTTCGTCGCCTCGATCGCGCCGAGCGCCGGCGTCGGGTTCGCGCGGTTGATCGCGTCCAGGTAGAGCAGGCCGGGGTCGCCGACCGCCCACGCCGCGTCCACGACGCGCTCGAACACCTCGCGGGCGGCGAGCCGGCCGACGACGCGCCCGTCGCCGGGATGCACGAGGTCGTAGCCGTCGCCGGCGCCGACGGCCTCCATGAACCGGTCGGTCACGCCGACCGAGAGGTTGAAGTTCTGCAGCTCCTGGCCCGCCCGCTTGACGTCGACGAACTCGAGGATGTCCGGATGGTCCACGCGCAGCACGCCCATGTTGGCGCCGCGGCGCCGGCCGCCCTGCTTGATGTTCTGCGTCGCGCAGTCGAAGATCCGCATGAACGACACCGGCCCCGACGCCTCGCCGCCCGTCGACGCGAGCGGGTCGCCGCGCGGGCGGAGCCGGGAGAACGCGAAGCCGGTGCCGCCGCCCGCGCGCTGGAGCGCGGCCATCCGGCCGAGCGCCGCGAAGATCGACTCGAGCGAGTCCTCGACGGGCAGGACGAAGCACGCGGCGAGCTGGCCGAGCGGCGTGCCCGCGTTCATGAGCGTCGGCGAGTTGGGCAGGAAGTCGAGCGAGGCCACGAGGCCGTGGAAGACCTCCTGCCACTCGTCGGCCTGCCACGCGGGGCCGAGCAGGAGCTCGGCCTGCGCGACGGCGCGCGCGACGCGGCGGAACAGCTCGGCGGGGGTCTCGACGACCCGGCGCCCGGCGTCCCGTCTGAGGTAGCGGGCTTCGAGGACCCTGAGGGCGTTCGGCGACAGCTCGACCACGAGGCTTGCCGTTGCAGCCAGCCTGCCAACCGGGAAGGGGCCTCTCCGGAGGGGTTCGGCGGCGGCCGTCGGCTTCGGGGTGTCCCGCCCCCGCCCCACTCTGAGGCGCCGGAGTCCCGGCGCGCGCGCTGGCCGACGCGCGCGCCGCGGGGGCGGGGCTGGCTGCCGGTTTGCATCGGTGTCGGCGCGCACGAGCGCGCGGGGAGGGGACGATGGGCAAGGCGAAGGGGAAGCGGACGGCGCGACGGACCTCGGCGCGGCACGCGCCGCGGTCGACGAAGGCGGGGCGCCCGCCGCGGAAGTCCGCGGCCTCCGGGCGCGTGAGGCGCCGCCGGCGGCGCGCGAGCGTCACGCTCCGGAAGGGCGCCGTGCTGCTGCAGGCCGAGCGGCCGCCCCGCACCGTGTGGGGCGCCGAGTCGCCGCGGGTCAAGAAACGCTAGCGCGCTCCTCGACGCGGCCCTCGCCCGAGGTCCGCGCGATCGCGTCGCGCACGGCGTCGCGCAGCCGGACCATCTCGCGCCACTCCCGGCGCGCGGGCGCGATCGGCGCGCCGATCGTGACCGTGATGGGGCCGCGCCGCGGGAGCCAGGAGT
Organism: Candidatus Rokubacteria bacterium GWA2_73_35; assembly: GCA_001790205.1. Classification (GTDB taxonomy): domain Bacteria; phylum Methylomirabilota; class Methylomirabilia; order Rokubacteriales; family CSP1-6; genus GWA2-73-35. The sequence continues at coordinate 3,896 of MGBU01000205.1, read as the reverse complement.
AGGCGGGCAGGATCGCGCGCGTCCCCCCGAGCGTGACCGGGACCACCGGGCAGGCGGCGTCCACGGCCGCCTTGAAGGCCCCGAGCCTGAACGGCAGGAGCCCCGGCGGCCGGAGGAACGTGCCCTCCGGGAAGAAGACGAGCGAGGTTCCCGCGCGCAGCGCGTCCGTCACGCGCTCGGTGTCGGCGATGCCGCGGGAGAGGTCCACCCGGTCCACGGTGAGGTGGCCCACGCGGCGGATGATCCGCCCGACGAGCGGCGCCGTCAGGAGCTCGCGCTTGGCGACGAAGACGAAGCGCAGGTCGAGGGGCAGCGCCGCGAACAGCGCGAGCGTGTCGAGGTAGCTCGAGTGGTTCGCGGCGAGGATGACGGGGCCGGCCCCGCGCAGGTGCTCGAGGCCCTCGACGCGCAGCCGGCAGCCGACGAGCGCCAGCACGACCCGGCACCAGCGCCGGACGACCCGGTCCACCGGCCGGCCCGCGGGGAGCAGGAGCACGAGCGCCCAGAGGACCGCGAAGGCGACGCCGAGGAAGCCCCACACCCAGGCGCCGTGGGCGACCTCGCGGACGCGTGTGGGCAGGCGGGCCGCGCGGGCGGCCGCGCCCTCGGCGAGGAGCCGCGCCCACTGGCGCCAGGCGGGCGGGCGGCGCTCGAGCCGGCCGGCCGCCCAGGCCTCGCGCGTGGCGGCGCGGCGGACCTTGCCGCTCGGCGTCTTCAAGATCGCGCGCGGCGCGCACACGACCACGGTGTCCGGCGGGACGCCGATGGCCGCGAGCACCTGCTCGACGACGCGCGCGCGCAGGCGCTCGCGCGCCGCGGGCGCGGTCTCGTGGCTTTCGGCGACGACGACGAGGCGCTCGGTGCCGATGGCGGGGTCGGCGACGCCGAACGCCGCGACGCAGCCCTTGCGGATGCCCGGCACCTCGCCGGCGACCTCCTCGATCTCCTGCGGGTGGAGGTTGCGCCCGGCCTTGATGATGAGGTCCTTGACGCGGCCCGTGACGTAGAGCTCGTCCTCCGCCCGGTAGCCGAGGTCCCCGGAGTCGCACCAGCCGTCGCGGAACGTCGCGCGCGTGGCCGCGGGGTTGCGCCAGTAACCGGCCGTCACCGACGGGCCGCGGAACTCGATCCGCCCCTCGACGCGCTCGGCGACCGGCCGGCCCTCCGCGTCCACGATGCGGACCTCGTGGCCCGGCAGCGGGCGGCCGCACGAGACGACGCGGCCGTCGAGCCTCGGGCCGCGGCCGGGCGGCGAGACGGTGAGCGCCACCGACGCCTCGGCGAGCCCGTACACGGGGGTGAGCGCCGCGGGCCGGAAGCCGTACGCCGCGAAGCGGCGCGCGAAGCGCGCGAGCGTCTCCGCGCTCACGGGCTCCGAGCCGTTGAACGCGAGGCGCCACGCGGAGAGGTCGACGCCCTCGAGCTCCGCGTCGGCCACCTTGCGCCCGCAGAGGTCGAAGGCGAAGTTCGGCGCCGGCGAGAGCGTCGCGCGGTGCGCGTGGAGCGCGCGCAGCCAGCGCGCCGGTCGCGCGAGGAAGTCGAGCGGCGAGAGGATCACGACCGGCACGCCGAAGTAGAGCGCGCCGAGCCAGGCGCCGATCAGCCCCATGTCGTGATAGAGCGGCAGCCAGCTCACGGCCACGTCGTCGGGGCGGATCGCGATGGCCTCGCCGATCGCGCGGATGTTGGCGAGGACGTTGGCGTGGGTGAGGAGGACGCCCTTGGGATCGCCGGTGCTGCCCGACGTGTACTGGATGAGCGCGGGGTCGCCCGCCGCGAGCCGGAGCGGCGGCCGCTCGGGCGCCGGCGCGGCGAGCCGGTCTACCGTCGTGACCTCGGCGAGGGAGGTGACGCGCGGCCGGAGCAGCGCCGCGACGCGCCCGGCCTCGGCGAACGTCACGAGCAGGCGCGCCCCGGCGTTCCGGAGGATCTTGACCTGGCGCCGCGCGTACTCCTCGATCCGGTCGGCGCGGAACGGCGGGTAGATCGGCACGGGCACCGCGCCCGCGAGGAGGGTGCCGAAGAACGCGGCGAAGAACGCCTCCTCGGTGCGCAGCATGAGCGCGACGGTCTCACCCGGCCCGAGCTTGCGCTCGCGCAGCCCCGCGGCGACGGCGCGCGCGCGCGCCCAGAGCTCCCCGTAGGTGATCACGCGCTCGCCCTCGTCCGCGGAGCGCAGAATGACCTGGGGCCGGTCGGGGGCGCGCTCGGCGTGCCAGCGCAGCACGTCGACGAGCGTGGCCGCGGAGGCGGGCGCGGCCACGCCGGCGCCGAGGGGCGGGGCCGGCTCGGGGGCCCGCTCGAGGACCGCGGGCGCGGCCCGGGCGAGGGCGCGCACGAGGTCGCGCGGGCTCGCCGCCTCCATGACCGCCTCGTCGGGCAGGCGGACGCCGAACGCCTGCTCGAGGCGCAGCGAGAGCTCGACGCGCTCCAGGCTGCCGAGGCCGAGCTCGCGCTCGAGCGCCTGGTCGAGCGCCACCGCCGGCGGCGCGAGCGCGCCCTGGAGCTCGGCGACGAGCCCCCGCACGATCTCGAGGGCCTGCCTCTCGGCCGCGCGGCGGTCCGCGGGCGCGGCCTCCGCCGGTGACTCAGGCGGCGCCGTACCTCGCGACGACTCGAGATCGCGTGATGGTCTGGTTGTCAACTGACCCGCACCCCGGAATCGCGCGCGCCATCGTCTCGAGCGCGGCGCGCTCGGCCTCGCTCTCCACCATCCCCCAGAGGGTCAGGACCCCGGCCCGCGCCTCGACGAGGATACCCCGGTTCGAGATCCAGGCCTCGCGCTCCATCCGGTCCTTCATCTCCGCGACCAGCTCCGCGTCGGAGAGCGCGGCGGCGGCGCCGGGCGTCGCGGCGAGCGCCTTCACGAGGTCGCCGCGGCTCACGACGCCGACGAGCCGGCCGTTCTCGAGCACGGGCAGGCGGCGGATCCGGTGGCGGTCGAGCAGCGCGGCCGCCCACGCGATCGGCGCCTCCGGGCTCACGTACAGGACCTTGCGCGTCATCACCTCGGCGACCGTCGTGCCCACCGCCTTCTGGTAGTCGCGCGCCAGGCGCTCGCCGTCGCGGAAGAAGAGCTCCCACCACGGGGGCGGGCGCCGCGGCTTCTGGCGGACGATCAGGTCCCCCTCGCTCAGCACACCGACCACCGCGCCCGCGTCGTCCACGACGGGCAGGCCGCTCACGCCGTGGTCCACGAGCAGGCGGGCGGCCTCGTGGATGGACGCGTCGGGGCCCACCGTGATCACGTCCCGGGTCATCACCTCGGACACTTTCTTCATCGCGCGCCTCCTTGCCCATAGGCTTAGGCAAAAGCGGTGCCTGGCGGCCGTCGGGCAAGTGGGCGGATTCATGATCCCCCCGCCGGACCAGGGAGGGGCCGCCCGCCTCAGGTGGGACACCGCCACCCCACCCGCCGCCGGGTCGGCCAACGGCGCCCTCCAACCCGGCGTCCAACAGGGCGGAAAACGCCCGGGGGCGCCGCCCCCGTGCCTGGCATCGGGTTTGCCCCGGGGTTCGGCGCCTATGGCTCGAGGTTCCGCGCTCACGCCGCTCATCGCCGGGGTCACCGACCTGGCGGGCCTGCTCGGGGCCGTCGGCCTGGCCGGCCTCGACACGCGCGCGTGGCTCAGCCTGGCGCCCGGTGTCGGGCTCGTGCTGGCGCTCACCGGCCAGGCCCCGCCCGCCCTCCGCTGGGCGCGCCCGGGCCACCCCCCGGCGCTCGCCCCGGCCGGCGACCCGGTGGACCTTGTGGTGGCGCTCCTGCTCGATGAGGCGCGGAAGGCGCTGATCCGGTGGGCGCGCCCGCGCTGACGCTCGACGGCTCCCACGGCGAGGGCGGCGGGCAGATCGTCCGCACGGCGCTCGCGCTCGCCGTCGCCCTCGGCCGCGCGGTG
>MGBU01000204.1 GCA_001790205.1 Candidatus Rokubacteria bacterium GWA2_73_35 | reverse complement strand
CCACCTCGAACAGCTCGAACACCCCGACGCGGCCCCGGAACCCGCTGCCGTTGCACTGGGCGCAGCCCTGCCCCCGGAACATGCGCAGCCCCGCGAGCGGGTCGTCGCCGCTGCCGAGGACCCCTTCGGCGCGCAGGACCTCCACGGTGCGCTCGAAGTCCGGCCGCGCGCGCAGCGCCTGCAGCAACACCGGATCCGCCGTCACGGACTCGCGGCAGCGGACGCAGATGCGCCGCACGAGACGCTGCGCGAGCGCGAGGGCGAGCGTGGACGCGACGAGGAACGGCTCGATGCCCATGTCGAGGAGGCGGGGCACGACGCCCGTGGCGTCGTTGGTGTGCAGGGTGGAGATGAGCAGGCGCCCGACGAGCGCCGCGCGCACGGCGATCTCGGCCGTCTCGCGGTCGCGGATCTCGCCGACCATGATGATGTCCGGGTCCTGGCGGAGGAGCGCCCGGAGCCCGGTGGCGAACTCGACGCCGGCGCCCGGGTTCACGGCCATCTGGCTCACGCGCGGCAGCGTGTACTCGATCGGGTCCTCGATCGTCGAGATGTTGACCACGCTCTGCCGCTCGACGCCGAGGCGCACGAGCATCGCGTAGAGGCTCGTCGTCTTCCCGGAGCCCGTGGGGCCGGTGAGCAGGATCATCCCGAAGGGGCGGAGGATGTTGCGCAGCACGATCTGGTAGTCGTTCGCGGTGAGCCCGAGGTCCTCGAGGTCGATCAGGATGCTCTCGCGCGAGAGCACCCGCATGACCACCTTCTCGCCCCACAGCGTCGGCAGCGTCGAGAGGCGGAGGTCGACCTTGTAGCCCCCCAGGTCCGCCTCGAAGCGGCCGTCCTGCGGCGCCCGGCGCTCGTCGATCCGCATCTGGCCCAGGATCTTGATGCGCGCCACCAGGGGGGCGAGCACCGTCGAGGGCAGGCTCAGCACCTCGCGGAGGGCCCCGTCCACGCGGTAGCGCACGAGGGCCTCCAGCTCGTAGGGCTCGATGTGGATGTCGGAGGCGCGCGTCACGGCCGCGTACTCGAGGATGCGCGTCAGCAGCTCGGCCGCCGACCGCTCCGCGACCGAGCGCTGCTGCTGGACGACCTTGAGCGTCTCGTCGGCGACCGCGCGCTCGAGCATCTCGCGGAGGTTGCCCCGGTACAGGAGGTGCCCCCGGAGGATGGCCGACTCGGGCGTGAGGTGCGGGACGACCTTGCGGCGCGTCGTGCGCTCGATCTCGTCGATCGCCTGCCGGTCCCGCGGGTTCCACATGGCGACGTGGAGCCGGTCGTCCTCGAGCTCGAACGGCAGCAGCACGTGCTGGCGGGCGTACTCCTCGCTCAGGAGCGCGAGCGCCTCCGGCTTGACGTCGCTCACGCGGAGGTCGACGAACCCGACGCCCCACAGCTCGGCGACGTGGCCGAGGATGAAGTTGAGCGGCACGCGCCCGCGCTCGACCACCGCCCGCTCGAGCGGGATGCGCAGCCGGGCGGCCATCTTCTGGGCCCGCTCGAAGCCGGCGGCGTCCAGGGTCTCGAGCCGGTCGACCAGCAGCTCGCGGAGCTCGCCCTCGGTGATCCGCAGCGCGCCCATCTAGGTCTTCGCCAGCACGGCCTCGACCTGGCGGACGAGGTCTTCGAGCGAGAGGTCGGCCTTGATGAAGTACGCCACGGCCCCCAGCTCCTTCGCCTGCTGCATGTCGCGCTCCTGCCCGAGGTTCGACAGGACCACGACGGGGATCGCCGCGGTCAGCGCGTCCGCCTTCAGGCGGCGCAGCACCTCGAACCCCTGCATCTTCGGCATGATGAGGTCGAGCAGGACGAGGTCCGGCACCTCGTCGCGGGCGAGGCGCAGCGACTCCTCGCCGTCCACCGCGGCCAGGACGGTGAACCCGTGCTGGCGGAGCCGCGCCTCGGCCGCCTTGCGGAGGAAGCGATCGTCCTCGCAAAGCAGGATGCGGCGCTTGGTCTCAGCCATCGGAGCCTCCGAGCGCCTGCTCGACGAGCGTGCCGAGCTGCTGGAGCGAGAGGTTCGACTTCACCAGATAGCTCACGACGCCGAGCGCGGTCGCCTCGGCGACGTCCTGCTCGCGCGACGAGTTCGAGAGGATCATCACGCGCATCGCGCGCGTCGCCTCGTCCTGCCGGAGCGCCCGCAGCACCTCGAGTCCGGAGAGCTTCGGCATCAGCATGTCGAGCAGCACGAGGTCGGGGTGCTCGGCGCGCGCGAGCCGCAGCCCCTCCTCGCCGTCCGTGGCCACGAGCACCCCGAAGCCGCGCTGGCGCAGGCTCGCCTCGCACGCGCGCCGCAGGAACCGGTCGTCTTCCACCAACAGAATACGCTTGCCCGTCGTCGTCATTCGCCTCACCCGTTGACCGGCAGTGTGAAGATGAAGGTCGAGCCCTTGCCCTCCTCGGACTCGCACCGGACCTCGCCCCCGAACTTCTCGACGATGAGCCGGACGATGTAGAGCCCGAGCCCCGTGCCCTCGGTCTCGATCGTGTTCACGTTCTCGGCGCGGTAGAACTTCTCGAAGAGCCGCTCCCGCGAGGCCTCGGGGATGCCGATGCCGCTGTCCTTCACCTCCCAGCGGAGCGCGTGGTCCCGGACGCCGATCCGGACGGCCACGTCGCCCCCGGCGGGCGTGTACTTGATCGCGTTCGAGACGAGGTTGAGGATCACCTGCCGGAGGAGCTGCGGGTCCACCATCACCGTCGGGAGCGCCTCCCCGACCGCCACCGACAGCCGGTGGCCCCGGTCCCGGACGAGCGTCGCGAGGTCGTCGAGGACGCTCCGGGTCAGCGCGCCGACGTCCGTCGGCCTGGGCTCGACCTTGAGGCGGCCGCTCTCGAGCCGCGAGACGTCGAGGAGGTCGTTGACGAGCCCGATCAGCCGCTCGGCGGCCTGGCGCGCGTCGTGGACGTTGGCGGCGGCGTCCTCGTTGAGGTCGGGCGCCTGGGCCGCCAGCTCGAGCATCCACTTGATGCCCGCGAGCGGCGTCCGCAGCTGGTGGGTGACGAACGAGACGAAGTCCGACTTCATCTGGCTGACCTGCTGCTCCTGGGTCACGTCGCGCAGCGTCAGCGTGAACCCGATCGTCGTCCCCGCCGCGTCCTTCGTCGGCTGGCCGACCCAGTGGATCACGCGCCCCCCGCGCCGCAGCTCGAGGTCGCCGCGGGCGTCCCGGTCGGGGTCCTCCAGGAGCGCCAGCAGCGGCGCGACGACCCGGTCGTAGTCCGTGATCGAGCTCCGGTACCCCGCGAGCAGCTCCGCGAGCCCGACGCCCACCACGCCGGCGGCGTCGAATGAGAGCAGCTCGCCGGCCCGCCGGTTCGCCGCCTGGATCTCGCCCGGCCGGTTGACGAGCACGATGCCGTCGGAGGTCGACTCGAGGATCTGGGCGAGCCGCACCTGCTGGGTCTGCGTCTGCTCGTAGAGCTGCGCGTTCTCGAGCGCCGTCGCGAGCTGGTCGGCGTACGAGGTGAGGAGCCGGACCTCGGTCTCGCGGAAGACCTGGGGCACCTTGTAGTAGAGCACGAGCACGCCGAGGGCCCGCTGCTGCTGGCCGAGCACGGGGAACGCCGCGATCGACTTGACGCCCCGGGCGACGTTGTCGGGGTTGACGACGTCGGGGCGCGCGGCGGTGTCGCGCACCAGGACGGGCGCGCGGGTGTTCAGCACGAGCCGGGTGATGCCGCCAGGCCGCACGGGGTTGGCCGGCGCCGCGATGTCCTTCATCCAGCGGCCCACGCTCCTGACGAAGGTGCCGTCCCCGACGAAGAGGTTCACCAGGGCCCCGTCCGCGCCGAAGGCCGCCGCCAGCGCCTCGAGGGCTCCGGCGAGCATCGTGTCGACCTCGAGGGTGCGGTGCAGCGCGCGGCTCGCCTGGTTCAGCAGCGTGAGCCCCTCGGAGAGCGTCTTCGCCTCGCGCTCGCGCGTCCGCGTCTCCTCGAAGAGCCGGGCGTTCTCGAGCGCGAGCGCGGCGTGGTCGGCGAGGGTGGAGACGAGCTGGATCTCCGGCGTCGTGAAGTCGTGCGGTTCGAAGAAGGACACCAGCAGCACCCCGTACACCTCGTCGGGACCCATGATGGGCACGCCGAGGTAGGCGCGGGACCTGATCGTATCGATCAGCCTCTTCGCCGCAGGAGCGTACTGCAGGCTCGGGTCGGCGAGCCGGTCACGGGTCCAGACCGGGCGACGCTCCTGGAAGGCGCGCCCGCCAATGCCCTCACCAGGCTTCAGCACGAGCGTGCGCGCCAGCTCGGCATCGATGTTCAGCCCGCGGTCGAACATGAGCCCGCCCTTGGCCTCGTCGTACATGTAGATGCCGTTCGTGTCGCAGCCCGTCAGCTCGGCCGTCTGCGACACGATGAGGCCAAGGACGCGCTCGCGGTCGAGGCTGATGGCGATTTCGCGGGTCACATGGTACAGCTTCGTGGCCTGCTCCTCACGGGCCCGGGTCTCCGCGTACAGGCGGCTCTCCTCGAGCGCCACCGCGAGGTTCTGGCACAGCGTGCTGAAGGGCCCCACGCTCGCGGGGCTGATCGCCCGCCGGCTCGGCTTGTTGTCCGCGCCGACCACGCCGATCACGCGCTCGCCCGCGACGAGCGGCGCGACCACGAACCGGCGGGTCCGGAAGACCGGGTGGCTCGTGAGCTCCGCGGCGACCGGCGCCACGCGCTCGAGGTCCTCGTCCGCGAGGACGGCGACGGCGCGGCGCTGCTCCATGGCCTGCCAGAAGGGGCCGGACGCCGGCGAGTGCGGGATACGGCCGGCGGCGGGTTCCCCGGATTCCCCGAGCTCCCTGACGAGCTCGAGGTGCCCGCCGCCCGGCGCCAGGAGGAGGACCCGGACGCGGTCGAAGCCGAGGACGTCGTGGACGGCCTTCACGAACGCGTCGAGGCGGTCGTCGCGCTCCCAGGACGCCTGCATCGCGAGCCCGGCCTGGTAGAGCCGCTCGAGGAGCTGGCGCCCCTCCTCGCTCTCGCGGAACAGCCGCGCCTTCTCGACGGCGACCGACGCCTGGTCCGCGAACGCCAGCAGCACGGCGACCTCGTCCGACCCGAAGCGGCGCGGGGCGCGGGTGTAGACGTTCAGGTTGCCGATCACGCGGTCCTGCGTGCGCAGGGGCACGCCGATGAATCCCCTGAAGCCCTGCTCCAGCGCACGACGCTTGTGCGCCGCCGGGTACCGGGTGTCCGCGGCCAGGTCCTCGACGGTCACGGCCTCGCCGGAGACCGTGACCGCGCCGCTCAGGCCCTCCCCGACTCCGAGGCGGGCGACCGCCATGACGCCGACCACCGACTCCGTGCGGGCGCCGATCACGAGGTCGTCGCCGTCGCGGAACCGGAGGCCGGCGCCGTCCGCGCGAAGCAGCCGCGTGGCCTCGTCCACGATCCGCGTGAGCACGGCCTCCGCGTCGTGCGCGGCCGCCACGTGGCGCGACACCTCGTGCAGCACCTCGAGCCGCTGCTTGCTCCGCCGCGCCTCCTCGTAGAGCCGCACGTTCTGGACGAGGAGCCCCGCCTGCTCGCCCACGCGCTGCGCCAGCGCCAGCTCGCGCTCCTCGAACGTGCGCCGCGCGGTCCACCAGACGGCGTAGACGGCCCCGACCACCGCGGCGCCCGCGACCAGCGGCAGGACCAGCGCCGACCGGTGCGGGAGCGAGCGGAACGTCTCGTGGGCGAAGCGCGGATCGTTCGGGACGTCGTCGGAGTACACGGGCCGACGCGCGCGCCAGAGCGGCAGGTAGAACTCCCCCTCGCGGAGCGGGAGCACCAGTGTCGTCAGCCGCTCCAGGTGCTGCTTCGGCACGTGGTAGGCCGCCGTGGGGACGAGACGGTCGGCGTCCCGGTCGTGGAGGTACGCGGCGACGGTGTCCGCCCCGAGCAGGCGCGCCAGCTCGCGGCCGGCGCGCCGGAGCGCCTCGCGGACGTCGAGGGTGGAGCTGACCGAGGCCGAGACGGCGGCGAGCGCTTCGCTCTCCGCCAGCCGCGCCTGCAGCGCCTGCTGCAGCTCCGCGTTCTCCCGGAGCAGGCGCCGCCGCTCGATGACCCGCCCGACGATGATGGACAGGCGCCCGAGGTCCACGGGCTTCACGATGTAGCCCGCGGCGCTGCCCTCGACCGCCTCGATGG
>MGBU01000203.1:3284-7285 GCA_001790205.1 Candidatus Rokubacteria bacterium GWA2_73_35 | reverse complement strand
TCATGGTCGCGAGCCAGCCCATGCCGTTGCCGCCGTACTCCTCGGGGATCACCGTGCCCAGGAAGCCGAGCTCCGCCATGGGCTTGACGACTTCGTGATAGGGAAAGTAGTGGTCCCTGTCCCACTGGTCGACGAACGGTGTGATCTTCTCGGCGGCGAACTCCCGCGCCACCTGCACGAGCGCTCGCAGCTCGTCGGACAGCTCGAAGTGCATGTCGTCGCCCCTCCTCCGGAGAGCGCCGTCCGCCCGGGCCCGGGAGGTGAAAGCCCGCCCCGCCTCCGAACGTGAAACAATACCACGGCTCGCGGGGTGCGGAGCCGCGCCCGGCGGCGCTGGGCCGTTTGGACCGCGCGGCGTAGGGGGTTCGCCCCCTGTCGCGGGGCGCGGGCGCCGCGTTTGACCCGTCGACGCGCGCGTGGTAGCGTACCGCGTCTCACCGAGAGGAGCGACGCCGACGTGGCCGAACACATCGTGGAAGCACCGGCGCCCGGGAAGGTCCTGAAAGTGTACGCGGAGGCCGGGAAGGCCGTGGCCGAGGGAGACCGCCTCTGCGTCCTTGAGGCGCTGAAGATGGAACTCCCGATCGTGGCCCCGGTGGGCGGCACGGTGAAGGCGCTCCACGTTGCCCCCGGCCAGACCGTCGAGGCCGGGGACCCGCTGGCCGTCATCGAGGGGTAGCGCCCCGGATCCCCTCGTGCTCAAAGCCACGTGGTTCGTCCTGGCCGGCATGGCCATCGTCTTCGCCACGTTGAGCGTCCTCGTGCTGGTGATGAGCGCCCTCAACCGCTGGCTCCGGCCCGGACCCGAGGTCCGCCCCGGCGCCGGGGGACGGCCGGGCGCGCGCCATGCCTGAGGGCGAGCTCCTCGGCGTCCTCGCCCTGACCTGGCAGGCCACCGTCATGCTCGGGATCGGCGGCCTCCTCATCTATCTCGGTATCGCCAGACAGGTGGAGCCCGTGCTCCTCGTGCCGATCGGCATGGGGATCATCCTGGCGAACATCCCCCTCGGTGGCCTCACCGACGCCGATGGCTTTCTCGCCGTGCTGAAACGGGCCGGGATCGACACGGAGCTGTTCCCGCTCCTGATCTTCATCGGGGTGGGCGCGATGATCGACTTCGGCTCCCTGCTGGAGCGTCCGTACACCGTGTTCCTCGGCGCGGCCGCCCAGTTCGGGATCTTCGGCGCGTTCTTCCTGGCCTACTTCCTGGGCGACGGCGGCCTCCGCCTCTTCGATTTCAGCTTCGAGGACGCGGTCTCGATCGGCATCATCGGCTCCGCGGACGGCCCGACGTCCATCTACGTCGCCACCGTCCTGCGCTCCAGGTACGCGCCCGCGATCGTGGTCGCGGCGTACTCCTACATGGCCCTGGTGCCCATCATCCAGCCGCCCATCATGCGGGCGCTCACGACGGACGCCGAGCGGCGGCTCGCGATGCCCGCGCGGACGCAGAAGGTGTCCCCGCGCACCCGCCTCCTGTTCCCGGTCGTGACGATCCTCGTGACGGGGCTCATCGCGCCCAAGGCCACGCCGCTGATCGGCACCCTCATGTTCGGCAACCTTCTCCGGGAGTCGGGCGTGCTCGAGCGGCTCTCGCAGGCGGCGCAGAACGAGCTGGCCAACATCGTCACGATCCTCCTCGGGCTCACCGTGGGCGGGATGATGTTGGCGCGGGACTTCCTGCAGCCGGAGACGATCATGATCTACGTCATGGGGGTCGTGGCCTTCGCCGTGGGCACGGCCGCGGGGGTGCTGTTCGGCAAGCTGATGTACGTCGCCTCCGGCAAGCGGATCAATCCCTTGATCGGGGCGGCGGGGATCTCCGCGTTTCCCATGTCCGCGCGCGTCGTCCAGAAGGTGGGGCTCGAGGCCAACCCGCACAACCATCTGATCATGCACGCGGCGGGAGCCAACACGGCCGGCCAGATCGCCTCGGTCGTCGCCGGCGGCGCCGTGCTGGCGCTCGTGCCGTTCTTCGCGTAGCGCCGGGGCCGGCCGGCCGCGGCGCTGCTTCGGCGCGTGAGCGTGCGGCCGGCGCGTCGCGGGAGGAGCCATGGCGAAGGGCACCGTGCTGATCGTCGACGACGACCCCGAGGTACGGGCGATGCTCGCGGAGTACCTCGCCGGGGACGGCTACGTGGTGGCCCAGGCGGCCGACGGGCTCGAGGCGCTCCTCCACGTGCGGCGCGCGCGCCCGCGCGCGGTCGTGCTCGACCTCATGATGCCCCGGCTCGGGGGCCTCGAGGCGCTCAAGCGGATCCGCGCCCTCGACCCGACGATCGGCGTGGTCGTCGTCACGGGGGTGCAGGACGTCGAGCTGCAGCGGCAGGCGCTCGAGCTCGGCGCGCTCGCCGTCTTCGGCAAGCCGATCTCGCCCGAGGCGCTCGCCCAGGCGCTCGCCCCGGGCGAGCGGCCCACGCCGGCGCCGCGCAGGGCGGCGGCGCGCGCGCCCGCGCCGCCGGTGGAGGGCCGCATCCTCGTCGTCGACGACGACCCCGAGGTCCGCGTGATGCTGGTCGAGTTCTGCGCCGAGCAGGACTGGGAGGCGCGCGGCGCGTCGGACGGCTCCGCGGGGGTGCGCGTGATCCGCGAGTGGGCGCCGGACGTCGTGCTGCTCGACATCACGATGCCGGGGCTCAGCGGCGTCGGCGCGCTGCCCGCGATCTTCGCGGTCGCGCCGAGCGCGCGGGTCATCATGGTGAGCGGCGCGGAGGACGTCGAGCTGTCCCGGCGCTCGCTCGCCCTCGGCGCGTTCGACTACGTCACGAAGCCCGTGGACCACGCCTACCTGAAGCGGTCGATCGAGACGGCGCTCCTGATGAAGCGCCTCGACGAGGCCCGGTGACGTCCTGAGTCGACGTCGGGGGGAGCGACCGCCGCTCCCCCCGACACCCCCCAACGGGATCCCGTGAGCCCGACGCCCTCACGCCCTCCGACCCCCGCCGACCCGCGGCCCGCGCGCCAGAGCCTGGCGATCGCGGCCGTGACGCTCGCCATCCAGAACGGCATCGTCATGGCGTTCGCCGTCCTGTACCTGCCGCTGATCGCCGAGTTCGGCGCCTCGCGCGGCGAGGTCGCGACCGTGCAGGCCGCGGTGCTGCTGCTCGGCGGCTTCGGCTCGCCCCTCATCGGCTGGGCGTTCGACCGCCTCGGCCCGCGGCGCCTCTTCCAGGGGGGCGCCGTGCTCACCGCGGCCGCGTTCGCCGTCGCGAGCCGCGCCGGCTCGCTGCCGCTCCTGGTCGTGAGCTACGGCATCGTGGGCGGGCTCGGCCTGTCGACCCTCGGCAGCCAGGCCAACCTCGTGGTCGCGGCGCTCTGGTTCCCGACGGCGCGCGGGCGCGCGATCGCGGTCGCCGACCTCGGCACCGGCTTCGGCGCGTTCGCGTTCACGCTCCTCGGCCAGGCGCTCGTCGTGGCGCTCGGCTGGCGGGCGACGCTCCTCGTCTGGGCGGCGCTGCTGCTCGCGGTCGTGGCGCCGCTCAACGCGTTTCAGCGCTTGCCCCCGCGCGAGCCCGCCGGGGCGGACGCGCGGCGCGCCGCGGGCCCCACGCTCGGCGCCGCGCTCCGGTCCGCGCCGTTCTGGTGGCTCGCGGCGATGCGCTTCTTCGGCGCCTGCGCGTTCCCGCTTCTGAACACGCACATGGTCGCGTACGCGATCGGCCAGGGCGTCGCCCCGCCGACAGCCGCGGCGGCGCTCGGCGCGGTGAGCCTCGTGAGCCTGGCGGGGCGGCTCACGACGGGCTGGCTCTCGGACCGCGTCGGGCGGCCCGAGACGCTGACGCTCGCCTACGCGAGCGCGGCGCTCGGCATCGGCGCGCTCTCGCTGCTCGCGATAACGGGCTCGCCCGCCTGGCTCGTCGTCTACGTCGCGCTCTACGGCATGGCCCAGGGCTCGAGCGGGATCGTCGCCTCCGCGCGCGCCGCGGACGTCTTCGCGGGCGCGTCGTTCGGCGCGATCTACGGCTGGCTCTCGCTCGCGATCGGGCCCGGCGAGGCGCTCG
>MGBU01000203.1:0-3153 GCA_001790205.1 Candidatus Rokubacteria bacterium GWA2_73_35 | reverse complement strand
GGATCCACGTAGAGCTCGACCTCGTGGCCATCGGGATCGCGCACGCTGAACGAGCGCGGCGTCTCGCCGAACGGGGTGAGGCCGCGCGCCTCGAGCGCGCGCCGCGCGGCGGCCAGCTCCTCCGGCGAGGCGCCCACGTCGAAGGCGATGTGGTAGAGGCCGGGCACGCCCTTCGGCGGCGGCCCGGCGCCGGGGGCGCGCGCGAGCTCGCATGAGAGGTCGTGGTGGTGGACGCCGGCGGAGAAGAAGACGATGCGCCCGTCTTTGGCGGTGCCGGTCTCCGCGAGGCCGAGCGCGTCGCGGTAGAAGCGCCGGCTCGCGTCGAGGTCCCGCACGAAGAGGGAGACGTGCCCGAGCTCGCGGACGCGCACGGCCGGCGCGCGTGTCTCCATCGGGCGCTTAGTGTAACATTGGGACGCCATGGCTGAGTCCGAGCCGGCGGTCTACGACGAGACCGCCACATCCCCCTTCGCCGCGACGTCCGTGGCGCGCGTGAAACCCGACGCGCGCCTGATCGCGCTCCTCTCGCTCGGGCACCTCGTGGTCGATCTCAACCAGGGCTCGCTGCCGGCGGTGCTGCCGTTCGTCAAGGCGGCGCACAACCTCTCGTACGCGACGGCGGCGACGATCGTGCTCGCGGCGAACGTGACGTCCTCGCTGGTGCAGCCGCTCTTCGGCTACCTCGCCGACCAGACGGCGCGGCGCTGGATGCTGCCGGTCTCGGTGCTCCTGTCCGGCGCGGGGCTCGCGCTCACCGGACTCGCCCCCGGCTACGGCGCGCTGCTCGCGCTCGTGGTCGCGATGGGGCTCGGCGTCGCGGCGTACCATCCGGAGGGTTACAAGACGGCGACGGGCGTGGCCGGCGCTCGCAAGGCGACCGCGCTCTCCTGGTTCTCGCTCGGGGGCAACGTCGGGATCGCGCTCGGGCCGCCGGTCATCACCGGGCTCGTCACCGCGCTCGGCCTCGCCGGCAGCCTCGGCATGCTCGTCCCCGCGGTCGTCGTCGGGGCGCTGCTGCTCGCGATGCTGCCGTCGTTCGCGCACGCCTCCGCGCCGCGCGCGGCGACGGTGACGGCCGCGCGCGGCGTGAACATGCCGGGCGCGATGGCGCTCCTGATCCTGATCGTGGCGATCCGCTCGTGGGCCTCGCTCGGCTTCACGACGTTTGTGCCGTTCTACTATATCGACGTGCTCGGGGCCGACCCGCGGCTCGTCGGGCCGCTGCTCTTCGTGTTCCTCGGCGGCGGCGCCCTCGGCACCGTCGCGGCCGGCCCGCTCGCCGACCGCTGGGGGCCGCGCGCGTTCATGCAGTGGGTGTTCGCCGCGGCGATCCCGTTCGGGGTGCTCTTCCTCCAGACCGAGGGCCTGCTCGCGTTCGTCATGCTCGGCCTCTTCGGCGCCGTGCTGACGTCGAGCTTCACGGTCTCCGTGGTGCTCGGCCAGGCCTACCTGCCGCGTAACGCGGGCATGGCCTCGGGGCTCATCGTCGGCCTCGCGATCGGCACCGGCGGCCTCGGCGTGACGGCGCTCGGGTGGGTCGCGGACCGCTACGGGCTGCCCGCGACGCTCTGGACGAGCGCGCTGCTGCCGCTCGCGGGCTTCGTGGCGACCCGGTTCCTGCCCACCCCGCGCGACCGGACGTGAACGAAGGGCTCCCGCTCCAGGACGGTGAGCAGGTGCTGCTCATCGATCAGCGCGGCAAGCGCCACCTGATCTTCCTGCGCAAGTCGGAGACGTTCCACTCCGACCGCGGGTGGATCCCGCACGAGGCGGTCATCGGCCAGCCCGAGGGGAGCTGGGTGCGCAGCTCGCTCGGTCTCCGCTACCTCGCGCTGCGGCCGACGCTCGCCGAGTACGTGCTCGACATGCCGCGCGGCGCGCAGGTCATCTACCCGAAGGACCTCGCGCTGATCCTCTTCTGGGCCGACGTCTACCCCGGCTGCCGCGTGCTCGAGGCGGGCATGGGCTCCGGGGCGCTGACGCTCGCGCTGCTCCGCGCCGTCGGCCCCGAGGGGCGGGTGATCAGCTACGAGCAGCGCGAGGAGTTCGCGCGCCGCGCGCTCGCGAACATCCACACGCGGCTCGGCGAGGTGACCAACCTCACCGTGCGGCTCCGGCCGGTCGAGGACGGGCTCGCGGACGAGGCGCCCGTGGACCGCGTCCTGCTCGACCTGCCCGAGCCGTGGCGGCTCACGTCGCTCGTGGCGGGCGCGCTGCGGCCGGGCGGCATCCTCCTGTCCTACGTGCCGACGATCATCCAGTCGCAGCAGACGTGCGAGGCGCTCCAGCGCGAGCGCCACTGGGCGCTGATCGAGACCTTCGAGACGCTCTTCCGCCCGTGGAACATCGAGGGCCAATCGGTACGGCCGTTCCACCGCATGGTCGCGCACACGGGCTTCATGACCGTGGCGCGGCGCGTGGTGCCGGAGGAGAGCGGCGGCGCGGCGCCGCGCCTGCCCACCGCCGAGGCCGAGGAGTAGCGAGCCCGATGATCACGCTGATGCGCCGGCACCGGAAGAGCCTGCAGGTGGGCCTCCTGCTCGTCATCGCGGCCTTCGTGGCCTCGCTGTTCGTGTTCGGCTCGCGCGGGTTCGACGGGGGCGGGGCCCCGGACACGGTGGCGACGGTCAACGGCGAGCCGGTCCCGTTCGAGCGCTACCAGCGTCGCTACCAGGCCTACTACGACGCCTACGCGCAGATCTACCGCGAGCGCTTCTCGTCCGAGCTGGCCGAGCGGCTCGGACTCCCGCAGCAGGTGCTCAACGACCTGGTCCAGGAGGCGCTGGTCGTGCAGCGCGCCCGGACCGAGGGTCTCGAGCTCTCCGACGAGGAGCTGAACGCGCGCATCCAGGCGGCGCCCGCGTTCCAGGAGGGCGGCCGCTTCGTGCTGAAGCGCTACCAGGAGTTCCTGCGCCGGCGCGGGCTCAGCGCGTCCGCGTTCGAGGACGACGTCCGCCGCGAGCTCACGCGCGCGCGCGTCGAGGCCGCCGTGCGCGCCGGCGCGAGGGTGCCCGAGGTGGAGGTCGAGCAGGCGTTCGCGATGCGGCGTGAGGAGGTCCGCGCCGCGTGGGCGCTCGTCGGGCTCGAGCCGCTCGTGGCCGCGGCGACGGTGACGGACGCCGAGCTCCAGGAGTACCTCGCGAAGCACGGCGA
>MGBU01000202.1 GCA_001790205.1 Candidatus Rokubacteria bacterium GWA2_73_35 | reverse complement strand
GCGCCGACGACCGCGCCGCTCCGGACCAGCGTCGCGCGGATCTCGCCCGGCCCGGCGCCGTCGGCCCCGAGCGTCACGCCCACCTCGAGCGCCGTCCCGGCGGCCACGCGCAGGGTCTCGCCGAACGTCGCCGCGGCGGCGCCGGCGCGCACGCTGAACTCGCCGAGCGCGAGGCCCGCCGCCGGGACGCGCTGGAGCGCGTACATGCGCCCGCGCGCGAGCGCGTCGAGGAGGCCGCGGGGCGAGCGCTCCGCGACGAGGAAGACGGTCTGGATCGAGCCCAGGCGCTGCCCGGCCGAGAACCCGTGGAATCCCGCCTCCCCCAGCGCCCACGCGGGCCGGCTCCGCTCCCCCGCGGCGTACTCGCCGAGCAGGCGGTCCCAGCGCTCGCCCGGGCGCTCGAAGCGCGTCGTGTCCTCATAGATCGCGCCGAACGCCGTCCAGCGCGCGGTCCGCAGCAGGTCGTCCCCGTAGGGCTCCGTCCGCCACGTCACGCGCACGGGCCCGACCCACCGCTCGCCCTCGTCGCGCGCCTCGGGCAGCGACCAGACCGTGACGCCGCCCTGCCGCTCGACCCACGCGATCAGCTCCTGGTGCGGGACGAGCCCAAGGTCGGCGTAGGGCGGGTACGGGTCGGCGCTGAACGGCCAGCCGCGCACGAGCGCCGTGACCCCGAGCGCGACGAGCGCGCCGCCGGCGAGCCAGCGGCGCCGCCGGACGACGACGACCGCGCGCCCGACGCGCTTGAGGCCCCGGCGCGGCCGCGCGAGCAGGACGAGCCCCGGGATCACGAGCAGCACGGGGAGCGCGTCCAGCACGGACTGCCCGTCGTACACCCCGGGCCGGCGGTTGTGGACGGCGGGCAGCGCCGCGAGCGTGTCCGGGTCGGTGAGCCCGAACACGAGCAGGTTCTTCTGGCTGTCGCGGAGCCCGAGCTCGAGCGCGAGGGGCGAGCCGGTCCAGTGGTAGTGCGGCGCCACCTCGACGCCCGGGACGAGGAGCACGCGCGGGTTCTTCGCCTGCGCCTCGCGAACGCGGGCGAGGTAGCGCGCGGGGCCCGCGTCGAGCACCGAGCGCTCCGTCTGCACGACGCGCGTGAGCGCGCGGAACGGCGGCAGGCCGTACTCCGCCCGCGCGAGGAAGTAGTCGGCGAGCAGCAGCGCGTCGATCCCCTGGCGCTCGGCCGTCGCGGCCAGCTCCTCGAGCGGCCGGTCGCCGGTCGAGACGTCGGAGTGCACGTGCACGACGGCGCGGACCCGCTCGAGCGCCCCGGCGGGCGCCGCGGGGGCGGACGCGAGCGCCAGGGCGAGCAGGACGAGCCCCACCCCATGGGGGGCTCCGGGCGCCCCCCAAGCCCCCCTCCCCTCGGGGCGCCCCGGCGCGGCCGTGGCGCCCCTCGACAAGGCGAGTTCTCCACGGGCTCTCACCGGAGCCCCTTCGCGCGCGCGAGCGCGTCGTAGACCGCGCGCATGCGGGCGAGCGCGACATCGGTCGAGAACGCCTCGGCGCGCGCGGCCGCCGCCCGCCCGAGCGTCTCCCGGAGCCGCGCGTCGCGGCCGAGCGCGGCGAGCGCCGCCGCGAGCGCGCCCGCGTCGCCCGCGGGCACGAGCCGCCCGCAGGCCCCGTCGACGACCACCGCCGGGATCCCGCCGACCGCGGTCGCGACGACGGGGAGCCCGAGCGCCATCGCCTCGACGAGCGCGCGGCCCATCCCCTCGTTGCGCGACGGGGCGGCGAGCACGTCGGCCGCGGCCAGGTGCGCGGCGATCTCCGTCGTCGCGCCGGTCACGCTGAGGCGCGCGGCCACGCCGAGCGCCCGCGCGCGCGCCTCGAGCGCCGCCCGCTCGGGCCCCTCGCCGACCAGCAGCACGCGCGCCGCCGGGACCTCGCCGGCGAGGCGCGGCAGCGCCTCGACGAGGAGGTCG
The DNA here is from genome assembly GCA_001790205.1 of Candidatus Rokubacteria bacterium GWA2_73_35. Lineage (GTDB taxonomy): Bacteria > Methylomirabilota > Methylomirabilia > Rokubacteriales > CSP1-6 > GWA2-73-35. The sequence continues at coordinate 19,085 of MGBU01000202.1, read as the reverse complement.
AACCCCTTGACGGGCACGAGCCGCCCGAGCGCCGCCACGATGTAGGCGTCCGGCGCGAGGCCGAGCCGCGCGCGCGCCGCCGCGCGCGTCGGCGCCGCCGCGCGGAGCGCGGCGGTCGGCACGCCGCTCGGCACCGTCGCGTACTGCGCGGGACGGCCGATGTCGCGCGCCAGGTGCTCCTCGGTGCCGCGCTCGGTCAGCGTCACGATCCGGTCCGTCCAGCGCGCGGCCCAGCGCTCAAGCGCCACGTAGAGCGCCGTGCGCGGGGCGCCCCAGTAGCCGTAGAAGACGTGGCCGTGCGGCTGGTGGATCACCGCCGGCACGCGCGCGAGCCGCGCCGCCAGCCTCCCCAGGAAGCCCGCCTTGGAGGTGTGCGTGTGGACGATCTGGGGCCGCTCGCGCCGGATCAGCGCCCAGAGCTGGCCGAGCGCGGCGAGGTCGGCGAGCGGCCGCACCTCGCGGCCGAGCGCGGGCACGTCCACGAGGCGGCAGCCGCGCCGCCGCGCGTCGGCGACGACCGCGGCCTCCGACTCGGCCAGGCCGACGGCGAGCCCGGCGGCGTAGCCCGCGGGGGCCAGCCCCACGATGGTGGCGACCGTGTTCTCGGAGGAGCCGCCGAGCGCGAGCCGGGTGAGGACGTGCAGCACGCGGATCACCGCGCGAGCTCCAGGAGCGTCGCCTCGAGGCCGTCCACCGCGCGCTCCCAGGAGTACGAGGTCTCGGCGAGGCGCCGGCACGCCGCGCCGAGCGTGCGCGCGCCCTCCGGATCGCGCGCGGTGCCCTCGAGGAACGCGCGGAGGCCGCGCGCCATCGCCGCGGGCGAGGCGTCCTCGAAGAGCGGGGACGGGGCGAGGGCGCCGAGGATCTCGGGCGTCGCGCCGACGGGCGTGCCGAGCACGGGCGTCCCCGACGCCAGCGCCTCGACGGTGACGAGACCGAAGCCCTCGAGCGCGCGGGTCGGCAGCACGAAGACGTCGGCCGCCTGGTACCAGCGCGGCAGCTCCGCGTCGGCGACCCAGCCGAGGAAGCGCACGTGCGCGCCGAGGTCGAGCGAGGCGGCGAGCGCCTCCAGCTCGCCCCGGAGCGAGCCCGTCCCGCCGACGAGCAGGAGCACGTCGGGCACGGCCCGGCGCACCTCGGCGAGCGCCCGCAGCAGCGCGTCGAGCCCCATGCGCGCCTCGAGGTTCCGGAGCGTGAGCACGAGCGGACGCCCCGCGGGCAGGCCGAGCGCGCGCCGCGCCTCCGCGCGGTCGGCGGGCCGGAACCGGTCGGTGTCCACGCCGCCGGGGATCCGCACGATGCGCGCGGCGGGGACCCCGTAGAGCCGTCGGAGGAGGTCCGCGGAGAACGCGCTGAGCACGTGCACGCGGGTGGCCCGGCGCACGCAGAGGCACTCGAGCGCCCAGAGGACGGCCATGCCGACGCGCCCGGCCACGCCCCCGCGGTGCAGGCGCGTCATGCCGCGCCTGAGCCGGTACTCGAGCGGCGCCGGCGAGTGGAACGTGTAGAGCGAGGGCAGCCGGCGGCCCGCCGGCGAGCGGAGCACGCCGAAGCCCGAGAGCGGCTGGTGCAGGTGCAGGACGTCGGCGCCGGCCGCGCGAAGCTCGCGGCCCGCCGCCGCCCGCGCGCCGCGGATCGAGCTCAGGATGAAGCGCGCGAGCGAGCGCCGGTCCACCGGGAACTCCGAGACCCGCACCCCGTCGTGGGGGGTCGTGGGCGCCGCGTCCTCGGCGGCGCGGCTCACGACCGTCACGCGATGGCCGCGCCGGGCGAGCCGCGCGGCCTGCTCCCAGAGCACGCGCTCGCCGCCGCCGGCCACGCGGAGGGGCGAGACGTCGGAGACCACGAGGAGGCGGAGCACCGCGCCTACGCGGGCCTCACCGGAGGGACCACGCGCCGCGCGCGTCCAGGTGCCGGCGCATCCACAGCTCCGCCACCATCAGGGTCCACAGGCGGTCGGCGTGGGCGCCCGCGCCGCGCGCGTGCTCCCCGCGCAGGCGCTCGACCGCCGCCGGCGCGAAGAGGCCCCGCGCGCGGACGCGCTCGGGCGCCAGCAGCTCGTCGGCGAGCGGCGCCAGCGCCCCGCGGAGCCAGCGGCCGAGCGGGATCATGAAGCCCTGCTTGGCGTGCGCGAGCACGGCGGGCGGGAGCACGTCGGCGAACGCCCGCCGGAGCAGCGTCTTGGTCGCGAGCCGCCCCATCTTCGCCGCCGGCGGCAGCCCGAGACTCCACTCGACCAGCCGGTGGTCGCAGAACGGGGCGCGCAGCTCGAGCGAGTGCGCCATCGCCATCCGGTCGGCCATCACGAGCAGGTCGTCGGGCAGGTACGTCGCGAGGTCTACGCGGAACGCGCCGTCGCGCGGATCGCCGAAGCCGCCGCGCGCGAACGCGGCGCGCTGCCGGGTCGCGACGTCGCCCCCGAGGTGCGCCGCGAGCGCGGGCGTCGCCAGCTCGGCGAGCGCCGCGTCGCCGAAGAACCGCGTCCAGCCGAGGTACCGCTCGGGCAGCGGCGCCTCCGCGCCCTGGAGGAAGCGCCGCGCGCGGTCGGGCCAGTCGCGGCTCGTCTCGGCGCCGCGCGTGAGGGGCGCCGCCGCGCGCGCGGCGAGCGCGCGCAGCGGGCGCGGCGCGCGCCGCCAGAGCTCCGAGAGCCCGACGCCCGCGTAGCGCGGGTAGCCCGCGAACGTCTCGTCGCCGCCGATCCCCGAGAGCGCCACCTTGACGCTCCGGGCGGTCGCCTGCGCGACGACCCACGTCGGGATCGCGGAGGAGTCGGCGAACGGCTCGTCCAGGTGGTCCACGACCGCGGGCACGAGCTCGGCGACCTGCGGTGCCAGGACCTCCTCGTGGTGGTCGGTCTCGAACCGCGCGGCGACCGCGCGCGCGTACGGCAGCTCGTCGTACGACGGCGTCCCGGCGTCGAAGCCGATCGAGAACGTCGCGATCCGACCGGAGGTCGCCGCGCGCATGCTGGCGACGACCGCGCTCGAGTCGATCCCGCCGGAGAGGAAGACGCCGAGGGGCACGTCGCTCTCGAGCCGGAGTCGCACGGCCTCGCGCAGCTCGTCCCGCACGCGGTGCGCGAGCTCCTCCGGCGCCGGACGCGCGGCCCCCGCGGCCGGCGGCGGCGGCAGCTCCCAGTACCGGCGCACGCGGAGCCGGCCGTCCTCGAGGACGGCGGTGTGGCCGGGCGGGAGCTTCGCCACGCCCGCGAGGATCGAGCGCTCGGCCGGCGTGTAGCCGAACGCGAGGAAGTGGTGGAACGCCTCCCAGTCGAGCACGCGCCCGATCGCGGCGTGGCACAGGAGCGCCTTCAGCTCGGAGGCGAACAGGAACAGGCCGTCGCGGTGCCAGTAGTAGAACGGCTTCTTGCCGAGCCGGTCGCGCGCGACGAACAGGCGGCGGCGGCGGCTGTCCCAGAGCGCGAAGGCGAACATGCCGCGCAGACGCTCGACGCACGCCTCGCCGGCCTCCTCGAACGCGTGCAGGATCACCTCGGTGTCGCTGCGCGTGGCGAACCGGTGGCCCCGCGCCTCGAGCCCCGCGCGGAGCTCGCGGTAGTTGTAGATCTCGCCGTTGAAGACGATCCAGAGGGAGGCGTCCTCGTTGGCCATCGGCTGGGCGCCCGTCACGAGGTCGATGATCGCGAGCCGGGTCATGCCGAGCGCCGCGCCGGGCTCGAGGCGCGTCCCCTCGCCGTCCGGGCCGCGATGCGTGAGCTGGCGCAGCATCGCGGACAAGAGGTCCGGCGGCGCCGAGCCGACCCATCCGGCGATGCCGCACATCAGGCGTGGTCCCGCATCAGGTCCAGTGTTTCACAGACCCGGCCAGGGGCAAACGGCTCAGGGGCGGTCCTTGCGGTCGCCCTGCCGCCGCAGCTCGTACAGCACGTCCTCGAGCAGCATCCGGTTGACCCGCGTCAGGTCGGCCAGCACCCCGAACAGGAGGACGATCGCCGCGATGACCGCGAGCCCGACGCCGATGACCAGGGACTGCGTGTACCCGGACTGCCCCGTCGAGGCGACGTAGTGATAGAAGAAGCGCCCGACGAGGAACACGCCGGGCGCGAGGATCAGCGCGCTCGTGAGTGCGAGCGCGCGCATCGGCGCGTAGGCGACGTACGCGCGGAGAATCGTGGCGGCCGACCGGGCGACGTAGCCGATCGTGCTGCCGATGAGCCGTGACGCCCTCACCGGCGGATTGACCTGGATCGGCACGGACACGATCTTGAGGTTCTTGCTTCCGGCCTGCAGGAGCGTGTCGTGGGTATAGGTGTAGGACGAGAGCACGTTGGTGCGGAGCGCGGCGTCGCGGCTGTAGGCCCGGAAGCCGCTGGCGGCGTCGCGCACGTCCGCGCCCGTCAGGCGCCGCACCACCCAGCTCCCCAGCCGCTGGAGCCGGCGCTTCATGAACGAATAGTTCCGCTGGGTGCCGGGTCGCCGGTCGCCGATCACGATGTCGGCCTCGCCCCTGAGGATCGGCTCGATCAGCGCCGCGATGTCCTCGCCCCGGTACTGGTTGTCGGCGTCCGTGTTCACGACGACGTCGGCCCCGAGCCTCAGGGACGCGCTGAGGCCTTCCTTGAAGGCGCTCGCGAGCCCTCGGCGCCCGACCAGGCGGAGGACGTGCGTCGCCCCCAGGCGGCGGGCCACCTCGGCGGTCCGGTCGTTGCTGCCGTCGTCGATGACGAGCGTCTCGATGACATCGACGCCCGGCAGCCGCCGGGGCAGATGCTCCCACGTCAGCGGGAGGGTCCCCTCCTCGTTCAGGCACGGGATCTGGATGAGCAGCTTCATGGAGGCCTCCCGTGGCGCCCGCGTTGCGCCACCGGCGTCACGCGCGTCCCAGAACGCGCTCGTGCCACACGACGAAACACACGAGGTTCCAGAGTCGCCAGGAGTTGTCGCGCCGCCGCGCCAGATGCTCCTCGCAGAGCCGGGTGACGCGCTCGGGCCGGAGGTAGCCCAGCCGGCGGATGACGTCCGGATGCAGTCGGTCCAGCAGCAGGTCCCTGAGCTCGCCGCAGAGCCACTCGGCGAGCGGCACGTGGAAGCCCGCCTTGGCACGCCGCAGGATCCGGCGGTCGAGCCGTCCCGTCATCGCCTGTTTGAGCAGGTGCTTGCGCCGCAGGCCCGGCATCCGCACCGACATCGGGATCCGCAGGCAGTACTCCACGAGCGCGTGATCGAGGAGCGGCACGCGGATCTCCACGGAGTTCGCCATGCCGATGCCGTCGAACATCGGCAGGGCCATGTCCGCCAGCCACGTCCCGAGGTCGCAGTGCACGGCGCGGGCGACGAAGTCCGGCTCGCCCCGCGTCCGGTCGAAGTGCGGCTGGAACGCCTCGAAGGAGTCGCGGGCGACGTCCGCCTCGCGCAGCAGCTCCCGCAGCTCGTGCATCGGGAAGATGACGCGCCAGGAGTGGTGCGCGCGCTCCGGCGGGAGCCGGACGCCCTCCACGAACTGCTTGAGCCGGTAGTCGAGGGAGAGCCTGCCGAACGACACCGGCAGCCGGCGCGCCAGTGGCCGGACGAGCCCGACGTGGAGGACCGCGGGCACCCGCTGGTAGCAGCGCAGGAGCCGGTCGGCGACGTAGGTCGGGTACCCGAGGAACACCTCGTCCCCCCCGTTGCCGGACAGCAGCACCTTCAGCCGCGACCGCGCATGCCGCGTGACCTGGTGCAGGGGGATCGCCGCGGGGTTGGCCAGCAGGTTGTCGGTCGCGGTCACGATGTCCTCGAGGTGGTCCAGGACCCACGCGGGCGAGCAGCGCACTTCGTCGTGGTGCGCCCCGAACGCGCCGGCCGCGCGCCGGGCCTCCGGCCCCTCGTCGAACCCGGCCTCGTCGAACGCCGCGGTGAACGTCTGCACGGGTCCGCGTCGGCGCTGCCGCATGAAGGCCAGCACCGACGAGGAGTCGAGCCCCCCGCTCAGCAGCAGGCCGACCGGCACGTCGCTCACGAGGTGCCGGTCGACCGCGGCCTCCAGCCGCTCGGCGACGCCCCGCGCGCAGTCCGCCGCGGTCCGGCCGTCCTCGACGGCCAGCGGCGGCGCCCACCACTCCACCAGCTCGTGGCCCTCGCGCCGCACCCGCAGGTAGTGGCCGGGCGGTATCTGCCGGACGCCTTCGAGGATCGTGTCGGGACCCGGCGTGTAGCCGAGCGCCAGGAACCGCGCCAGCGAGCGCTGATCCAGCCGGCGCCCGACCGCCCGGCCGGCGAGGAGCGCCTTGAGCTCCGACGCGAACACGACGCCGTCCTCCGTCAGGGCGTAGAAGAGCGGCTTGATCCCGAACCGATCCCGGACCAGCACGAGCTCCCGCCGGCGCGCATCCCAGATCGCGATCGCGAACATGCCGTGGAACCCGTCCAGGCACGCGGGGCCCCGCGCGAGGTAGCCGTGGATGATCGCCTCGGTGTCGCTGCGTGTCCGGAACCGGTGACCCCGCGCCTCGAGATCCTCGCGCACGGCGCCGTGGTTGTAGATCTCGCCGTTGAACGCGACGACGATGCTCCCGGCCGCGTCCGACATCGGCTGGGCGCCGCCGACCTCATCGATGATGCTGAGCCGCCGGACGCCCACGCCGAACTCGCCGTCCGTGTGGACGCCGTGGCCGTCCGGCCCCCGGTGCACGAGCCGCGCCATCATGGCCTCCACCACGCCGGCTGCGACCGGCGTGAGGCGCCTGGCGTTGAAGACTCCCGCGATCCCGCACATCGCGGCCTACCCCAGCCGCTTCCCGGTCACGCTCAGCGGATCGGGCATCACGGCGATCGCGCCGAAGCCCTCCTCGCGGAACCAGGCCGTGACCTCGTCGGGCCGATGGTGGGTCTGATAGCGCGGCGCGTAGAAGTCGTACACGACCTGGGCACACTGACGCCACGACGCGGTGCGCAGGCTCGTGCCGCTGTAGGCCGGAAAGACGGCGAGCAGGGGCACCGGCACGTACGCCAGACGGGCGAGCAGGCGCGGCGGCAGCCGTGTGGTGATCGCGCGGATCGCGCGCTGTGCGGCCTCCCAGGCCCGGTGACGGACGGGGTAGACCCAGACGCCGAGGTAGCCGCCGGCGCGGACGAGCGCCGCGAGACGACGGAAGGCGTCCCGGGTGTCGCCGGTATGGTGGATGACGCCGTTGGCGAACACGAGGTCGAACACACCGGGCCGCAGCCCCGGCCGCCGGACGTCCGACTGGACGCAGTGTGCGCCCGGCAGCGCGCGGACCGCACGGTACACCTCCGTGACGGTCTCGCTGACGTCGAGGCCCACGACCTGGGCGCCCGCCGCGGCGAGCGCCCGCACGTACATCCCGTGCCCGCAGCCGGCGTCGAGAACCCAGCGCCCCCGCCAGTCCTGGCCGGCCGCCTCCGGGTGGACCAGGTTCGTCGTCAGGTACTCCATCGCCTCGCGCTCGGTTCGACCGAAGATCCGGTGCTCCCCGCCCCACGCCCGCCACTGTGTCTCGAACGCGCGCTTGACCTGGGCGGCACCGCCCGCGGGCGCGCTGAGCAGGCGCGGCACCCCCGCCACGACGGGGAACCTCCGGCCACACGGCGGGCACGCGAGATCCCCGTCCTCGACCTCGTCGCCGTCGCCGCGCGGGCCCACGAGGCTGAGCGCCCCCTGGCACGCCGGACAGGCCAGACGCGGCAGCAGCGCGGGCTTCATCGCTCGCCGATCTCCGCCGACTCCCCGCCCGCGGCCCCGGGCGCCGCCCGGCGCTCGCAGAGCGCCATCAGCCAGGGCGTGGGGCGGGCGAAGCGGGACACGCGGCACTGCGCGCCCAGGAAGCCCCGGAACGCCGCGGCCGTGAAGTGCTGGACGTGCCCGGGGGTGTTGCCCCGGTCGCGCAGGTACTTTCCCCGCAGCACGTTGAGCACGCGCCACCACGGCTCGTGCGGCACGCTCAGGAGCGCGAAGCGGCTCGTGACCCGCAGGAGCTCCTCGAGCGCGCGCCGCGGGTCGTCGACGTGCTCCAGGACCTCGCAGGCGACCACCAGGTCGAAGGCGCCCGACCGGAACGGCAGGTCGCAGATCGACGCGGCCGTGAAGGTCATCTGCGGGTAGCGCCGGCTGGCCTGCACGACGACCGGCAGCGAGAGGTCGCTCCCGTGCGCGTGGCGCGGGCGCAGGTGCTCCCGGAGGTGATTGAGCACGAACCCCTCGCCGCACCCGGCCTCGAGGATCCGGCGGGGCGAGCCCGCGCGCGCGAGGTCCACCGCCGCGCCGAGGAACGATCGCACCAGCGCCCGCACGACGGGGTTGCGGGAGCCGTACTTGTCGTACACGTTCCCCCCGACCGGCGCGGGCCGGCGGGCGCTAGCGGGCGCTGATCTCATAGACCTGGAAGGCCCTGTTCTCGTACACGACCGGCAGGTCGGCCGGTCCCGCCGGCGACCGGAGCCGGATCACGTAGCGGATGCCATGGCGGCGCGCAAACGCGACGACGTCGTCGCGCCGGAAGCGCTGGTAGAGCTCGACCGCGGCACGGAACCGATCGTACCAGCTTCGGGCCAGGCGTCCCGAGAAGACCGTCACCGCCCCGTCCTTGAACGTCACGAAGAGCGCCCGGCGCGCGTAGACCCGGAACGAGGGAAACGCGTCCGGCGGGCCGAGGAAGAGCGCGTCGGGCGGCGTCTGCGTCCGCGCCCAGGCCGCCAGCTCGAGGAACGCCGGCTTGTCGGGCATCCCGTAGGTCTTGGGCAGGACGTCGGCGCCGAGCACCGCCGCGCGCGCCCGGAGCCGCTCGCCCGTGAGCCACTCGCGCACCTCCCCGACCCGGCCGCCGCCCGCGGTCAGGAACAGCGCCGCGGCCAGCACGGACGCCGCCACCGTCCGCCCGCGCCCGGGGGCGACCAGCAGCTCCCGGAGGACGAAGCCCGTGAGCACGAGCGCGAAGAGGAAGACGTAGCCGCTCATCCGCAGCAGGTGGACGGCGAAGAGCCGGGGCACCACGTAGGCCACCGGGGGGCCGATCGCGGCCCACGCCAGCGCCGAAAGGCCGAGCCAGGCCATCAGCGCCGCGCGCTCGCCGTCACCGCGCCGCCGCGCGCACCACCACCCGGCCCCCGCGAGGACCGTCACGAGGACGTAGGTGACCAGGAGGCCCTCGAGCACCGCGGCGAGCGGCGGGAAGGTCTGGGGCGCCGCCCGGAACCTCAGGATCTCCATCGGCAGCGCGCTCACGTCCGCGCGCATCAGCCACTGCGTGAGGTACGGGAGCATCCCGGCCCCGAAGCCGAGGCTCAGTCCGGCGACGCCGCGCAGGCGGCCGGGCGCGCCGCGCACCGCGATCCCGGTGGCCGCAAGCAGGTAGAGATGCCCGGCCGACAGCGGGTGGATGTTGCCGAGGAGGCCGAGCAGACCGCCCGTCAGGGCGAGCCGCCAGCGCGCACGCCCGGCCCGGACGAGACCGGCGACGATCCACGGCGTCGCGGCGAAGAGGAAGGACCGCGGCGGCGCGGTGCCGAGGAACACGCCCCATCCCGTGCCGCTCACGTCCGTGTTGCCGCGCAGCGAGACGAGCGCGACCAGGAGCGCCGCCGCCCGGTGGCCCGTCACCACCCACACGAGCCGGTAGGTTCCCGTCGCGTAGACGAGCAGCAGCAGGCTCGACACGACCAGCAGGAAGGTCCCGGGATCGCCGCTCGCGCCGAGCACGGGCGCGGTCAGCCCGAGGTACGCGGCGGGGAACACGGGCAGCACGCTCGGGACGAACGGGTCCCGGGTGAAGAGCGTCGCATCGCTCCACCGCATGATCAGCGGGATCCAGATCGCGTCGTCGAGCGTCCCCTCGACGAACCGGTCCCAGGCCAGCCAGTACCGGCCGGCGTAGAGGGCGACGCCGAGTCCGAGCACCGCGAGCAGCGCAGCGTGCGGCCGCAGCGCGCCCCCCGGCCCCCTCGATCGGGCCGCGGTCAGGTCCGTGATCCCGGGCACCTCCCCGTCCGCGCTCAGCGGAGGCCCCGGGCCGCGAGCGCGGCCGCATAGATCGCCTCGAGCTCGCGGACCATCCGGGTGAGCGTGAAGTCCGCGCGCACCCGCGCCGCGCCTGCCTCCCCCATCGCGCGCGCCTCCCCGGGGCACTCGAGCAGGCGCAGGATCGCATCGGCCAGCGCGGGGGGGTCGCCGGGGGGCGTCAGGAGCCCCGTCCGTCCGTGCTCCACCACCTCGGGGCAGCCGCCGACCGTGGTCGCGACGACCGGCTTGCCGAGCGCCATGGCCTCGAGCAGCGCGAACGGCAGCCCCTCCGAGCGCGACGGGAGCACGACGATTTCGAGCGCCGCGACGAGGTCCGCGACGTCGGCGCGGGCGCCCGTGAACCGGCACCGGCCGGCGACCCCGAGGGCGCGCGCGCGCGCCTCGATGGCGGCGCGGAGCGGCCCGTCGCCGATCAGCACGCACGCGAGGGCGGGGACGCGGGCCAGGACGGCGGGCAGCGCGTCGAGGAGGTCGACGTGCGCCTTCTGCTCGGTCATCCGCGCGACGAGGCCGATGGGGCGATCACCGGGCCCGAGGCCGAGCTCCGCGCGCGCGGCCGCCGGCGGCCGGCACGGGACGAACGCGTCGGCGTCGATGCCGTTCCGTACGACCACGACCTTCGCCGCCGGCAGCCCGTAGCGCTGGACGAGGTCGCGCGCGACGGCGGCGGACACCGCGACGACGCGGTCGGCCAGCGCGCTCGTCCAGCGCTCGGCGGCGACGTACGCGCGCCGGCGCGCGGGGCTCACCTCGTAGTCGAAGAGCGAGTTGTGGACGGTCGAGAGGACCACCGGCACGCCGGCGAGCCGCGCGGCGAGCCGCGTGTAGACGTTGGAGCGCGCGCCGTGGGACTGGACGATCGCCGGCCGCCACCGCCGGAGCCGCCGGGCCAGCGCGAGCAGCACGCCGGGGCTCACGAGCCGCTCCGCCAGGGGCACGAGCACCGTCGGCACGCCCAGCGCCTCGAGCCGCCCGACGAGCGGGCCCGACTCGGGGACCACGACGCCCAGGCTGAAGCGAGCGCGGTCGAGGGCGCCGGCCAATTTGAGCAGGTACGCCTCGCCGCCGGCCCAGCCGGCCGAGCCCGCGACGTGGACGACGAGCGCCGGCCGCCGGCTCACCGCGACACGCGGCCCCACGCCTCGAGCGACGGCGCCACGAGCCAGCGCCCGCCCGAGGCGAGCGCGACCGCCTGGGCCCCGCCGAACACCGCGCCCTTGACCAGCGAGAGCCCGAGCTCGGCGGGCGCCGCGAGGCCGAGATAGGGGTCGCCGGGGATCGGGGGGCTGTTGCGGATGCGCACGACGTCGAAGCCCGCGCGCGCGAGCGCCAGGCGCAGCGTCGCCCGCGAGAAGCAGATCGCGTTGAAGATGAAGGTCAGGTGCGGCGTCCGGTCGAGCCAGCGCCTGAGCCCGAGGCGCTTGATCGCCTCGGTGGCCCGGAAGCTCACCACGTGCCACGCGAGGTTCTGCGTGCGCACGAAGAGCCGCCCGCCCGGCCCGAGCAGCCGGCGGGCCTCGCGGAGCGCGGGGAGCGGCTCCGGCATGCACTCGAGCACGTTCCAGAAGGTCACCAGGTCGAAGCTCGCGTCCGCGAAGCCCTGGGCCTCGAGCGCCCCGGCGCGCGCGTCCACGCCGAGCCGCGCCCGGGCATAGCGCACCGCCAGGTCGTCGACGTCCACGCCGAGCGCGTGCCAGCCCGCGTCGCGGGCGAGCTTGAGGAAGAAGCCGAAGCCCGTCCCCACGTCGAGGAGCCGGCCCGGCGGCCCGGCCGCGGCGAGGAGCCGCTGGAATTCGCGGCTCCGGCGGCCGGCGACCCGCTCCTCGTCGCGCACGGCGTCGGCGGGGAGCTCCGCCGGGGGGGGCGGGCCCGGCGCCGGCAGCGGATCGCGATAGACGAGACCGCACGCCCCGCAGCGCACCATGCGCCGCACCCCGGCGGTGAGCAGCACGCGCGCCGGCCGCGTGCCGCACAGGGGGCAGGGTCGCCTCGCCGCCTCCGTCACGGTCCGTCGAACCACTTGTGGAAGGTCAGCACGGCGTCGTCGAGCTCGAACCCGAGCCGCGTCCAGACGCGCTGGACCGCGGTGTTCGTGAGCTGCGTGGAGACGATCATCCGGCCGGCGCCCCGCGCGCGGCACCAGCCCATGCCCCGCACCATGAGGGCGCGATACACGCCGAGCCCCTGGGCCGCGCGCGCCACGCCGAAGAGGATCCCCTCGCCCTCCCCGGGGCTGTTGAGCTTGAGCGTCGCGAACCCGACGATCCGGCCCTCGCGCTCCGCGACCAGCACCGCCTCGGCGACCTCGCGGAGGAGGCAGGAGCGCAGCGCCCACGAGCTGTAGACCTCGTCGCACCGGGCACGGTCGAGCCGTGGATCCGCGTGGTAGTGACCGAGGTAGTCGCGAAACGCGTCGGCCGCGACCGCCTGGACGGCGTGCTCCTCCCCGGGGCGCACCGACCGCACCCCCACGCCGGTGTCCTCCGGGGGCTCGGGCCCGCGAGTCAGGTCGCGCGCGTAGTACACGAGCGTGTCGGTCAGGAAGAAGCCCGCGGCCTCCATCGCCTGGGCCGCGCGGAGGTCCGACGCCGGGCAGCGCGCGATCAGGAAGGCCACGCGCTCGCGGCGGCAGCAGTCGAGCAGCGCCGGGAGCGCCGACGCCGTGACCGCCGACGCCTTCGCCGTGCGCACGCCGAACCGCTCCTCGTCGAGCGGCGAGAGCGCGGCGGGCGGGCGGGCGTCGCTCACGCGCGCCCCCGCGTCGAGGGCTCGCTCACGGGGCCCGCGGGCTCGCTGCGCCCGACGATCCGGCCGTCACGGTAGAGCACCCGGTAGCGCGGCCGCGCCAGCGCCGGCGCCAGGCGCTCCGGGTAGCCCCCGTACGGCGTCGGGTCGAAGGGCACGAGGCGCTCGCAGTACCGGCGCACGAACCCCTCGGCGGCGACGGCGAGCGACGCGCTCCCCCGCTCGGCCTCGACCCGCCGCCGCACGTACTCCTCCAGCGCGCAGCCCGGCTGCTCCGCCCACCACTCCTGCCAGAAGTGGCGCAGGAGCATCCGCCGCGCCGGCTTGACGTTGACGTGGAAGATCGCGGGGGTCTCCCAGCGGCGGATCGCGTAGTACCGCGGAAGCCTCAGCGACTCGACGGCCACCGGGCGCCCGTGGCCGCGGACGCGCACGACCTGCGTCCGGTACCGCAGGGCCGGCGAGAACGTCAGGAGGTGGCTGTCGTAGCGGACGGCCGTCTCGGGCAGCCGGTGACCGAGATCGCCCGCCAGCTCGACCAGCGCCGGGTGCAGGCACACGTGACGCCAGGCCGGCACGGCGGCGAGCACGGCGCGCAGCCGCCGCAGCGCGCTCGGTCCCGAGGTGTGCGCGACGAAATCCGCGTCCCAGCGGATCACCCACCGGAAGCGCGCGCGGAGCAGGGCGCGGTTCGAGAGGGCGGTGTGGTCGAGCTCGGGCGCCACCTCGACGCGCAGCTCCGCGCCGAGCGTCCGCTGGAGGGCGCGCACCCGTTCCAGCGAGCCGTCCGTCGACCCGTTGTCGATCACGACGATCTCGTCCGCGAACCCCTCGAGCGAGCGGAGCGACGCCTCGACCCAGTCCTCCTCGTCCTTGACGCGCACGAGGGCGCTCACGCCCATCGGGCGCGCCTCCGGGCGCGGCGCCAGGCCAACGAGCGGGGCGACCCCCGCGAGGGCGCGCAGGGGCCGGGCGAGGGCGCCGAGCACCGCGCGCCTACCGCGCCGGCGCCCGGCGGTACCGGCGCACGACCTTCCGGACCGCGCGGATCACGTTCTCGACGTCCTCGTCGGTCATGGCCGGCCCGAGCGGGAGCGAGAGGATGCGCCCGGAGGCCCACTCCGCGTTGGGCAGGTCCCCCCGGCGATACCCGAGGGTCCGGGCGTAGTAGGGATGGAGGTGGACGGCGTGGTAGTGAATGCCGGCGCCGACGTTCTCGGCTCGCAGCGCGCGCAGGACCTGGTTGCGGTCCGCGGTGAGGCGGCCGAGGTCGAGCAGCAGCAGGTAGAGGTGGAGCCCGTGACGGTCGGCCCCGGGCGCCGGGCGTGGCTGACGGATCAGCTCCGGCAGCTCGGCGAAGGCGGCGTCGTAGCGCGCCGCGTACCGCTCGCGGAGCGCGAGGAAGCCCTCCAGGCGCCGGAGCTGGTGGATCCCGAGCGCCGCCTGGAGGTCGGTCATGTTGTACTTGAACCCCGGCGCGACCGCCTCGGACAGGATCAGCTCCTGGACGTGGAAGCGACGCCAGGCGTCGTGGTCGAGCCCGTGGAGGCGCCAGATCCTGAGGGCGTCGGCCCAGTCCTGACGGTCGGTCGTGATCATGCCGCCCTCGCCGGTCGTGATGTTCTTGTTCGGATAGAAGCTGAAGCACGTGAGGTGCCCGTGCGCCCCGATGAGCCGGCCGTGGCATCGCGCACCGAGGGCGTGCGCCGCGTCCTCGATCAGGACCAGGCCGTGCGCGCGCGCCGTCGCGCCGAGCGCGTCGAGGTCGCACGCGAGCCCGCCGAAGTGCACCGGCAGGAGCGCCCGCGTGCGGGGCGTGCAGGCCGATTCGGCGAGCGCCGGGTCGATGTTGAGCGTCGTCCGGTCGATGTCCACGAACACCGGACGCGCGCCCGCGTGCAGGATCGCGTTCGCCGTCGCGACGAAGGTGAACGGCGTGGTGACCACCTCGTCCCCCGGCAGGACGCCGGACACGACCAGGCTCAGGTGCAGCGCGGCGGTGCACGAGCTGACGGCCACCGCGTGCGGCGCGCCCACGTACTCGCGGAACGCCGCCTCGAACGCCTGGGTGCGGGGTCCGGTGCCGATCCAGCCGGAGCGGAGCGTCGCCACCACCTCCTGGATCTCGTCCTCGCCCAGGCTCGGCGCGCCGAAGACGATGAAGCGCGGCGAGCTCGGCGTGCCGCCCTCGATCGCGAGTCGGTCGGTCATGGCTCCCCCAGGAGCCGGCGGTACAGGTCCCCCATGCGCCGGCCGAAGGCCTCGAGCCCGTAGCGCGCCTGCCACCGGCGGCGCGCCTCGTGGCCCATGCGCGCCCGCACCTCCGGCTGCGCGTGCAGGGCGACCAGCGCCTCGCCGAGCGCCCGCACGTCGCCCGGCGCCAGCAGGACGCCGTTCGTCCCGTCCTCGACGGCCTCGGTGATGATCGCGCCGTTCCGGTAGGCGACGATGGGCTTGCCGGCCGCGAGCGCCTCGAGCGTCGCCAGGCCGAGCTCGTCCAGGCTGGACGTCATCGTCAGCACGTCGGAGGCGGCCAACACTTCATGGAGGTTGGCATAAAAGCCGGTGAAGATCACCTTTCCCTCGAGGCCGAGCTCCCGGGCGCGGGCCCGCAGGCGGGGCAGCTCGTCGCCGTCGCCGACGACGAGGAAGCGCGCGCCCGGCACCCGGGGAAGGACGGCGGCCGCCGCCTCGACGACGTCGCCGACACGCTTGTCCGGAAAGCACCGTGACACGCGCGTGACGACGTAGGCGTCCTCGGGGATGCCGAGCTGGCGCCGCGCCCGCGCCCCGAGCCCCGGGTCCGCGTAGGGGGCGCCGTCCACGCCGTAGTCGATCAGGCGGAACGTGCCGCGCGGGAGGCCCTGGGCCACCAGCCGGTCGATGCAGCCGGGCGTGCCCTCGACGATCGCCGTGAGGAACGGCACGAGCGCTTTCAGGATCCGCCGGTCGCCCGGCCTGAGCCAGTGCCCGTGCATCGAGAGCAGCCGCACCGGGCTCCGCGCCGCCCAGCCGGCGAGGGTGCCGACGAGTCCGTAGAGCGCCCAGTGCGCGTGGACGATCCGCACGCGGTGGCGCCGCGCGAGCCGGTACAGCTCCCAGCCCCGGACGAGCCAGCCGCGCGGGTCGCGCCAGCGGTAGCGGCCGCCGCGGAGCACGACGAGCGAGGCGCCGAGGGCCTCGAACTCCGGCGCGAGCGCGCCGCCCCGGTCGCACGCGATGACGCACGCGAACGCCCGCCGGTCGAGGCCTCGCAGGAGGAACAGGAGCTGGCGCTGGGTGCCGCCGATGTCGAGCGACTGCATCACGTACAGCACCGGGATCGTCATCCCGCCCTCGGATCTCTCGACGCCTCGGCCAGCACCGCGGCGAGCGCTTCCCCGATCTTATCCCACGCGTGGCGCGCGACCACGAACTCGCGGGCGCGGCGGGCGAGCGCCGCGCGGCGGGCCGGGTCGGCGAGGAGCGCCCCGAGCGCGGCGGCCAGCGCCGCGGGGTCGTCGGGCGGCACGAGCGTGAGCGCGCCGCTCGCCTCCGCGAGCGGCCGCACCGACGCGAGGTCGGAGGCGACGACGGCCCGCTCGCACGCCATCGCGTCGAGGACCTTGAAGGGCGAGGTCTCGCCGCGGCCGGCGGTGAACGGCGCCGCCACGACGTCCATGGCGGCGAAGCAGGCCGGGACCCGCGCGTAGGGCACCTGGCCCGTGAAGGTCACGGCGCCGCCGAGCCCCAGCCCGCGCGCCCGGGCCTCCCACTCCGCGCGCGGGACGCCGTCGCCGACGATCAATCCCGCGACGGCGACGCCGCCGGCGCGCAGGCGCGCGAGCGCCTCGAGCAGGGTGGGCACGCCCTGGTGCCGGTAGAAGATGCCGACGAAGCCCACGAGGGCGGCGGCCGGATCGAGCCCGAGGCGCCGGCGCGCGTCGGCCACGTCGCCCGGCGCGAAGTGCGCGACGTCGGTCCCGCTCGGGATGACGCGCACCCGGGCCTCGGGCACGCCGTAGCGGGAGACGAGCATGCGCTTGAGCCCGGGCGTGAGGGCGACGATGGCGGCGCTCCGGCGCGCGTTGACGCCCTCGAGCGTCCGCCAGACCCACCGCGTGAGGGCGCCGACGCCCTCGACCTCGTGGAACTCGAGCGTGTCGGCGTTCACCTCGAGGACGGGCGCGGCGCCGAGGGTCCGCGCCACCAGGGGCGGGAGCACGTTGGCCCCGCTCCGGAAGTAGACGACGTCCGGGCGCCAGCCCCGGCCGAGCCGCCACGCGCCGGCGCTCATCGCGAGGTACGCCGTGAGGGGCCGGAGCCACCGGGCGTCGAGCACCGGATAGGCGCGGCACGGCACGGACCGGAGCGGCGCGTGACCGGGCAGTCGCGGGTAGAGCACCCGCACCTCGTGGCCGCGCGCCGCGAGCGCCCACGCGAGCTCCCAGAGCTTCCGGTGGCCTCCCGCGTCGGCGCGGAGCCCGCGCTCGTGGGCGTAGGCGAGGAAGAGGACGCGCATCACGACACGCTCACGCTATCCGATGAGGGACTCATAGACCTCCTGCGTGAGCGCCGCGGTGCGCCGCCAGTCGAAGCGCTTGACCTGCTCCAGGCCGCGTCCGATCAGCGCCTCGCGCGTGGCGAGGTCCTCCGTGGCCCGCGCGAGGGCCGCGGCGAGCGCCTCGGCCGTGACGGGCGGGTCCAGGAGGATGGCCGCCGGCCCGGCCACCTCCGGCAGGGAGGTCGTGTTGTAGGTGACGACCGGCGTGCCGCACGCCATGGCCTCGAGCACCGGCAGGCCGAAGCCCTCGTAGAACGACGGGTAGACGAAGGCCGCCGCGCCCGCGTAGAGCGCCGGGAGGTCGGCCTCCGGGACGTAGCCGAGCACGCGCACGCGCGCGCCGAGGCCGAGCCGCGCGACCAGCTCGGGCAGGTCGGTGCGCCCGGCGATGAGCGTGCCGGCCAGCACGAGGTGGAGCGCGGGGTCGAGCCGCGCGAGCGCGCCGAGGAGCGTCCGGTAGTCCTTGCGACGGTCGATCGTGCCGACGTAGAGGACGTAGCGCGCGGGGAGCGCGTGGGCCGTGCGCACCCGCGCGAGCTCCGCGGCCGCGGGGGGGCCGGCGACGTCGAGCATCGGTCCCCACGGGATCACGCGGATCCGCTCGGGGCGCACGCCCGCCAGCTCGACGAGGTCGCGCCGGGTGGCGAGCGACGGGACGATGACGCGGTCGGCGAAGCGCGCCGTCAGGGGCACGAAGCGCCCCCAGTACCAGCGGCTGCGCGCCCCGGGCAGGAGCGCCGGGTGGCGCGTCGGCGCGAGGTCGTGCACGGTCATCACGAGCCCGCCGCGCCGGAGGAGCGGCGCCGAGGTCGCGCCCGCCACGTGCAGCACGTCGGCGCGCGCCCGCGCGGCCCGCCACGGGAGCTCCGCCTGCTCCCAGAGGAGCTGGCGCGGCAGGCGCCAGGCCCCGGATGCGCGCGGCCGGAGCTGGACGTACTCGTGGCGCGGGAAGTCCTCGCGGAGCCGACGCAGGAGGCCGACGAGCACCTTGCCGGCGCCCGTCAGGTTGCCGCCGAGCCCGCGCGCGTCGAAGCAGACGCGCATGGCGCTAGTGAGCCTCGTGGAATCGGGTGGCGCCGGCCCGGGGCGCGGGGCCCGCGCTCGCGCCGAGATGGCTCGCCTGTACGCCGGCGCTCGCTCGGGCGGGACTCGCGCGACCCCCCATCCCCCGCCGGGGGGGGCGCGAGGGCCGTCGACCCGCGGCGGCGCGCTCGCCCCGCCCTGCGCGTCGCACGGCGACACGGCTCGCCCTCCAGCGCTCGCGAGGACCCCGCGCTCCGGGCTCCGGGGCAGCGTCACCCGATTCCACGAGACTCACGAGCCTCCCGCGTCCGGCGAGGGCCGGACGCGCCAGAGCACCGCGGGGGGCGGGGGCGGCGCGCCGGGCGCAGCGTCGCCGAGGCCGAGCCACCGGCCGAGACGCCCCCGGAGGCTCGCGCGCGGCGGCCGGACGAACTCGGCGACGCGCTCCCAGGCGGGCGGCGGCACCCGCACGGCGGCCGGCGCGCCCGCCTCGACGTCCCGGCGGAGCAGGAGCGGGTCGGCCAGCACGAGCCGCGGGGCCGCCCCGGCGGCGCCCGCGAGCCCGCCCTCGCCCCACCACGCGATCCGCGCGCGGCGCTCCGGCAGCAGCACCCGGAGCCGGGCGACGCTCAGGCGATCGGCCAGCACGAGCGCGTCGGCCGGCTCGCGCCGGATCACGGCAGCCGCCTGGCGGGCGACGGCGGCCCACGCGCGATAGTCGGCGTGCGTGCTGACGATCCCCGCGCCGGCGAGCGCGAGCACGCCCACGGCGACGGCGGCTCGCGCCATCGGCCGCCCG
>MGBU01000201.1 GCA_001790205.1 Candidatus Rokubacteria bacterium GWA2_73_35 | reverse complement strand
GGTCGCTGGAGGCGCCGGGCAACCGGCGTCCTAGAGAAATGACCGTCGCCCCGCAAGGGGGACAGAACCCGGCTTACAGGCCCTCTCTGGCGCCTTTCTTTAGGTGTTCGGCCTTGACCTCGCCCTGAGCGCCGCATAGACTCCCGCCGACTCGATCCCCGGCTGGAGGATTCCGTGTCCACCGACGCGCCGACGAACGAGGACGTGCGGTACCCCAAGTGCGGTACCCCAAGGAGGACCCCATGAGAACCCTCGCCCGATGCCTCGCCCTGGTCGCCGCGGCCGTGCTCGCCCTGCCCCTCGCGGCGGGCGCCCAGGAGGTCACCCTCAAGGTCGTGAGCGCGTTCCCCGAGACCTCCATCTACGTGAAGCGGCTCCAGAGCTGGATCGAGCGCGCGAACCAGGAGGGCAAGGGCATCCTGCGCCTCACCTTCATCGGCGGGCCGAAGGCGATCCCGACGTTCGAGGTCGGCAACGCGGTGCGCACCGGCGTGGTCGAGATGGCGATGTCGACGGGCGCCTTCTACACCAACGTCTTCGCCGAGTCGGACGCGCTCAAGCTCACGCGGATCCCGATCGCGGAGCAGCGCAAGACCGGCGCCTACGACTACATCAACCGGGTCTGGAGCCAGAAGGGCAACATGTACTACCTCGCCCGGATCGTCGAGCACCAGCCGTTCCACCTCTACCTCAACAAGAAGATCGACAAGCCCGACCTCACCGGCCTGAAGATCCGCGTCACGCCCGTCTACCGCGCCTTCTTCACCGCGCTCGGCGCCACCGTCATGCAGACCGCCCCGGGCGAGGTGTACACCGCGCTCGAGCGCGGCGTCGTCGACGGCTACGGCTGGCCGGTCGGCGGCATCTTCGACTTCAACTGGCAGGAGCGCACGAAGTTCCGCGTCGATCCCGGCTTCTACGACGCCGAGGTGTCGCTGCTCGTCAACCTCGACGCGTGGAAGAAGCTCTCCGCCGCCCAGCGCGACTTCCTCACGCGCCAGGGGCTCGCCTTCGAGCGCCTCAACGACTTCTGGAAGACCTACGCGCAGGAGGAGATCAAGCGCCAGGCGCAGGCCGGCATCCAGGTGATCCGGTTCGAGGGCGCCCAGGCGACGCAGTACCGGGAGCGCGCCTACGAGGCCGGCTGGGCCAGCATCCTCAAGGTGAGCCCCGAGCACGGAGCGAAGCTGCGCGAGCTCTTCTCGGGGCGCTAGCGGCCCGTGCTCGGTCGCGCGTATCGCGGGGTGCTCCACGCGGGCGCGGTGGCGGCCGCCCTCCTGCTCGGCGCCCTGGCGCTGCTCGTCACCGGCGACGTCGTCGCCCGCAACGTGGGCCTCGGCACGCTGCCGTGGATCATCGAGGTCTCGGAATACAGCCTGCCGCTCGCGACCTTCCTCATCGCGCCGTGGCTGCTCCACCAGGGCCAGCACGTCCGGCTCGACACGCTGGTCGCGGCCCTGCCGCCCGCCGCCGCCCGCGCCCTCGCGCGGCTCGCGGACGGGGTGGGGCTCGTGATCTGCGTGGTGTTCGTCGTCTACGGGGCCCAGGCCGTCGCCGGCTCGGCGCAGCAGGGCTCGATGGTGATCAAGGCGATCGTGTTCCCGGAGTGGTGGCTGTACGCGCCCGTGCCCGTCTGCTTCGCCCTGCTCGCCGTCGAGTTCGTGCGGCGGCTCTCCGGGCACGGGCCCCCGGCCGGCGCCGGGCCCCACGCCTGACCGATGGCCTGGTGGCTCGCCGCCACGGTCCTGTTCGGCGCCTTCACGGCCCTGTTCGCCGTCGGCCTGCCGGCGGCGTTCGCCTTCCTCGGCATCAACATCGTCGGCGCGTGGATCTGGCTCGGCCAGGACGCCGGGCTGGTGCAGATGATCCGCAACGGCGTCGCGTCGATCGCGAGCTTCCCGCTCACGCCGATCCCGTTCTTCGTGCTGATGGGCGAGGTCCTCTTCCACACCGGCGTCGCCCTGAAGGCGATCGACGCCATCGACCGCGTGATCTGGCGCGTCCCCGGCCGGCTCTCGGTGGTGGCGGTCGTGGCGGGCACGGTGTTCTCGGCGATCTCGGGCTCGACGATCGCCACCACCGCGCTGCTCGGCAGCCTGCTCCTCCCCGAGATGCTCCGGCGCGGTTACCACCCCAACATGGCGATGGGCCCGATCATGGCGATCGGGGGCGTGGACATGCTGATCCCGCCGTCGGCGCTGACGGTGCTCCTCGGCAGCCTCAGCGGCATCTCGATCTCGCGGCTGCTCGTGGCGGGGATCGTGCCCGGCGTCCTGCTGTCGGGCGCCTTCGTGGGCTACATCGTCGCGCGGGCCCTGTTGAACCCGCGGCTCGCGCCCGCCTTCGCGCACGAGGGGGTGGCGGGCTGGGCGCGCTGGCAGCCGTTGCTCGTCTACGTGCTGCCGCTCGTGCTGATCTTCGTCGTGGTGGTCCTGGCGATGTCGGCGGGCTGGGCCACGCCGACCGAGTCGGCCGCGGTCGGCGCGATCGCGACGGTGCTGGTGGCGTGGCTCTACCGCTCGCTCACGTGGCCCGGGCTGATGCGGGCGCTCCTCGGCACCGCGGGGATCTCGGCGCCATGATGCTCATCCTGCTCGTCCTCGGGGCCTTCATCGACCAGGTGAGCATGATGCTGATCGCCCTGCCCTTCTTCATGCCGCTCGTCGAGCTCTACGGCTTCGACCCGGTGTGGTTCGGGGTCCTGTTCCTGATCTGCATGCAGCTCGGCCTACTCACGCCGCCGTTCGGGATGCTCCTCTTCACGATGAAGAGCGTGGCGCCGCGCGCCATCACCATGGCCCAGGTCTACGGCGCCGTGACCCCCTACGTGGTGTTCGGCCTGCTGATGCTCGCCGTGGTGATGCTGTGGCCGCCGGTCGCCACCTGGCTCCCGGCGGTGTTGTTCGGCAAGTGAGGAGAGAGGGCCGGGCGCACCCCTGCTACAATGGGCCGTGCCCCTCGCCCCGCTCCCATACGCGACGCTCGGCGCGCTGCTGCGCGGGGAGCTCCGGCGCGAGGAGGATTCTAGGACGGCCGAGCTGATGCGGGCGCTTCGGCACGTCAGGCGCCGCGGCCACTTCTCGCGCCGCGAATTTCTCCTGATGTGCCGGTGGAAGAGCCCGCGCGCCCTGCCCCGCTACGCACGGAACCGGGCCGCCGCGGTCCGCCGCGTCTCGGCCGCGGTCCTGGCCACGCGGCGCGAGCGCCGCCGGCTCGAGCTGCTCCGGACGCTCGTCGGCGTGAGCGTGCCGGTGGCCTCCGCGATCCTCGCCCTGATCGATCCGCGGCGCTACGGGGTGATCGACATCCGCACCTGGCAGGTGCTCTTCGCGCTCGGGCTCGTGACGACGCATCCGGGCGGCGCCGGCTTCGGCCCCGACGACTGGGAGCGCTACCTCGGGATCCTGCGCCGCCGCGCGGCGGCGCTCCACGTCCCGGTCAGGACCGTCGAGCGCACGCTCTTCCTGTGTCACCGGAGGTTCCAGATGGGCCGTTTGTACGAGCGCGCCGGGCGGCGCTGAGCGCGGCCGGCATTTCCGGATGGCGGCAACTCCCCCGTTCCCACACGGGCGGTCTTGCCGCATAATGGAACGCCAACCCATAAGTCACAGCCACCGACGGGGTGGGGAGCAGGATGCCATCGATCGCGCAGAGGGTGCTCGTCGTCGACGATGAGCCCGAGTTCCGCCAGCTCGTCGCCGGCTGCCTGACGGAGGAAGGCTTCGAGGTCCTCGAGGCGGGCGACGGCCTGGAGGCGCTCCTGCAGCTCAAGCGCGAGCGGCCCGGCGTCCTCCTCCTCGACCTCCGCATGCCGCGGCTCGGCGGGCTCGAGGTCCTGCGCCGCGTCCAGGCGCTCGGGCAGTCGGTCCGTGTCCTCATCGTGACCGGCTTCCCCGAGGACGTTCCGCCCGGCGCGCTGCCGCAGGGCGTGGACGCCATCCTCGTGAAGCCGTTCGAGATGAACGCGCTCCTCCAGGCCCTCCGGGCGGAGACGACATCCCACGGCGCCGCGGCGCCCGACGGGCCGGCGGCGCCGACCCCCTCGGAGCCGCCCGCGCGCCGCCGGGCGAGGGTGCTCGTCGTGGACGACGATCCGGACGTCGGCGCCACGCTGATCGAGGTCCTGAACGTGCTCGGGCACGAGGGGCACTGGGTCGCGGACGGGCCGGGTGCGCTCCGCGCGCTGGTGGAGGCGCCCTTCGACGTCGTCCTGCTCGACATCCTCATGCCGGGGCTCAGCGGCCTCGACGCGCTGCCGAGCATCCGGGCCCTGGCGCCCGGCGTGCCGGTGATCATGGTGAGCGGCGCCGCCGACGAGCAGCTCGGCCGCCGAGCGCTGGCCCGCGGGGCCTTCGACTACGTCGTGAAGCCCGTGGATCTCCACTACCTCGCCGACGCGGTCGAGCTCGCCCTCTTCCTGAGACCGACGAGCGCCGGCTAGCGCGCCGCTCACGAAATCATGTTGAGCCCCGTCGCACATGGAGGGCGGGCCGCGCGCGCCCGGATGGAGTGAAGCCGCACCGGGGCGATCGGACGCGTGCCGCGTGGTCCGGTCGACCCCTACCCGCCCGCGCCTGGCGGCCCGTCGCGCGGCGACCGTCAACGTGACTTCGAGAACGGCACACTAGCGCGCGGGCGTGATGAAGGCGGGGTAGCCGCCCGCCACCAGCTCGCGGAGCTTCGCCGCGGCGCGGCCGCGCTCGGGGAACGGCCCGACGAGGACGCGCGCGATCGGTCCCGCTGCCGTGCCGTCGAACACCGCCACCGCGCGCTCCCGCTCGAGGCGCGCGAGCAGCCGGCTCGCCGCTTGCGCGTCCCTGAACGCGCCCACCTGCACCCAGAAGCCATGCGGCGCCGGCCTGCTCAGGGCGCCGGCCGCCCCGGCGGGGCGCCGCGCCGAGCGCTCGCTCGCCGCCGGGGTCTCCGCGCTGACCGCGGGGCGCTCGGCGCCGGGCGTCGGGCGCTCCGTGACCGCGACCTGGCGCGCGACGACCGGCGCGGGACGCTCGGCGACGGGGAGCCGGCGCGCCGGCGTGGGGACCGGCGTCTCGGCCACGCGCGTGGGCGGCGCCGTCAGGGGCGCCGGGCCGGCGGCCGGCGCGGCGGCGGGCCCGGCGCGCGCGACACGCGGCGCGGCGGCCACGGCCGGCGCATCGCTCACCGGCGCCTCGGCGGCCGCGAGGGCGCGCGACGGCGCGGGCACGCGCGCGCGCAGGGTGGCGATCAGGTCGGCGTAGGACGAGCCCTGGAGCACCCGGTGAAGCTGCGCCTGGTAGTTCTCGACGAGGCTCACGCCGTCGATCACGACGTCGCGCACCGCCCAGCGCTCGCCCAGGCGGAGCATCCGGTAGTCCACGGGCAGGTCGTCTCCGCTCCGCGTCAGGAGCGAGGTTCGCACCATCGCCGCGTCGCCGTCCCCCGACTCGCCGAGGAAGCGCACGCTGACGCCGCCGCTCACCCGCGCCTTCGCGCCCACCAGCGTGAGGTAGCCGCTCTCCACGAGCTCGGTGAAGAGCCGCGCGAACTCCGCGCGCTCCGCCGGCGTGCGGGCCTCCCAGGCGGGCCCGAGCGCCGTCGCCGCCGCGCCCCGGAAGTCGAACACGCGCTCGGCGAGCGCGCGGACGGTGTTGCGCCGCTCCTCGAGGCCGCGCGTGGGGTCGGGCGCGGTCACGACCCGGCTCGCCTCGTCGAAGAACGCGCGCAGCGTGTCGGTGGCTGGCCCTCCCCAGGCCGCGCGCGCCGGCAGGAGCACGAGCGCGGCGAGAACGGCGACCGCGAGAGCTCGGCGCGGGAGGAACCGTCGCATTCCAGCACGATAGCCCGCGCCCCGCGAGGCCCGGAAGCTATTTGTCGCGCGTCGTGTGCCGCGCAGCGAACCCGATCCAACGACGGCGACGTGCACGGGCAAGCGGCACCCCCACCCCTCGTGGGGCTCCTCCCTCCCCACACGCCAGCGGCGGCGCCCGCCTCACTCGGCGCGCCCCGCCGGTGTCACCGGCTCACCGGGCAGGGGCACCAAGTTGGTGCGCCTCCCCGGCCTCCCGGCTTCTGCTATGATCCGGGGCGTCGACGGCCAGGAGGCCCCCGGGAGGGAGCACCATGCCCAACATCACCGTCCAGTGGTACGCGGGGCGGACCGACCAGCAGAAGCGGGAGATCGTCGCCGCCATCACGGACGCGATGGTCAGGATCGCCAAGACCACGCCCGATCAGGTGCACATCGTCTTCCAGGACGTCGAGAAGTCGAACTGGGGAGTGAACGGCAGGCTAGCCAGCGACACGTAGGAGGCCGAGACCATGGACAGGCAGTTCCGCGCCCTCGTGGACCAGGTGGCTGCGGGCGTGATCGCCCGCCGGGAGTTTCTCCGCAAGACGGCGATCCTCACGGGCGGAACGGCCGCGGGCCTGCACGCCCTCGGGCGGCTGGCCGAGGCGCAGCCGAAGGGCAAGCTCCGCGTCTGGCTCTTCAAGAGCTTCGTGACCGCTGGCAACGAGGTGCTGGCCCGGCACATCGAGGCCTGGGCGAAGGAGCGGAAGGTGGACGTGGAGATGGACTGGGCCACGTTCGGCGACCGCGAGCAGA
>MGBU01000200.1:1658-8675 GCA_001790205.1 Candidatus Rokubacteria bacterium GWA2_73_35 | reverse complement strand
CCTGGACGTCGATGAGCTCGACGAAGCCGCCGTGATTGGCGATCGCCGGGTTGATCATCGTATCGATCAACTCCTGCACCTTGGTCTTGAGGTCCGTGCTCATGGTTGCACCTCTCAGACGGGTACTGTACCCGAAATCCCGCCGAGGGCCAACTGGCCCTGGGTCGGCTCCGCTCAGCAGAACCACGGCTCGGTCAGGCGCGGCGGGCGGCGCCGGCCGGCGGGCGGCGCCGCCGCGGGGCGGGGCGCCGCGCCGGCGGCCCGGTCGCCGAGCGCCCGCACGTGCCCGAACGTGACCGCGGCGTCCTCGCGCCGGTCCGCCGCTTCCGCGACGCGCGCGGCGACCGCCGCCTGGAGCTCGTCCACGCGCGGGTCGGGGTGGATCCAGCGGTGGTGGAAGGCGCCGGCGTCGAGGCCGGCCGCGAACGGTGCGAAGCCCGGCTCCGCGAGCAGGAGCGAGCCCGGCGGGACGAGCAGCCGGATCGAGTACTGGACGGGGTCGATCGCGTCGACGAGGTCGTGCGCCTCGACGAAGTCGAGGAGCTCGCGATAGTCGGCGAGCGTCGTCCACGGCGTGAACGGCACCCAGGTCGGCCGGAACGCGATGCCGCCTCCGCGCACGGCGGCGAGCGCCGCGACGATGTCGGCGCGCGTGTGCCCCTTGGCGAGGCGGAGGAGGACCGCGTCGGAGAGCGACTCCGCGGCCGAGACGACGAACACGCAGCCGAGCGCGGCGAGCTCCGGGAGCCGCGCGCGGTGACGGAGCAGGTGCTCGATCTTCGCGGTGACGTCGAACGTGAGCGACGGGTGCTCGGCGTGGAGCGCGCGCGCGACGGCGAGCGCGTGGCCGGGACCGTTCAGGAAGTCGGGGTCGCCGAACGTGACGTGCGTCGCGCCCGCCTCGACCTGCTGGCGGACGTCGGCCAGGACGACCTCGCGCGGGACCACGAAGAACCGGCCGCCGTACACGGGCGGGATCGGGCAGTGGCGGCACGTGTGCCGGCAGCCGCGGCTCGCCTCGACGTAGCCGGAGAGCTCGAGCCGGCCGTCGCGCTCGAGGTGCGCGTACTTCTTGAGCGACGGCAGCGCCGCGCGGCTCGGCACCGGGAACTCGAGCTTCTCGAGCGTCGCGCGGCGCCGGGGGGCCAGGACGTGCGGCAGGGAGTCCCGGGACCACGCGGCACGCGTCCGTTGCCCCGTTGCGACTGGGCTCCACCCGGGCGCGCGGGGCTCGCTCCCGACGCCGAGGGAACGGGTCCCGGCGACCCCCTGCCGCACGTCCTGGCCCCCCGGCGCCGGCGCGCCCGCGCGCTCGAGTTCCCGGACCAGGCCGACCAGCGCGTCCTCGCTCTCGCCCGCGAGCACCGAGTCCGCGACGCCGCCGAGGAGCGCGTCGGCGTTGAGGACGGCGTAGAGGCCGTAGAAGGCGATGTGGCAGGCCGGGTTCAGCGCGCGCACGCGCGCGGCGACCGCGACGCCGAGGCGGAGCGCGGTGTGCATCGGCACCGAGATCGCGACCAGGCGGGCGCGCGCGGCCCGCTCGGCGTCGAAGGGCTCGACGGAAACGTCGAGGACTGCGGGAGCGTAGCCGTGGCGCTCGAGGAACGCGGCGGGCCACGCGACCGCGAGCGGCTGGTGGCCCAGCTCGTAGCACGCCACGAGGAGGATCGCGCCCGGGGCCCTCACGGATCCAGTCTCGCGCGCCGTGGTACCGTAGGGGCCCTCAGCCCACTCACAGGAGGTGTGTGCCGATGACCGTGAAGATCAGCGTGCGTCCGAACGGCCCGTTGCTCGTCGAGGGCGACGTCGAGGTGTGCGACGCGACCGGAGCGAGGCTCGACACCGGCGGCAAGCCCAAGATCGCGCTCTGCCGGTGCGGCTCGTCGTCGTCGAAGCCGTTCTGTGACGGGACGCACAACAAGGTCGGCTTCCAGGCGCCGTAGCGGCGCCCGTTACGCGGGCTCCTCGCCGGGCGGGACGTCGGTCAGGAGCACCCAGTCGTCGGGAGGATCCGGGGCCGGCCGCGCGCCGGCCTGGGTCGTGACCGCGCGGCCCCGGCTCGCGGAGAACCACTCCCACACCCCCGGCGGCGGTCCCGCGTCGGGCGCCTCGCCCATCTCGGGGCCCGAGCCGCCGGCCTCGGCGCGCTCGGTCTTGCGCTGCCGCTTCGCTTCCTGCTTCGCCCGCTTGATGTCGGCCTTGCGGCGGCGCTCGAAGCCGTAGTAGCCCCGGGCCATCAGGCGTTCGGCTCTCGTGCCATGGCCCGTATCATCTCACAGGCGCGCGGCGGCGCTCGCCGTTTTGGCGCAGCGCACGGTTGACGGGGCCGGGGCGCCATACGAAGATAGCGCGCCGTGAAGATCACCCGGGTCGTCGTCCACCGTCTGTCCGTGCCCCTGCCGCGGCCGGTGCGCACCGCCCGCCACGACCACGCCCACGCGGACACGGTCGTGGTCGAGATGCGCACCGACCAGGGCCTGGTCGGCAGCGGCTACTGCTTCGCCTTCGGCGCCCACCGGGCGCGGGCGCTCGCCGCGCTCGTCGAGGACCTCGTGCCGCTCTGGGAGGGCCGCGACCCCGCCGCGGCGCGCGCGCACTTCGCCGCGGCCTGGCGCGCGATCAACTTCGTGGGCCACGCCGGCGTCGCGATGATGGCGCTCGCCGCGCTCGACACCGCGTGCTGGGACCTCGCGGCGCGCGCGGCGGGCCTGCCCCTGGTCCGGTACCTCGGCGGCGAGCGGACGCGCGTGCCGACGTACGCGTCGGCGGGGCTCTGGCTCGACTACACGCTCGACGAGCTGCTCGCCGAGGCCGCGCGGTTCCGTGCGCAGGGCCACCGGGCGATGAAGCTGCGCATCGGGCGCCCGCGGCCCGCGGAGGACGTGGAGCGCGTCCGGCGCGTGCGCGAGGCGCTCGGCCCCGACGTCGGGCTGCTCGTGGACGTCAACCAGGGCTGGGACGAGGCGACGGCGATCCGCGTCGGGCGCGAGCTGGAGGCCTTCGACCTCTACTGGCTCGAGGAGCCGCTGCCGTACCAGGACCTCGAGGGCTGCGCGCGCGTCGCGGCGGCGCTGACGGTGCCGGTCGCGACGGGCGAGACCGACTACGGGAGCCAGGCGATCCGGCGCCACCTCGAGCTGCGCGCCGCCGACGTCCTGATGCCGGACCTCCAGCGGATGGGCGGCGTGAGCGGGTTCCTCGACGCCGCGACGCTCTGCCGGGCGTGGCACCAGCCGGTGTCCTCGCACCTGTTCACCGAGGCCTCGTGCCACCTGCTCGCCGCCGTCGAGAACGGCCTCATCCTCGAGCACATGCCGTGGTGGGAGGCGCTCTACACCGAGCCGCTGACGGTCGCGGACGGGCACGTGCTCGTGCCCGACCGGCCCGGCCTCGGCGTCGACCTGGCCCCGGCCGCGCTCGCGCGCTTCAGGGTGTAGCCCGCCGGTGACCGGCACCTACGTCCTCCGGCGCCTGCTCCTCTTCGTCCCCACGCTGATCGGCGCCTCGATCCTCATCTTCGTGCTGCTCCGGCTCGTCCCGGGCGACATCGCCGAGATCCTCGTCTACCAGGCCGGGAGCGAGACCGCCACGATCCAGGAGCGGCAGGTCCGCGAGATCCGCGCCGAGCTCGGGCTCGACAAGCCGGTCGTCGTCCAGTACGCGACGTGGTTCGGCAACGCGCTGCAGGGCGACTTCGGGCACTCGTACACCCAGCTGCGCCCGGTGGCGGCGATCCTCGCGGAGCGCGTGCCCCGCTCGCTCGAGCTGGCCGCCCTCACGATCGTGATCGCGATGCTCTGGGCGGTCCCCCTCGGCGTCGTCTCCGCGGTCCGCCAGAACGCCTGGGCCGACCACGTCGTGCGGGTGCTCTCGATCAGCGGCCTCAGCCTGCCGATCTTCTTCACCGGCGTGCTCGTGCTCTACGGGCTGGTCCGGTTCTTCCGGTGGCTGCCGCCGCTCGAGTTCGTGGCGTTCAGCGACGACCCGCTCGCGAACCTCAAGCAGCTCATCTGGCCGGCGCTCGTGCAGGCCTACTACATCAGCGCGCCGATCACGCGGCTCACCCGCTCGCAGCTCCTCGAGGTGATCCGCCAGGATTACGTCCGCACCGCGCGCGCCAAGGGCCTGGGCGAGCGCGCCGTCATCTACCGCCACGCGCTCGGCAACTCGCTGCTGCCGGTCGTGACCTTCATCGGCTGGTGGGGCGGGCGGCTGCTCGGCGGGATCGTGATCGTCGAGATCATCTTCTCGGTGCCCGGCATGGGCAGCGGGCTCGCCAACGCCGTGAGCCAGCGCGACTACCCGACCGTGCAGGCGTTCGTGTTCGTGATGGCCGTCGTGTTCCTGACGATCAACCTCGTGATCGACCTCCTGTACGCGTGGCTCGACCCGCGGATCCGGTACACCTGATGCGGCGGGCCCTGCGCGCGCTCGGCCGGTTCCTCGCCCGCCAGCCCCTCGGCGCGGCCGGGGGCGTGATCGTGCTCGCGCTGGTCGCCACGGCGGTCTTTGCGCCCGAGCTGGCGCCGCACGGCCCGAAGGACGTCAGGTTCCCGGCGTACATGCCGCCCGGCGCCGAGTTCCCGCTGGGCACCGACCACCTCGGGCGCGACATCCTGAGCCGCGTGATCTGGGGCGCGCGCCTGTCCCTCTACGTCGGCCTCGCCTCGGTCGCGTTCGGCGTCACGCTCGGCGGGCTCTGGGGCGTCGTCGCGGCGTACTTCGGCGGCGCCGCCGACACGGCGAGCCAGCGGGTGGTGGACGTGCTGATGGCGCTCCCGCCCATCGTCCTGGCGCTCTCGCTGATGGCGGCGCTCGGCCAGTCGGTGAACAACGTGATCCTCGCGCTCACCATCCTCCTGACCCCGACGGCCGCGCGCACGCTGCGCTCGCTCGCGCTCAGCATCCGGGAGAGCGCGTACGTCGAGGCCGCGCGCGCGCTCGGCTGCTCCCACGGGCGGGTGATCGTGCTGCACGTCTTGCCGAACACGCTCGCGACGTATATCGTGCTGGCCACCGTGAACGTGGCCTACGCGATCGTCGTCGAGGCCTCGCTGAGCTTTCTCGGCCTGGGCGCGCCACCCGACGAGCCGTCGTGGGGCGCCATGCTCACGGCCGGCACGCAGGCGGTGGAGGCCGCGCCGTGGATGTTCCTGTTCCCGGGGCTCGCGATCAGCCTGACGGTCTTCGGGCTGAACCTGCTCGGCGACGCGATCCGCGACATCACCGACCCGAGGCTCCGCGGGGGGCTCGGGTGACCTCGACAACGACACCACGGAAGGGGAGGACCATGAAGACACCTCGCAGTCTCGCGCTGCTCCTCGCGATCGTGCTGGCGGCCGCTCTCGGCGCGACGGACGTCCTCGCGCAGGAGACGCCGCGGCGCGGCGGCATCGTCACCTGGTTCGACTACGGCGACCCGGTGCGCCTGGACACCCACGGCGAGTCGGCGCTCGTCACCCAGCAGGCGGTCGCCGGCGTCTTCAGCGGGCTCCTGCACTACGACCCCGCGGATCCGTCCAAGGTCGTGGGCGACCTGGCCGAGAAGTGGGACGTCTCGGCCGACGGCACGACCTACACCTTCCACCTCCGTCGGGGCGTCAAGTGGCACGACGGCCAGCCCTTCAGCGCCGCGGACGTCAAGGCGAGCTTCGACCGCATCCTGGACCCGAAGTTCAAGAGCCCGAAGTGCGGCGCCGCGCTCAAGCCCATGGTGGCCTCGGTCGAGGTGCTCGACGCGAACACGGTCCAGTTCCGGCTCAAGTTCGCCGCCGCGCCCTTCGTGTCCGCGCTCGGGTCGGCGTGGTGCCGGGTGGCCGCCAAGCACGTCCTCGAGAAATACCCCGACCTGAACCGCCTGGAGGCGCAGATCGGCACCGGCCCCTTCAAGTTCAAGCGCTACGAGCGCGGCAACCTGATCGAGTGGGAGCGGAACCCCGACTACTTCCTCAAGGGCCTGCCCTACGTGGACGGCGTCAAGCAGTACGTGCTGGTCGGCGGGCCGACCCAGCTCGCCGCGGCCAAGGCGGGCAAGGTCATGCTCTGGGACACGTGGCCGCCGATGAAGAAGACCCAGGCCGAGGAGCTGGCGCGGGCCCGCGGCGACGCGGTCCAGGTCTCGCAGGTCTCGATCAACACGATCTTCGTCGTGTACCTGAACACGAAGCGGCCGCCGTTCGACAACCCGGACCTGCGCCGCGCGGTCTTCCTCGGGATCGACCGCCAGGAGATGGTCGGCAAGGCCCTCGAGGGCGCGGGCGTGCCGTGTGCGCTGCTCGACCCCAAGCTCGTCGGGGACTTCGCGCTGCCGCTCGACGAGGTGAAGAAGATGCCCGGCTGCCGCCAGCCGAAGGACGCGGACGTCGCCGAGGCCAAGCGGCTCGTCGAGAAGTCCCATCCCGGCGGGCTCGACGTCGAGGTCGCCGTCCGCTCGGTCGGCAACTACCTGGACCGGGCGCAGGTGCTGCTCGCCCAGCTCCAGAAGATCGGCATCCGCGGCCGGCTCAAGAGCTACGAGAGCGCGGCCGGGTTCGCGGTCTTCGGCAAGGGCGACTTCACGATGATCGCCACGCAGGACCGGGCCATGGACACCCCGGACCCGGCGAGCCTGTTCTCGATCGTCTACACGACGCAGGCCGGGAGCAACTGGGGCAAGTGGTCGGACCCGAAGGTCGACGACCTCGCGGACCGCGCGCTGCGCGAGGGCAACCGTGACAAGCGCAGGCAGCTCTACTGGGAGCTGCAGCGCCAGATCCTCGGAGGCGCGCCCTCGGCGATCCCGGTCGCCTGGGTCGAGGGCTGGTTCTTCGTGGACAAGAAGCTCCGCGGCTACGTGCCCGCGCGCTCGGTGTACGACAACAACACCTTCATGAAGGTCTGGCTCAAGGAGTAGCGCCGCTCAGCGCACGATCAGGACCGGCACCGGGCACCGCGCGAGGGCGCCCTCCGCGGTGCTGCCGAGCAGCAGGCGCGCCACGCCCCCCGTGCCGCGCGCGCCGAGCACGAGCAGGCTCGCGC
>MGBU01000200.1:474-1650 GCA_001790205.1 Candidatus Rokubacteria bacterium GWA2_73_35 | reverse complement strand
CGAACCGCGGCCACGAGCTCCGCCAGCGGCGCGCCCTGCGGCGCGAGCGAGCGCACCGTGAAGCCTGCCCGGCGCAGCACGGCGCGCGCGCGGGCGAGGTCCTCGCGGGCGCGTGCCTGCCGCTCGGCGCCGAGCGCCTCGAGCTCGCGCGCGAGCGTGGCGCGGACCGCGCCGGGCATGAGGCCGAGCGAGGGCAGACCCAGGGGCTCGACGACGCGCACGAGCGTGACGCGCCCGCCCCGCGGGCGCCCGAGCCCGGCGACGAAGGCGGCGGCGCGCCGGGCGTTCGCGGAGCCGTCGATGCCCACGACGATGCGGCGCGCGTCCCGCACGCGTCGCTTGGCGACGAGCACCGCACAGGGCGCCTCGCGCACGACGTCGCGCGCCACGTCCCCCAGCAGCAGGCGCGGGACGGCGCCCCGGCCCCCCCAGCCGACCACGATCGCGTCCGCCCTGGCCCGCCGGGCCGCGGCGAGGATCGCGGGGAGGGGCGCCCGGTCCACCAGGACGGCCTCGGCGTCGGGCCAGCGCCGCGCGAGCGCGCGACGCGCCCGGTCGGCGACGCGCCGGGACCCCCGCTCGACCGCGGCGAGCGCGTCCGGCGGCCATCCCTCCGTCGCCGCGTTGCGCCAGGCGGTGACGCTCGTGACGCGCGTGCCCGCCGGCCACGGGAACGCGAGCGTCACCGCCAGCGCCGTGCGCGCGCCCCGCGAGCCGTCCACCGCCACCACCACCGCCCGCCGTCTCGTTCGTGTCGCCATGCCGTTCGCCTCCCGGGAGCGCGTCACCACCGCGTCTCGCGGACGCCGAGCGCCCAGCCGAGGTGGTTCACGAGGATGTGGCCGCCCGCGCTCAGGGCCAGGATGACGAGGACGTCCGTCCACGCGAGCGCGGCCCGCGGCCCGACGAGGGCCAGGGCGCCGAGGACGAAGTCGAGCTGGTCGAACGGCACCCACGGCGCGCCGGGCGGGATCCCGAGCCGGCGCTTGAAGAAGCTCTTCGCGCAGTCGCCCGCCATCGCGCCGACGCCGAAGAGGAGCCCGAGCGCCGCCCAGTCGTCGTACGCCACGCGCGCGCCGGCCCAGCCGAGGCCGGCCTGGACGCGCGTGGTGAGGAGCGCGCCCGCCAGGCCCGCCGCGAACCCCACGAGGGTCTTGTGGCTGCCGAGCCAGCGGC
>MGBU01000200.1:333-468 GCA_001790205.1 Candidatus Rokubacteria bacterium GWA2_73_35 | reverse complement strand
TCGGCGCGGTCCCCAAGAAGAAGCTGCTGGAAGAGATCTCTCCCTGGGTTAGTTGATCCGGTGCCCTTTATCGAAGTAAAGCTTTATGAGGGCCGCACCCGAGAGCAAAAAGAGGAGCTGGTCGACCGTATCACC
>MGBU01000200.1:0-323 GCA_001790205.1 Candidatus Rokubacteria bacterium GWA2_73_35 | reverse complement strand
TGGAGGTAGCCGGCACTCCGAGAGAGCACGTCTGGATCGTTTTCCGTGACGTCCCCAAGGACCAGTGGGCTATGGACGGCAAGCTGCAGGGATAGTCGCTTAACCGCGCTGCGCCTCGCGCGAAGCGGGCATGATCTCCAGCGCTTCCTTGGCTGGCGACCAGCGCGCCAGTGTCCCGAGTTCGCTGCAAAGCTCGCTCATCTTTCCCACGATCTGGCCCTGCCTCGTCCCCCTGGCGCGCAGAGCCTGAAACTCACTGATCACCGTTGGATACAGCGTCAGATGTGTGATCGTCCCCTTCGACACCTCGAGCATGAAGGCGA
>MGBU01000199.1 GCA_001790205.1 Candidatus Rokubacteria bacterium GWA2_73_35 | reverse complement strand
AGGATGTTGGCGAACAGGGGGACGAAGGGCAGGTTGAGCAGGAGCAGGATGAAGTTGCCGATGTACATGCTGGCGACGACCGCCCAGAAGAGTTGCGGTTGCTCGCTGATCAGCAGGGGCCCAGGGGTCACGCCGTGGATCAGCAGGGCCCCCAGGAGAATGGCCGTGACCGGGCCGAATGGGATGCCCAGCGCGAACAGGGGGATGAAGGCCGACTGCGTGGCGGAGTTGTTGGCGGTTTCCGGGCCGGCGACGCCCTCGATGGCCCCCTTGCCGAACTCCTCGGGATGTTTCGAGAGCCGCTTCTCCACCATGTAGGAGGAATAGGTGGCGATGACCGGCGCCGGTCCGGGGACCAGTCCCACGCCAAAGCCGACTCCCGTGCCCCGGAGGATGGCGCCGATGGATCGCCTCAGATCCTGGAGCGACGGATACAGCTCGCGGAAGCGGGGAACCCGGATCCGCTGCTCCAGCAACTCCGCCGGCATGGCGGCGTTGACCAGCACTTCGCCGATGCCGAACACACCGATGGCCACCGCCACGAACTCGATCCCCCCCAGCAGATAGGTGGAGCCGAAGGTGAACCGTTCGTTTCCCGTGACCGGATCGAGGCCGATGGTGCCGAGGATCAGGCCCACGACCGCCATCATCAGGGCCTTGATCAACGAGGTGCCGGTCACGTTGCTCAAGACGATGAATCCGAACACCATCAGGGAGAAGAACTCGGGCGGCCCGAAGGCCAGGGCGGCCTCCGCCAGGGGTGGGGCCAGGAATGTCAGCCCGAAGATCGCGATGGTTCCCCCGATGAACGAGCCGGTGGCGGAGATGGCGAGCGCCGGCCCCGCGCGGCCCTGCTGGGCCATCTGGTACCCGTCGATGCACGTGATGACGGAGGCGGTCTCCCCCGGGACATTGAGGAGGATGGACGTGGTGGAGCCCCCGTACATGGCGCCGTAGTAGATCCCGGCCAGCATGATGATGGCGGACGTGGGGCTCAGGCTGAACGTGACGGGGATGAGCAGGGCGATGCCCGCGATGGGTCCGAGCCCGGGCAGGACCCCGACGAGCGTGCCGACGACGGCGCCCGCGAAGGCATAGAAGAGGTTCTCGAGCGTCGTGGCGATCGCAAAACCGCCGAGCAGGTGCTGGAGGGAGCCGAGGATGTCCACGGCTCGCCCTCAGAGTCCGAGCCACCCCTTCGGCAGCGGGATCTTGAGCCACTGCACGAAGAGGAGGTAGGAAGCTCCCGCCGTCAGGAGGGCGATGAGCCCCGACACGTGCCACCGTCGGATCCCGAGACCCTGGAGCAGGGCCAGCATCAGCAGGAAGCTCACGAGGGGATACCCGAGCGGCTCCAGGAGCGCCGTGGCGATCGCCACGGCGCCGACGAAGCGAAGGACCCGCCGGGTCGAGCCGGCGGGGGCCCGGTGCGCCTCGAGTCCGGTCGCGGGCTTCGACGATGAATAGTGGAGCTGAAGGATGTGGGCGCCGGCGAGCAGCATCAAGATCAGGCCGAGCACCAGGGGAAAGAATCCCGATCCCGGCCCGAGCAGGGAGCCGATGGGCAATTGCAGCGAGAGCAGCGCCGTGATGCCTCCGAAAAGGAACAACGTCACGGCTGCGGCCATGTCCCGTTCGTTCGCCCGGTGCGAGTGCCCAGCGCCAGTGAATCAGTCTCACGATGCGGACATGTTGTCCAGAACCTGCCGGCAGCATATAAGCATGTGCACTGGGGGGTGTCAAACGCCGGGCACGCAGCGTGGGGGCCACGGGGGGCCGGCGATGCGAGCTTCGAGGGGGGTGCGTCGTTGCGCGTCGACCTGACAGGGCGCCGCGCGCTCGTCACGGGCGCCGGCCGAGGCATCGGTCGGGCCATCGCCCGCCGCCTGGCGGCGGCCGGCGCCAGCGTCGTCGTCGGCGACGTCGAGGGCGCGCGGGCCGAGGCGACCGCCGAGGGCATCCGGCGGGAGGGCGGCCGGGCCGTCGCCGCGACCGCCGACGTGTCCGAGTGGGACGCGGTGGCGGCGATGCTCGAGACCGCCCGGGCGAGCTTCGGCGGCCTGGAGATCCTGGTCAACAACGCGGGCATCATCCGGAGGGGCACGCTCGAGACGATGAGCCTCGAGGACTGGCACCGGGTCCTCGCCGTGAACCTCACGGGCACGTTCTACTGCTGCCGGGCCGCGGCGCCGCTGCTCCGATCCGCCGGCTGGGGCCGGATCATCAACATCACCTCGATCGCGGCCAAGACCGGCGACATCACCTCGGCGCCGGGCTACGGGCCGTCGAAGGCCGGGATCCTCGCGCTGACCAGGACGCTGGCCCGGGCGCTGGCCGCCTCGGGGGTGACGGTGAATGCCGTGGCGCCGCACGCGGTCGCCACCGAGATGAGCGCCGAGTGGTCACCCGAGATGCGGGCGACCGTCCTGGCCGGCATCCCGCTCGGCCGGCTGGCGGCCGAGGACGAGGTGGCGGCCGCCGCGCTCTTCCTGGCCTCGCCGGCAGCCGGGTTCATCACCGGCGAGACGCTGGACGTCAACGGCGGGGCGTGGATGGACTGATGGGAGAGTCGGCGCGCTATCCCGCCGGGGGTCTTCACACCTTCGCCGTCCGCGTGCTGGAGCGCGCCGGCGCGAGGCCCGAGGACGCGCGCCTGGTGGCGGACGGGCTGGTGGCAGCCGACCTGCGCGGCGTGCACACCCATGGCGTCCTCCGGCTCGGCATCTACGTGACGCGTCTCGAGCACGGGTCCTTCCGCTCCGACGCGACGCTGGCCGTGGTGCAGGACCGGGGGCCGGTGGTGCTGGTGGATGCCGGCCACGGGCTCGGTATCGCCATGGCGATGCGGGCGATGGACCTGGCCATCGAGCGGGCGCGGCGCCACGGTGTGGGTGTCGTCGGAGTCCGGCGCAGCAGCCATTGCGGCATGCTGGCCCACCTCGCCATGCGTGCCGTGATTGACCGCATGATCGGCGTCGCGCTGAGCAACGCCGACGCCCAGGTGGCGCCCTGGGGAGCCCGCGCGCGGTTCCTCGGGACGAACCCGCTGGCCATCGCCGTGCCCGCCGGCGCCGAGCCGCCGCTCGTGCTCGACATGGCGACCAGCGTGGTTCCCCACAGCCGGATCCAGGCCGCCGCGGCGAAGGGGGAGCGCATTCCGGTCGGATGGGCGCTCGACGCCGAGGGCCGGCCGACGGAGAGCCCGCAGGACGCGCTGCGGGGCGCGCTGCTGACGTTCGGCGGCGCCAAGGGCTCGGGGCTCTCGCTGATGATCGACGTGCTGGCCGGGCTGCTGACGGGGGCGCTGCCGGGCTCCGAGATCACCCCGCTCTACGAGCGCCTGGACGCGCACCAGGGGCTCGGGCACGTGCTGGCCGCGCTCTCGGTGGATGCCTTCGGTCCCGCGGAGGCGTTCGCCGCACGCGTGGACGATCTGATCAGACAGGTCCGGGCGCTGCCGCCCTCCGAGGGCTCCCTGCGGCCCTTCGTGCCGGGGGAGATCGAGCACCTGAGGGCCGAGGAGTACGCCCGGCACGGCATCCCGCTGCCGCCGCAGGTCCGCGACGAGATCGAGCGCCTCGCCGGGGCCCTCGACGTGGCGCCTCCGGCACCGAGCGCGTAGCCCGCCCCGAACGGGCGCGCGGGGCTATCGGCTCCCGGGGACGACGAGCCGCGCCGCCCCGGGGCGAATGCCTCTCGAGGCGAAGAACCCGGCCCGGGCCTCGATCGCGAACCGGAACGGCCCCAGGGGGCCGTAGAGCGCGGTCGGGCTGGGGGCCATCCGTAGGATGGCGAAGATGCGCCCGTCCGCCTTCGCGAACGCGATGTCGAGCGGTGCGGGGACGTTCTGCATGTGGAACTGCGTCAGCACCTCCTGGTCGAAGTCGAAGACGATGACGCTCGCGCGGATCTCCTCCGCCGTCGCGCACTGGAACCCCGCGGCGCGGCGCTCGTCGGTGTCGGCGAGCTTCACGGCCACGGTGAGGCTGCGGTCGGCGGAGTCGATCCGCGCGGTCCGCGACGGCATGCCGCGAAAGGCCTCGCGCCACCTCGGACACTCGGCGTCCGCTCCGGCGGCCGCGACGGGAAGGCTCGCCAGGACCGCCAGGAGCCCTGCGAGCGACCGGGACCCGGCGCGCGAGGAGCGGCCGTAGAGCGAGGCCGCGCCGAAGAGCGCGAGGCTCACGAGCACGATCGCGCCCCCCGCGGCGAGCCCGAGATAGTAGGCCGCCACGAGCCCCGCGACGACGGACACGAGCGCCGCCCCGATGGCCGCCTGGAGCGCGCCGCGAAAGCTCCGCGCGAGGGCGAACCCCGTGAGGGCCGGAATGACGATCATCGCGCTCACGAGGAGCACGCCGACGATCCGCATCGCGACGACCGTCGTGAGCGCGGTGAGCACGGTGAGCCCGAGATTCAGGGCGGAGACGCGGATCCCGCTGGTGCGGGCCAGCTCCTCGCTGAGCGTGATCGCCAGGAGCTGCGGATAGAGGCCGCCGATGACCAGGGCCACGAGAAGGCCGAGGGCGAGAATCAGCCAGACGTCCGACGGGCTCACGGTCAGGATGCTCCCGAAGAGCAGCGCGAAGAGATCGGCGTTGAAGCCCCGGGCCAGGCTGATGAGCACCACGGCCACCGCGAAGCCTCCCGAGAGGAACACCGCGAGGGCCGCGTCGCCGTGGAGGCGGCCCCGGGCACGGAGCCGCTCGATCCCGACCGCGCCGGCGAGCGTCACGCCGAGCGCGCCGAGGATCGGCGAGACGCCCAGCACGAGGGCCAGCGCGACGCCGGCCAGGGCCACGTGGGCGAGCGAGTCGGCGACGAGCGACAGGCGCCGCGGGACCAGGAAGACCCCGATCGCCGGGCAGATCAGGGCGGTGATGACCCCGACGAGGAGCGCGCGCTGCATGAAGCCGTACTGGAGGAACTCCGGCATCTCACTCCATGGGGGGGTCCGGGCGCCCCCCAAGCTCCCCAACCCTCGGGGCGCCCCGGCGCGGCCGTGGCGCCCCTCGAGATCGCGACGTGTTCACAGCCACTCAGTGGAGATGGGACACGACGCGGGCGGAGGGCCCGTAGAGCGCGGCCAGGCCCGCGTCGGTCAGGGCCTCGGTGGGGCCGCCGTGGAAGACCAGGCGCCGGTTGAGACAGGCGACCTTGGTGACCGCCCGCGCGACCACCGCCAGCTCGTGGGAGACGAGGACCAGCGTCACCCCCCGCTCGCGGTTCAGGATCTGGAGCAGCGCGTAGAAGCTCGCCTGGGCCTCGGGGTCCACCCCGCCGGTGGGCTCGTCCAGGACGAGGATCTCCGGGTCGGTGACGAGCGCTCGGGCGATGAGGACGCGCTGTTGCTGGCCCACCGAGAGGCGGCCGATGCGTGCCGCGCGGTGTCGGTCCATCCCCACCAGGACCAGGGCGTCCCCCGCGCGCTCCCGCTCGGCGCGGCTCGGCCGGCTGAAGAGGCCTCCGCGCGCGGCCAGCCCCGTCGTCACCACCTCCTCGACGGTCGCGGGGAGGGTGGGATCGAAGACGAGCTTCTGAGGCACGTAGCCGAGCCGGTGCCACGCGTCGAAGCGCTCGATCGGCTCGCCGAAGAGCCGCACCTCGCCACGGCCGGGGGCGAGGAGTCCCAGCATGACCTTGAGGAGGGTGGTCTTGCCCCCACCGTTGGGACCGATGATGCCGAGGAAGTCGCAGTACTCGACCGCCAGCGTGACGTCCTCCAGCACGGGGACGGCTTCGTAGGCGAAGGACACGCCCCGGAGCTCGACGAGCGGCGTCATCGGCACTCGAGCCCGGCGCGGAGGCTCTGGAGGTTCTCGCGCATGACGCTCGCGTAGGTCTTGCCCGCCGCGGCTTCCTGGGGCGTGAGCCCCTCGAGGGGGTTGAGGACGAGCGTCCGCGCCCCGATCTCCCGCGCGAGGGTCTCGGCGAGCCTCGGGCTCACGAGGGTCTCGAAGAAGACGGCGCGGACCTGACGCCGGCGGGCGAACCGGACGATGCGGGCCAGCTCGGCCGGGCTCGGCTCGGCCTCCGGTGCCACGCCCATGATGGGCACGACCGTGAGCCGGTAGCGCGCGGCGAGGTAGCCGAACGCCGCGTGGGAGGTAATGACGTCCCGCCGGGCGCAGCTCGTGAGCCCCTGCTCGAATTCGCGGTGGAGCGTTGCGAGCTCCCCGGAGAATGCGCGGGCGTTGGCCTCGAAGACCGCCGTGGATGCCGGCTCGGCCTTCGCCAGGCCGACCCGGATGGCCTCGACCTGGGCCTGGGCGAACACGGGATCGAGCCAGACGTGCGGATCGGGCGCCTGCCCCCGCCTCCCGGACGCCGCCGAGCGCTCGCGCTCGTCGTGGCCCGGCAGGTCGGCGGTGCGGAGCGCGATCGTCCGCGTCGCGTCCACGACCACGAGGGACGGCGCGCGCGCCGCGTCGAGGAGCTTGCCGACCCACGGCTCCAGGCCCGCCCCGTTGTAGACGAAGACCCTGGCACGCCCGAGACGCGTCACGTCCCGGGGCGATGGCTCCCAGTCGTGGGGCTCGACGCCCGCCGGGACGAGCGCGGTCACCTCGACGCGGTCGCCGCCCACCTGGCGGGCGAACTCGTAGAGCGGATAGAAGCTCGCGACGACGGCGAGGCGCCCGGTCCTCTCGGGGCGGCCGGGCCAGAGCCAGACGGCGGTCAGCAGCCCCGCGAGGACGAGCACGGCGAGTCCGGCGACGCGCCTCACGGCCGCCTCCTGGCGCGGGTCCGCCGGCCGGCCCCGTCACAGTCGGCGCAGGCGCCGATGAGCCGCAGCTCGTGCTCGACGATCCGGAACCGGCGGGAGCGGCGCACGCGGCGGTTCACGGCGCGCAGGACCCGCTCCTCCAGCGGACAGCCCTCGAGATCCTCGATCCGGCCGCAGTCCTGACAGATCAGGTGGTGATGGTGCGCGCCGAGCGGGTCGGCCAGCTCGAACCGCTTCTCGCCGCCGATGGCGTCGGTCGCGCGCAGCGCCTCGAGCCCCAGGAGTACCCAGATCGTCCGGTAGACCGACGCGAGGTTGATCCGGCGGTTCTCGAGCCGCCGGTGGATCCCGGCGGCGGAGAGCGGGGTGCCGCTCGCCAGGAGCACGTCGAGGATCTGGCGCCGCGGCGCCGTGAGGCGGTAGCCGCGGTCGGCCAGGAGCGCGATCACCGTGGTACGGGAGCCGGGCGAGCTCATACTGCAAACGCTTTGCAGCTTACGGCGCCGGCCCGGGCCTGTCAACGCGCGGACCCGCCGGGTAGTGTCCTAGTTTGACTTGGCTCGGCTGCGGACGATCTGGTCGTAACGCCGGAGCGACTGGATGCGCGGATCGTTGAAGTAGAGCTTGGTCAGCTTGTACTCGGCGACGAATCCAACGAGGTGCCCCCTAGCGCTCGGGCGCGTCTCAAGGAGTTCGTTCAGCTCGGCCCGTGTGACCTTCCAGTCTTCGGGCAGCCCCATTCCGAAGTCCCTTCCCCCTGGGATTCGCTCCGTTGGTCTTCACGAAGACGAGAAAATATGAATGATTCTTGCGGGCGTGTTCCTGGCGCTTCATACGGCTCACGGCTGGCTTGTTCGCTCTGACGAGCACGAACAGGTCTTTGGCAAAGAAGCCGAGCGTCGCATATTCGTTGATGATCTCGACGTGGGTGAGTCGCTGAGTGTTCGCGCTTACTTCGTCCTGACACTTCACGATCATCACGCCGTACTGTTTCAGCACGCGATAGGCTTCCAGACCGGCTTTGAAATAAAGATCCAAAACGGCATCGTGATACTTTGGGCCATCCGAGGTCCGCTCACCGTTCGAGTAGGTAGTCCGGAACGCGGCATAGGTTCCTGCGCCGGCCAAGTGGCCCTTGGCACGCCGATACAGCCCTTCCATGTAGGGGGGATCGAGCACCACACAGTCGATGCTTGCGTTCTCGTAGGGCAGTTTCCGGCAATCCACGCCCGTCTTAATGTCCGTAGCGCGCAGCTTGTATTTCGCTTTTGGCACCAGCTTCCAGAAGATGCCGGTGCCGTAGGTCACATCAGCCACGAGGGAGCCGGTCGGCACATGCAGGCTGAGGATCAGCGGGACGAGTTCCTCGTTCGACCCCACGCGGGCCGAGCACACGAGCTTGCTCGTCGCGACACCGTCAGGAGACTTCCGCTTGTGGCGCGATGATGCCGCCGAATAGAGACGCAGTTGTTCTTTCGCCCGTCGCCGGCTCATAGCAAATCCGCGAAATCCCACACGTGATCCGTGATGCCGGCCGCCATCGCCGGCGTGATTCGCAGCATCCGATGAATCCGGACGAAGTTATACCACGCGAAGTGCAAGGCAAGCGCGGCCTTCAGATTGTCGAGTTGCTTGCGAAACGCATTCGTGAGCCTCGTGAACCGGCGGCAGGCCATTCGGATCGTGAGGGTCTGGCGCTCAATGGAGCTCGTGGACACAAACGCCGGGTCCGGCTGGCCATGGGGGCAGCCCGGTCCAGCCAGGCCGCCAGCACAAACCGGAGTCAAATGAGGACACTACCCCCGCCGGTGCTGAGGCGTGCTCCCGCGTGCTGCCCGATGAAGGCCTACCGGGAAGACTCGCGCGGCTCGAGAAGCCCGAACCGCCTGACCAGCTCCCGCAATCCCGCGTAGTCGGCGTCCCGCGCGGCGATGAGGCCATACGCCAGTTCCGGGTCCCAGGACCTCAGGAGAGCCCGGTGCTTGCCATCGGCCTCCAGCGAACGCAGCGCGCCGCGAACCCCCTCCACGAGCTTCGGGTCGAGGCCACGGCCCGCCACGATGGGGGAGCTGGGCACGGCCTCGGAGATGGCAATGATCCGGAGGCCGAGTTCCTCGTACTCCCGCGCCTTGATCTCCGACACGGCCCCGGCGTCGTAGTGTCCCAGAAGAATCTCTCTCGCCACGGACGTGTGCGAGCCGAGGTGGATGACCGCGTTGAGGTCGGAGAGACGGATGCCCGCGCGCTCCAGCATCGCCCGTGGGAGTACGTAGCCCTGGGTCGAGAACCGGGAGCCGAACGCGAAGCTTCGGCCGCGAAGGTCTTTCAGATCCCGGATGCCGCGCTCCTCACGGGTGACGATGGCGGCCCGATACAGCCCATTGGCCTCACGACCGACGCCGCGGAACATCGGCTGGAGTCCTCCGTAGCGGGCCTGCGCCGCGAGGTAGCTGACCGCCCCGTAGGATCCGAAGTG
>MGBU01000198.1 GCA_001790205.1 Candidatus Rokubacteria bacterium GWA2_73_35 | reverse complement strand
CGGTCTCGGGGTTGCAGTTGACCATGATCGCCTCCACGCCGAGGTCGTGGAGGGCGAACGCGGCGTGGACGCAGCAGTAGTCGAACTCGACGCCCTGGCCGATCCGGTTGGGGCCCGAGCCGAGGATGACGACCTTCGGCCGGTCGGTCGGCGGCGCCTCGTCCTCCTCCTCGTACGTGGAGTAGAGGTACGGCGTGTGGGCGACGAACTCGGCCGCGCACGTGTCCACCGTCTTGAAGGTCGCGAGGATGCCCTGCGCGCGGCGCCGGCCGCGGACGGCCGCCTCGCTCGTCCCCGCGAGCTCCGCGATCCGGCGGTCGGCGAAGCCGAGCTGCTTGGCGCGGCGCAGGACCCGGGCGTCCTCGAGCGCGGCGCGCGCGATCTCGGGCTCGAAGCGGACGATCTCGCGGATCCCCTCGAGGAACCAGGGGTCGATGCGCGTGAGCCCGTGGATCTCCTGGGTCGAGAGGCCGGCGCGGTACGCGTCGCCGATCGCGAAGATCCGGTCGGGGTTCGGCACGCGCAGGAGGTGGCGCAGCTCGTCCGCCTCGGCGACGCGCCCGAGCGTCAGGGCCCAGCGGTCCTCCTCGAGGGAGCGAATCGACTTCTGCAGGGCCTCCTTGAAGGTCCGGCCGATCGCCATGACCTCGCCGACCGACTTCATCTGCGTCGTCAACGTGCGGTCGGCCTCGGGGAATTTCTCGAAGGCCCAGCGCGGGAACTTGACGACGCAGTAGTCGATGGCCGGCTCGAACGAGGCCGGCGTCTCGCGGGTGATGTCATTGCGGATCTCGTCGAGCGTGTAGCCGACGGCGAGCTTGGCCGCGATCTTGGCGATCGGGAAGCCCGTGGCCTTCGAGGCGAGCGCGGAGGAGCGCGACACGCGCGGGTTCATCTCGATGACGACGAGGCGGCCGTCCTCCGGGTTCACGGCGAACTGGATGTTCGAGCCGCCGGTCTCGACGCCGATCTCCCGGATGATGGCGATCGCGGCGTCGCGCATGAGCTGGTATTCCTTGTCGGTCAGCGTCTGCGCGGGGGCGACGGTCACCGAATCGCCGGTGTGGACACCCATCGGATCGACGTTCTCGATCGAGCAGATGATCACGA
Organism: Candidatus Rokubacteria bacterium GWA2_73_35; assembly: GCA_001790205.1. Lineage (GTDB taxonomy): Bacteria > Methylomirabilota > Methylomirabilia > Rokubacteriales > CSP1-6 > GWA2-73-35. The sequence goes on along the minus strand of MGBU01000198.1, from coordinate 6,577 downwards.
CGTTGTCCGCGAGGTCGCGCATCACCTCGAGCTCGAACTCCTTCCAGCCGATCACCGACTCCTCGACCAGCACGGTGCCGACCGGCGACATCTGGAGCCCCCAGCGGATCGCCTCTTCCAGCTCCTCGGGGTTGTAGGCGATGGAGCCGCCCGTGCCGCCGAGCGTGAACGACGGCCGGATGATCGCCGGGTAGCCGATCTGCCGGACGATCGCGCGCGCCTCGTCGAGGCTCCGCACGTAGCCGGAGCGCGGCAGCGCGAGCCCGATCCGCTCCATCGCCTGCTTGAACAGCGCCCGGTCCTCCGCCTTCTTGATCGCGGGGAGCTTGGCGCCGATCAGCTCGACGCCGAAGCGGTCGAGCGTGCCGTCCTCGGCGAGCGCGACGGCGAGGTTGAGCCCCGTCTGGCCGCCGAGCGTCGGCAGGAGCGCCTGCGGCCGCTCGCGCTCGATGATCCGCGCGACGAACTCCGGCGTGAGCGGCTCGACGTAGGTGCGGTGCGCGAGCTCGGGGTCGGTCATGATCGTCGCCGGGTTCGAGTTGACGAGCACGACCTCGAACCCCTCCTCGCGGAGGGCCTTCACCGCCTGGGTGCCCGAGTAGTCGAACTCGCACGCCTGGCCGATCACGATCGGCCCGGAGCCGACGATCAGGATCTTCCGGATGTCCGTCCGCTTCGGCACTACGCGTGACTCCGGAGTCGCTTGCGGGCGTTGAGGATCGTCACACCGACAAGCTGATCACCGCGATAGCGCATCAGGACACCTTCCTCCGTGAGCTCGCTGTCCGTCGCGCCCTGCGGCCGCTCGAAGCTGACGTAGAGGACGTCCGCCTCCTCGTCGAAATCGAACCACATCTGCTTTGATGGAAGCCTGAGGAGATGCGGGAGGCTCTCCAGGAGCTCTAGGACGGCGCTGGATTGCGCGGCGGAGCGTTCAGGCTGCATGAGTGGGCCATCCTCGGAGCTCCATCCCACGGCGCAGGTAATGTGCCGACGGATAGTCCTCTTGCCTCTCCGGCAGAAAGAGATCCGGACGGAGATTCTGAAGAAACTCCTGTTCCTTGGAGTTTCGTTGGATACGCCGAAGTCTCTCTAGAGCGATCTCGTTCACCCGGATGTGGCACTCGTGATCTGCGATGACGAAGCCACGGTCATACGCCTCGTGATGCAAGTAGCAGAGCGCAAGACCGTTTGTTGTCTCGTTGGTACCGTGTTCTTCAACCGGCACTATGTGAGCAGCGACGACGAGGTCGAGCTGTAAGGCACACATCGCGCAGTGACGCCGGTAGGCACTCAGGACACGCGCTCTGAAATTTTCGTGCCCCCTTCTTTCGTTGACTGTGCGAACAACTTGCCTGCGCCCATGGGAACCTATTCGATCGAGATCGACATGTCGCTCCCTGTCGATGTCATCATCTTCACGGGTAAGATGATTCAGGACGCGTACTTCATCGGGATGTTCGGCGAACTCATGGAAGCGGGCTTGGTTGGTCGCGTAATCCATGAAGGATCCAGGTGCGAAGGCTACGGCGAGCTCTCCTGTTCCCGTAGCCCTCCGATAAAACCCGAAGCCATTTGTGGTCGCCAGTCGGAGTGTGTCTTCGCGCACTTGTACTGACGGCGAGGCGCCCCAGCGCTCTGGACGCCGTGAGACATCAAACCCGGCAAAAACTTCCAGATCCTCATGCCAGCCAAGAAGCAACGTAGTGAAACCACGGCCCGTTCGCAGAGGCGGGTTGACGCTGGTAATCTGAATCCGGAATTCACCCTCGGGCCGGACACCCGTCGGTCCACCACGGGTGAGGCGCCAGATGTACACGAGCATTCGCACGCTGTCGCCGTCGCGAAACGCTCTGACGAAGCAGGGGTGCTCGTCGTTTTCGAAGATCATCTGCCATCCGGACGAGTTGACCGCTTCTTGGACGCGAGCCATCAGCTCCCGCTTGTCTGCGGAAAGTGGCATACTCAGTCGCTCATGCGAAAAAGGTTTGGCTGCTCAGGCGTTCTCGAATGTGTCCGGTGTTTCTTTCGATCCTTCGACCGGGATGCCGACGACTTGTGAAAGCGGAACTTCGATCCCTGTAGATATTCCTCGGAGAGTTCAAAGGCGAGCCAACGCCGGCCGAGTTTCTCGCAGCACTCACCGGTGATATTGCTTCCACCAAAGGGATCAAGTACGACGTCGTTCTTGTTCGTCAGAAACTTGACGAAGAATTCGGGAAGCGCCAGCGGATACCTCGCTGGGTGCGGCTTTAGCCCCGCCGCGCGGCAGGCGCGCAAATAGTAGCTGTTGGACTCCGTGTTTGCGATCGTCAGTAAGTTCGACGGAATTGCTCCGCCGCGATTGTTGCTGAACTTCGTCGAGATGTCGTGACCAGACGGCCTTAGCTTGGCCTTGTAACCCTTCGCGAGAAGGTCCTCCATGGACTTGCTGTAGGGCTTTAAGATCTCTCGATTGTCCGCCTTTGGAAACGGGGTTTTTGATAGCCACCATACGGGATCGATGGCGTCCTTTACCCTGATGCGCCTCACGTTTACCCATTCAGCTGGCGACGGCAGTTTGGCCGGATTCAGCCAGTAGAAGTCTTCGGCAAGATGGAAGCCAACATCGCGGCAGAGGCGGATCAGAAGCTCAAAGTTGTAGAGAGTTTTCGTTGGTAGCCCCGGACTCCAACTGCCACCAATGTCGAGCACGAAGCTTCCATCCGACCGGAGAATCCTCCAGAACTCCTTCGCGAAGGGAAGAAACCAGTCGACATACTCGTGCGCATCAACGTTTCCGTACTCCTTTTTTCGTTTTAGAGCGAACGGCGGCGAGGTAACGATTAGGTTGATCGATTCAGTCTCGATGAGAGGCAAGAAGTCTAGCGAGTCCCCCAGGTACGCCACACCAAGTTCCGTCTTGTAGTAAGGCTTCGGTAGCCGCTGTCCCTCGGAAACCGCTCCTCTATGAGTCCGGGTGTCGCTGCACAGCAGAGAGGGATATTGATGCTTTCGTCTCATTCAGTCCTCCGCGCGGTCACTTCAGAGACGTGATCAAGATCCCCGCGTATCCGTACCCTCGTCAAGATGTAGCCAATCGGAGACACGGCATTGAGCTCCCGCGCTATTCCTCGACCAGTCCATAGACGATCGAGGTCTCGGGCGCGGCCTCCTCGCGCCGGTAGAGGACGTCGTCGAGCCGGCCGCCGTCGATCCAGGCGACCTCGCCGTTGCCCCAGAGCGTCTCGCCCAGCACGCTCATGCGCCGGTCGACGCGCTCGCGGACCGCATGGGCCTCGAGCGAGGTGTCGCTCTCCGTGGTGAACGACGTCCACTCGGGCTTCCGCCCCGCGCCCTCCGTCCTCCGGTACGAGATCAGGTACTTGGGCATGACGTCGATCAGCCTCCTTCCCGTGCCATCACCTCGGTGAAGCGGTGGAACAGGTGGTTCGCGTCGTGCGGCCCCGGCGAGGCCTCCGGGTGGTACTGCACCGAGAACACCGGCCACTCGCGGTGGCGCAGGCCCTCGCAGGTGCCGTCGTTGAGGTTGACGTGCGTCGGCTCCCAGCCCCGGGTGGCGAGCGAGTCCGGGTCGACGGCGAAGCCGTGGTTCTGCGCGGTGATCTCGACCTTGCCCGTCGCGAGGTCCTTCACCGGGTGGTTGGCGCCGTGGTGCCCGAAGGGGAGCTTGTACGTGCGGCCACCCCCCGCGAGGCCGAGGATCTGGTGGCCGAGGCAGATGCCGAAGATCGGGAGCCGGCCGAGCAGCTCGCGCACCGACGCGATCAGGTACGGCACGCCCTCGGGGTCGCCCGGGCCGTTGGAGAGGAACAGGCCGTCGGGCCGCCGCTCGAGGATCTCCGCGGCGGACGTCGCAGCCGGCACGACCGTGACCTCGCAGCCCGCCATCCGGAGTTGCCGCAGGATGTTCCACTTGACGCCGCAGTCGTAGGCGACGACGCGGAAGCGGGGCGGGGGCGGCGCGACCCAGCCCCGCCCGAGAGCCCAGCCGCCCTCCGGCCAGGCGAACGGGGCCCCGGTCGTCACCTCCGCGACGAGGTCCCGGCCGACGAGACCAGGGAGCGCGCGGACGCGCTCGAGCAGACGCGCCGGGTCGGTCTCGACCGAGGCGATGCTGCCGTCCTGGGCGCCGTGGTCTCGCAGGTGGCGGGTGAGCGCGCGCGTGTCGATCCCCTGGAGGCCGACGATCCCGTGCGCCTTCAGATAGTCGTCGAGGGTCGTGGAGGCGCGGAAGTTCGAGGCGATCGGCGAGGCCTCCTTCACGATGAACCCGTTCACCCACGGCCGCCGCGACTCGACGTCCTCCGGGTTGACGCCGTAGTTGCCGATGAGGGGATAGGTCATCACCACGACCTGCCCTCGATAGGACGGGTCGGTGAGGATCTCCTGGTAGCCCGTCATTGCGGTGTTGAAGATGACCTCGCCGGAGGCCTCGCCGATGGCGCCGAGGGCCTCGCCGCGGAACACGCGGCCGTCGCGCAGGACGAGGACCGCGGGCGTCACGGGCGCACGACCGCGCCGCCCACCAGCGTGAGCGCGGGCGCGCCGGTGAGCCGCCAGCCGGCGAACGGCGTGTTGCGGCTCTTCGACCTGAAGTGCCGGGGGTCCACGGTGACCGCCTGCTCGAGGTCGAGCACCGTCACGTCGCCGGGCGCGCCGGGGGCCAGGCTCCCGCCGGGCAGGCCGAGCAGGCGCACGGGGTCGCGCGAGAGCCGCGAGACGAGCGTCGCCAGGGGCAGGAGGCCCGGACGGACCAGCCGGTCGAGCAGCAGCGACACCGCGGTCTCCAGCCCGACGATGCCGAACGCGGCGCGGTCGAACTCGCCCTCCTTCTCGGCGAGCGCGTGCGGGGCGTGGTCGGTCGCGACGCAGTCGATGGTCCCGTCGGCGAGCGCCTCGACGAGCGCCTCGGTGTCGCGCTTGGTGCGGAGCGGCGGCGCCATCTTCGTGTTCGGGTCGTACGTCCGGACGGCGTCCTCGGTGAGCACGAGGTGGTGGGGCGTGACCTCGGCGGTCACGCGCACGCCGCGCGCCTTGCCGTCGCGGACGAGGCGGACCGCGCCCGCCGTCGAGAGGTGGGCGATGTGCACGTGCGCGCCCGTCAGCTCGGCCAGGAGGATGTCGCGCGCGACCATCACGTCCTCGGCCGCGGCGGGCGCGCCCGCGAGGCCGATCTCGGTCGAGACCACGCCCTCGTTCATCGCGAAGCCCCGGGCGAGCGTCGTGTCCTCCGCGTGGCTGATCACGGGCACGCCGAAGGGCAGCGTGTACTCGAGCGCGCGCCGGTAGAGGTCCGCGCTCTGCACGCACCGGCCGTCGTCCGAGAACGCGACGCAGCCCGCCTCGGCCAGCTCGGCCAGCTCGGCCAGCTCCTCGCCCTTGAGCCCGCGCGTGACCGCGCCGATCGGGTACACGCGCACCACGCCCTCGACCTTCGCCCGGGCCAGGATGTAGTCGGTGACGGCGCCGTTGTCGTTGACGGGGTGCGTGTTCGCCATGCAGGCGACGGCCGTGAAGCCGCCCGCCGCCGCGGCGCGCGTGCCCGTCCTGACGGTCTCCTTGTACTCGAAGCCCGGCTCGCGGAGATGGACGTGCATGTCCACGAAGCCCGGGCAGACCACCCGGCCCGCCACGTCGAGGACCTCGCAGCCGGCGGGCGCCTCGAGCCGGGGGCCGACGCGCGCGACCTTGCCGTCGGCGAGCAGCACGTCCTGCACGGCGTCCACGCCGTTCGCGGGATCGATGACGCGGCCGCCCCGGAGCAGCAGGCTCATGCGCCGTCCCCGCCCTTGCCTCCCGCCAACAGGAGAAGCACCGCCATCCGCACGGCGACGCCCTTCGCGACCTGGTCGAGGATCACCGAGTAGGGGCCGTCGGCGACCTCGGGCGCGAGCTCGACGCCGCGGTTGACCGGCCCGGGGTGCATGATCAGGACGTCCGGGCGCGCGTGCCGCGCGAGGCGGTCGAGCGAGAGCCCCCAGTAGCGCGCGTACTCGCGCAGCGACGGGATCAGGCCCGCCGCCATGCGCTCGTGCTGCAGGCGCAGCATCATGATCACGTCCACGTCGCGGATCGCGTCCTCCAGGCGGTAGGCGACCTTGACGCCCAGCTCCTGCACGAACGGCGGGATCAGCGTGGGCGGCCCCGCCACGGTCACGGTCATGCCGAGCTTCTTCATGCCGTGGATGTTCGAGCGCGCGACCCGGCTGTGGGCGATGTCACCGACGATCGCGACGTGGAGCCCCTCGAAGTGGCCCTTCCGCTCGCGGATCGTCAAGAGATCCAGGAGCGCCTGCGTCGGATGCTCGTGGGTGCCGTCGCCGGCGTTCACGATCGAGCAGGGGAGCTCGCGGGCCAGGAGCGCCGCGGCGCCGGAGGCCGCGTGGCGGACGACGACCACGTCCGGGCTCATCGCGGCGATGTTCTTCGCGGTGTCGATGAAGCTCTCGCCCTTGCTCACGCTCGAGCCGCCGGCCGAGAAGTTCACGACGTCCGCCGACAGCCACTTGCCGGCGATCTCGAACGAGGTGCGGGTCCGCGTGGAGGCCTCGTAGAAGAGGTTCACGACCGTCTT
>MGBU01000197.1 GCA_001790205.1 Candidatus Rokubacteria bacterium GWA2_73_35 | reverse complement strand
GTCGTGGATGCGACGGATCGCCTCGCCGAGCAGCGGGGCCACGGTCAGCACGGTGACGCGGGCGATGCGCTTCTCGGCCGGCACGGGGATCGAGTTGGTGACGACGACCTCCTCGAGCGGCGAGGCGCCGATGCGCTCGAGCGCCGGGCCCGAGAGCACGGGGTGGACGCCGCACGCGAGGATCCGGCGCGCGCCCTCGCGGGCGAGCGCCCCGACCGCCTGGATGAGCGTGCCGGCGGTGTCGATCATGTCGTCGATGACCACCGCGTCGCGGGCGCGGACGTCGCCGATCAGGTGCATCGCCACCGCGGCGTTGGGCCCCTCGCGCCGCTTGTCGATGATCGCGAGGCCGGCGTTCAGGCGCTTGGCGATGGCCCGCGCCCGCTCCACGCCGCCCGCGTCCGGCGCGACGATGACCGCGTCGCGGAGCTCCTTCTTGCCGAGGTAGTCGATCATGACGGGCGCGGCGAAGAGGTGGTCCACGGGGACCTTGAAGAAGCCCTGGATCTGCCCGGCGTGCAGGTCGAGCGCGAGCACCCGGTCGATCCCGGCGGCCTCGAGCAGGTCGGCGACGAGCTTCGCGGTGATGGGCACGCGCGGCTCCACCTTGCGGTCCTGGCGCGCGTAGCCGTAGTACGGGAGCACGGCGGTGATCCGGCGCGCGGACGCGCGCTTGAGCGCGTCGATCATGATGAGCAGCTCCATCAGCGTGTCGTTCACCGGGGGGCACGTCGGCTGGATGACGTAGACGTCCGCGCCGCGGACGTTCTCGTTCACGTGGACGTACACCTCCCCGTCCGAGAAGCGCGTGACCTCCGCGTCGGACAGCGGCACGCGCAGGTACTGGGCGATCTCCTCGGCCAGGGGCCGGTTCGCGTTGCCCGTGAAGAGCTTCAGCTCGTACGCCATCGGCCCCTCGTCAGGATGTGGTTGGGGCGGGAGGATTCGAACCTCCGAATACGGGATCCAAAGTCCCGCGCCTTGCCGCTTGGCCACGCCCCATCGTGCGCTGCAGTCTCCCGAGCCATTTCACCGCCCGCCTCGGCAATCGAAGCTCGATCATTTCACCGCTCGGCTCGCGCCGCGACGGCGCTCACCTCGCACGGCCATCTCGGCTCGCACGGCCCCCGAGCCCTCTCACCGCTCGCCTCGGCGGAGGCACCGCCTCGGCTCGCACTACCATCTCACCCGGATCGCGGGCCCCCGGAGGGCCCGCACCGCCCAGCACCGCCACGCCCCTCGCGCGAGCCGCGCCCGGATCTGCCGGGCGTGGTCGAACGAGCGCGCGACCCCGAACACCGTGAGCCCGCTGCCCGACATCGCGGCGCCGAGCGCGCCCGCGGCCAGGAGCGCGGCCTCCATCCGCGCCACCTCGGGATGGCGCGGCGACGCGACACGCGCGAGCACGTTCCAGAGCCCCGCGGCCACGCGCGCCGGTCGCCGTCCCCGGAGCGCCGCCGCCATCTCCCGCGCGCGCCCGCCGTCAGAATACATCGCCCGGGTCACGCCGCCGTAGATCGCCGCCGTGCTCACGCCGATCCCCGGGTGCACGAGGACCAGCGCCAGGCCGCCGCCGGCGAGGGGCTCGAGCTTCTCGCCGCGGCCGGTCGCGAGCGCCGCCCCACCCCGCAGGAAGAACGGCACGTCCATTCCGAGCCCGACCGCGACCTCGCCGAGGCGCGCCAGGGGCCACCCGAGGCGCCAGAGCCGGTTGAGCCCGAGCAGGACCCCGGCGGCGTCGGTCGAGCCGCCGCCGAGCCCGGCCGCCGGCGGGATCCGCTTGTCGAGCGTGATGCGCACGCCGCGCCCGACGCCCGCCGCCTCGCGCAGCGCCGCCGCCGCGCGCCACGCCAGGTTGGTCTCGTCCGTCGGAACGCCGGGGGCGGTGCTCACCAGCTCGAGGCCGTCGGCGTCCTCGAGCACCAGCCGGTCGGAGAGGTCCACGGTCTGCATGACCGTGGCGATCTCGTGGTAGCCGTCAGGCCGCTTGCCCAGGACCTCCAGGGCCAGGTTGACCTTGGCCGCAGCGTTGAGCACGACCCGACGGGCACGCCCGGACCCCTTCGACACGACAGGCAAGGCTACCACGCGGCTCCGGTGTTTTCAACGGATGCTCTGTGTTTTCGCCCCTTTGGGAAGCGTCAGCTCGAAGCGACCCGGGTCGATGCCCGTGTCGAGGGCGGCGTTCCGATAGCGCACCGACCCGGTCAGGTACGCCTCGCCCGCATCGAGGTCGAAGCCCGCCGGTGCCGCCCCGTCGAAGCGGTAGGTGATCCGAAGCGGCACCCGTCCGCCCTCGAGCTCCACCCGGCGCACGACGCCGGTGGCGAGGTCGAGCCACACGCGCTGGCGCCCGGTCGGGGTGACGAGCTGGAGCGAGGGGCCCGCGTCGTCGGCGGGCAGCAGCTCGGCGACGCGCAGGTCCTTGGGCGGCGCCACGCGCGCGGCGAGCACGGCGACCAGGTCGTCGGCCTCGAGCGGCAGGCCGAGCACCCGCCCGATCGTGTCCGCGTTGGCGGGGCCGAGGCGCGCCTCGTTCTTCGCGGCGTCGTAGGCCGTGACGCGGCCGTCGTGGACGGTCACCAGCAGGTAGGGCTGCCCGAAGGGCGAGAGCGCCTCGAAACGGACGGAGTCGGGGTGGCGGACGAGCAGGACGCCGGTGAGCCGCAGGCGCTCGCCGCCGCGCTCGAGGGAGATGTCGGCGAGGGCGCGGAGGTCGCCGAAGGCCTGCCAGCGCGCGTCGAGCAGCGCGAGCGCGCGCCGTGCCGCGTCGTCCACCGGCTGGCGGGCCGGCCCGCTCGCGCAGCCGGCCGCGCCGAGCACGAGCGCGGCGAGGAGGCTACTGAGAAGCCTTCGGCCCACCCTTGACGCGGCGCAGCCGCTCGCGCAGCTCCTCCACCTTCTTCTTCACGCCGTCGGCCGTCGGGTCGAGCTGGAGGGCCTTCTCCCACGCCCGCAGCGCGTCGTCGTCGAGCCCGCTCTTCACGAGGGCGTCGCCCAGGTGCTCGTAGATCACCGGGTCGGGCTCCTTGGCCTTCGCGACCGCGCGCTTGAGCTCCTGCAGCGCCTCCGGGTAGCGCCCCTGCTGGTAGTACGCCCAGCCGAGGCTGTCGATGAAGTAGCCGTTGTCGGGCTCGAGCGCGAGCGCCTTGTTGATCAGCTCGATCGCCTCGTCGAGGTTCTGCCCGCGCTCGGCGTACATGTAGCCGACGTAGTTGTAGGCCTCGGCGTGCTTGGGGTCGAGCGTGATGACGAGGCGGAACGCGCGGACCGCGTCGTCGAACCGCTGCTGCTTCTCGAAGACGACGCCGAGCTGGAAGTTCAGGTCCTTGGAGCGGCCGTCGATCGACAGGCCCTCGTTGAGCGTCTGCACGGCGCGGTCGTACTGCTTGGCGCGGAAGTAGGCGGTGCCAAGATAGAGGAAGAGCTCGGCCCGCCGGGGCTCGAGGTTCACGGCCTCGCGCAGGACCACGATCGCCTCGTCGTAGCGTTTGGCCCGGCCGTGGAGGAAGCCGAGCTGGACCCGGGCGTCGATCGAGCGGGGGTCGATCCGGAGGATCCGCTCGAGCTCGGTGCGCGCGTCCGCCTCGCGGCCGCCGTCCAGGTACGCGGTCGCCAGGAAGTAGCGCGCGCGGAGGTTCGTCGGCTCGAGCGCGATCACGCGCCGGAAGGCCCCGGCCGCCCGGTCCCACTGCTTGCTCTCGTAGTACACGGCGCCGAGCTTCATGAAGAGCCGCGCGTCGCGCGGCGCCGCGTCGGCGAGCGCCTCGAGCTGCTGCTGCGCCTCCTGGAAGCGCCCCAGCCGGATCAGCAGGTCGCCGAGGCGCTCGGCGAACGCCGGGTTGTCGGGGTTCGCACGAACCGCCTCGCGGTAGATCTCGACGGCCTGCTCGCTCTGCTGGCGCGTCTCGTACACGTAGCCGAGCGCCGTCCAGGCGCCGTCGTGGTCGGGATCGAGCTCGATCGCCTTGCGGAGGCGCGCAATGGCCTCGTCCCACGACTCGGTCTCGATCGCGAGGCGGCCCAGGAGGAAGTGCGCCTGCGCGAGCCGCGGGCTCCGCTCCACGAGGCGGAGCAGCGTGCGGCGGGCCCGGTCGTAGGCCTTCTGCTCGACCTGGAAGCGGGCGAGCGTCAGGTAGGCGTCGTCCCCGCCCGGATGGAGCTCGATCACCTTCTCGAGCTCGGCCTCGGCCTCGGGGTACTGCTTCTGCAGGCGCAGGAGCTCGGCCAGCGTGAGGTGCGGTCCGCTCCGGTCCGGGGCCAGCTCGATCGCGCGCCGCGCGGCGGCCGCGGCCTCGACGTAGGCGTCGGTCCGCGCGAGCCACTGCGCGTACTGCATCCAGAGAATGGCGGCGCCCGGGTCGCGCTTGAGCGCCTCGCGCACGGCGTCGATCGCGTCCTTGAACCGACCGGCCTGCGCCTGGAGCTGCGCGACGCTGAAGTGGTAGTAGGCGTCGGCGCGCGGGTCGGGGACGCGCGCGACGAGGGGCCGGGGGGCCGGGGCGGCGGCGGGGGTCGCAACCTCGGCGCCGGTCGCGCAGCCTGCGAGCGCCGCGGCGGCGAGGAGCACGCTCAGCGGGGGACGACGGGTCATCGGGCCCTCCAGGCCTTGGTCATGAGGCGCCGCGCGGCCTCGGCGAGCTCCGGGTCGCCGATGGCCCGCGCCGCCTCGTCGATCAGGCGCCGGTCCGTGGCGTCGAGCCGCGCGGCGGGCCGCCGCGGCTCCCGCGCGGGCTCGGCGCCCTCCCCGGGCTCGAGCGCGCCGAGCTCCAGGCGCAGGGCGCGGACCGCGTCCGAGCGCTCGGCGAGGCGCGCGAGCAGATCCTCGCGGCGGAGCGTGAGCTCGTGGAGCCAGGGCGAGTTGTCCACGGTGACGGTGAGGCAGCCGTTGACGAGTCCGCGGGGCCGGCTGCGGCGCGCGGTCTCGGGCCCGACGATCGCCGCCCACGCGCGCCGGATCCGCTCCGCGGCCAGCCGGTCGGCCAGCTCGGGGACGGCCGCCACCAGCAGGTCCCCGACGGCGCGCGGCGCCTTCCTCTTCATCGTCCCCGTATCATAACCCCAGGGGGCGGGAGCCGCGAGCGGGCGTCGCCGCGTCCCGTCGCCTGACAAACGCCCGGCGAGTCATTTATAGTGGCCTCAGCCCATGGCGAAGCCCCGCCGCGGAGACACCCTCGAGCTCACCATCGACGACCTCGCCTTCGGCGGCGAGGGGGTGGGGCGCGTGGACGGCTACGTCGTGTTCGTGCGCGGCGGCGTGCCGGGCGACCGGCTGCGCGTGCGCCTCGTCGAGGCGCGCTCGCGGTTCGGCCGCGCCGCGGTCGAGGCGGTCATGACGCCGGCGCCCGGCCGGGTCGAGGCGCCGTGCCCCTACTTCGGCGCCTGCGGCGGCTGCCGGCTCCAGCACCTGGCCTACCCGCTGCAGCTCGCGTTCAAGGCCAAGCAGGTGCGCGACTGCCTCGAGCGGATCGGGGGGCTCGGCCCGTTCGAGCTCAAGCCGATCCTCGCCGCGCCCGAGCCGTACGGCTACCGCAACAAGATGGAGTTCACCGTCGCGCCCGGCCCCGTCGTGGGCCTGCACCAGGCGGACCGCTACGACGTCGTCCTCGACATCGAGCGCTGCCTCTTGCAGTCGGAGACGATGAACGCGCTGCTCGACGCGCTGCGCGGCGAGGTGCGCGCCCGGGGGCTCTCGGTGTACGACCCCGCCACGGAGGAGGGCCTGCTCCGCTTCGTCGCGCTCCGCGCGGCCGGCGGCACGGGCGAGGCGATGGTGAACGTCGTCGCCTCGGCGCCCGCGGTCGAGGCGCTCGCGCCGGTCGCCGCGGGGCTGCGCGCGCGCGTCCCCGCGACGGCGAGCGTCGTCCTCACCGTGAACGCGAAGAAGGCGGCCGTCGCGGTCGGCTCGGAGGAGCACCTGCTCCTCGGGCGCGACCACATCCGGGAGACGCTCGGCGGGCTCGCCTTCCAGATCTCCGCGGGCTCGTTCTTCCAGACCAACACCGCGCAGGCGGAACGGCTCTTCGCGCTCGTCGCCGACGCGTGTGCGCTCGACGGCTCGGAGACGGTCCTGGACCTCTTCTCTGGCACCGGCGCGATCAGCCTGCTCCTGGCCCGCCGCTGCCGGCGGGTGTACGGCATTGAGGTGGCCGCCGCGGCGGTCGCCGACGCGGTCCGGAACGCGCGCGCGAACGGCGTCGAGAACTGCACGTTCCTGGCGGGCGAGGTCCGCCACGTCCTGCCGACGCTCGTGCGCGACGGCGTCCGCGCCGACGTCGTCGTCGCCGACCCGCCGCGCGCCGGGTTCCACCCGAAGGCGCTCGGGGCGCTCGGGGCGCTCGCGCCGCAGCGGCTGGTCTACGTCTCGTGCAACCCGGCCACGCTCGCGCGCGACCTCGGCGCCCTCGTCGCCCGCGGCTACCGCGTCGAGTGGGTGCAGCCCGTGGACATGTTCCCGCAGACGCCGCACATCGAGGCGGTCGCGCGTCTCACGCGGAGTGCATGAGAGCGTACCTCGTCCGCCGCCTGGCCCAGTCGCTCCTGGTGCTCCTCGGCGTCTCCTTCGTGGTGTTCTTCATCCTCCACCTCACCGGCGACCCGGCGCTCGTGCTGCTGCCGCCGGACGCGACGGCCCAGGACATCCAGGAGTTCCGCGAGAAGATGGGCTTCAACGATCCCTTCCTCGTCCAGTACGGGCGCTTCCTCCGCGGCGCGCTCAGGGGCGACTTCGGGCGGTCCGTGCGCCACGACGAGCCCGCGTTCGACCTCGTCGCCGAGCGCCTGCCGGCGACGCTCGAGCTGGCCGGCGCGGCGCTGCTCATCGCGCTCGCGCTCGCGATCCCCGCGGGCATCGTGTCGGCGGTGCGGCGCAATTCCCTCGTCGACTACGTCTCCACCGTCGTCGCGCTGCTCGGGCAGTCGATGCCGACGTTCTGGCTCGGGATCATGCTGATCCTGGTCTTCTCGGTGCGGCTCAGCCTGCTGCCGTCGTCCGGCCGCGGCACGCTCGAGCACCTCGTCCTGCCGGCGATCACGCTCGGGCTCTTCACGACCGCGCGCATCACGCGCCTGACGCGCTCGGGGATGCTCGAGGTGCTGAACCAGGACTACATCCGCACCGCGCGGGCCAAGGGGATGGCCGACCCGCCCGTGGTCTGGAAGCACGCGCTCAAGAACGCCGCGATCCCGATCGTGACGATCGTCGGCATCGAGCTCGGCACCCTGCTCGGCGGCTCCGTGATCACCGAGACGATCTTCGCCTGGCCGGGCGTCGGCCGCCTGTCGGTGCAGGCGATCTACAACCGCGACTACCCGGTGGTCCAGGCGGCGGTGTTCCTGCTCTCCACGACGTTCGTGGTCGTCAACCTCGTCGTGGACGTGCTCTACACGTACCTCGACCCGCGGATCCGGCTCCGATGACGCCGCCGGGAACGTCCGCCGCCGCGCGCGCCCTCGAGCTGCCCGCCCGGGCGTCGTCGCCCGCGCGGCGCGAGTGGGTGGTGTTCCTGCGCCGGCTCGCGCGCCGCCGCACGGCGCTGTTCGGGCTCTGTGTGGTCGTGGCCGTCCTCGTCCTCGCGGTCGCCGCGCCGTGGGTGACCTCGTGGGACCCGATCGAGCAGGACATCCCCAGCCGGCTCCAGGCGCCGGGCTCGGTCCACGCGTCGGGGCGCGTCCACCTCCTCGGCACCGATCATCTCGGGCGCGACCTCCTCGCGCGCATCGTCTTCGGCGCGCGGCCCGCCCTCCTGGTGGGGTTCGCCGCCGTGGCGATCTCCGGGCTCCTCGGGCTCGTCCTCGGGCTGGTGTCCGGCTACTTCGGGGGGCGGGTGGACGACGTGTTCATGCGGCTCGCCGACATCCAGCTCGCGTTCCCGTTCATCCTGCTCGCGATCGCGGTGATCGGCGTGCTCGGCCCGAGCCTGCCCGTGATCATCGTGGTGATCGGCGTCTCGAGCTGGGTCGTCTACGCGCGCGTCGTGCGGAGCGAGGTGCTCTCGATCCGCGAGCGCGAGTTCGTGCAGGCCGCGCACGCGCTCGGCGTCCGCGACGTGCGGATCCTGCTCCGCCACGTGCTGCCGAACGCGCTCACGCCGTGGCTCGTCGTCGCGACGCTCGACATGGCCCGCGTGATCGTGATCGAGTCCGCACTGTCGTTCCTCGGGCTCGGCGTGCAGCCGCCGACGCCGACGTGGGGCGGGATGCTCGCGGACGGGCGCGTCTACATCTCGACCGCGTGGTGGCTCGCAACGTTCCCCGGGCTCGCGATCCTCCTCACCGTCCTCGGCATCAACCTCTTCGGCGACGGGCTGCGCGACACGCTCGACCCGCGGCTCACGGTGTGAGTTGACGCCGCGGACTAGGGCGGACTATTCATGAACGGCTGCCGGGGGAGCCGGACGGGTGGCGCCGGGTGCGGTCCCCGAGGACCGCAGCGGAAGGGCCCCACTGGGGGATATGTTCCGCGAGGACCGCAGGGGGCCGCACCCGGCGACAGGACCCGTCCGCCTCGCGGGACGGTCGTTCATGAATGATCCGCGCTACGGCGTGGCGAGCTTCTCGACCAGCGTGGCGAACGAGGCCTTCCTGATGATGCGGGCGAACTGCGCCCGGTAGTTCCCGACCATGCTGGTCCCGTCGACGACCACGTCGTAGACCAGCCAGCGCCCGGCGCGCCGGACCATGCGGTAGTCGAGGGCCAGGCCGCGGCCCGCGCTCATCGCCACGGCCGTCCGCACGATGGCCCGCTCGCCCTCGACGGTCTCGTCCACGTACTCGACGGCCGTCGCGCCGTACTCCGCGAGCGCGAGGAGCCGGGCGTCCACGAGCCGCCGGAGGAGCCCGGTGAACTCCGCGCGCTCGCCGTCCGTCAGCGCCTGCCAGTGCGGCCCGAGGGAGCGCTGCGCCACCTCGGGCCAGTCGAAGAGGTCGTCGGTGGCGGCGCGCACGGCCGCGCGCTGCTCGGGCGCCCGAATGGCGCCCAGCACGCGCTCGATGCGGGCGCGGAGCTCCCGCGTCGGTGTGCCGGCCGCGGCCGGCGGCGGGACGGCCGGCAGGAGCGCGAGGGCGGACAGCAGGACGGCGGGCAGACGGTGCCTCATCTGGTTCCTCCACGTGTCGCGGGTGTCGTTGACGGCGCGATCGGAGCCCGGGGCGGGTGGAGCGGGGACCGCGAGCGACGTCTCCTACGCTACACCCGGCGTCAACCCGTGGAGCGGGCGCGCGCCCGGCGAAGCCGCCGCACGAGCAGGGCGAGCGCCGCCGCGGGCGCCGTCAGCCAGAGCACGCCGGAGGCGACGCCGGCCCACGCGTCGACCGCGAGGACCGCGCCCCCGCCGAGCGCCGCGACCCAGAGGCCGAGCGTGGCCGCGCCGTCGAGCGCCACGCGCCAGCCGAGGCGCGCGACGCCGAGCGCCCCGACCGCGCCGGCGGCGTCGAGCGCGACGTCGAGCACGCTGCCGGTCCGCGTGAGCAGGCCCGACTGGTGCCACTCGTCCACGACCGCCCAGGCGAGGCTCGGCGCGAGCGCGAGCCACGCGCTTGCGCGGGGCCCGAGGCCGCGGCCGCGGCGGAAGGCGCGGAACCAGAGGAGGGCGAGGATCGCGTACTCGACCACGTGGCCGGCAATCCGCGTAAGGCCGTGGAGCGCGGCGATCTGCTCCGGCGCGGCCCCGGGCAGGAGCCAGCGCAGGAACGGGAGCAGGAACCGGCTCGTCTGCTCGGCGCTCGCCGCCTCCGACGACAGGCCGAGGACGACCGCCATCCACGCGACGGGCGGCAGCCAGTAGGCGGGACGCATCGCCTACCATCATACCGGCGCGGGCGCGCGTCGGCCGCTGAAGGAGTCGGCGGCCGGCGTCGGCGGGCCGTGATAGAGTTGGCCCGATGCTCGGCCGGATCCTCGACGATCTGCTGACCGCGCCGACGACGGGACCGTGCATCACGGCGACCCGCCACTTCCCGCCGCGCCCCCCCGTGCTCGCCCCGTTGCCGCCGTCGCTCGACCCGCGGCTCGCCGACGCGCTCCGCGCGCGCGGGATCCACGAGCTCTACGCGCACCAGGCGCGGGCGTGGGAGCTGGTCGAGAAGGGCCACCACGTCGTGGTCGTCACGCCGACGGCGTCGGGGAAGACGCTCTGCTACAACCTGCCGGCGCTCCAGTGCCTCGCGCACCAGCCCGACGCGCGGATCCTCTACCTGTTCCCCACCAAGGCGCTCGCGCAGGACCAGCTCGCCGAGCTCGAGGAGCTGGCCCGGACGCTCCCCGAGATGCGGATGTTCACCTACGACGGCGACACGCCGCAGGACGCCCGGCGCGCGGTGCGCGCGCGCGCGAACCTGGTGCTCACGAACCCCGACATGCTCCACTCGGGGATCCTGCCGCACCACACGAAGTGGGCGACCTTGTTTCAGAACCTCAGATATGTGGTCGTCGACGAGCTGCATGCCTATCGAGGAGTCTTCGGAAGCCACCTGGCGAACGTGCTCCGTCGGCTCCGGCGCATCTGCCGCCACTATGGATCGGCGCCGCAGTTCGTCATGGCCTCCGCGACGATCGCGAACCCGGGCGAGCTGGCGCAGCGGCTCACCGGCGAGAGCGTCGAGGAGATCGCCGAGAGCGGCGCGCCCACGGGCGACAAGCTCTTCGTCTGCTACAACCCGCCCGTCGTCAACCCGGAGCTCGGCATCCGCGCGCCCTACCTCGGCGAGGCCGCGAGGCTCGCGGTCCGGTTCCTCCGGGAGAAGATCGCGACGATCGTCTTCGCCCAGAGCCGGCTCGCGACCGAGGTCCTGCTCACCGCGATCAAGGGCGGCGTCGCCGACAGGACCGGCGACAGCGGAATCGTGCGCGGCTACCGCGGCGGCTACCTGCCGACGCGCCGGCGCGCGGTGGAGAAGGGGCTCCGCGAGGGCGAGGTGCTCGGCGTCGTCTCGACGAACGCGCTCGAGCTCGGCGTCGACATCGGCCACCTCGACGTCGCCGTGCTCGCCGGCTACCCGGGCGCGATCGCCTCGCTCTGGCAGCAGGCCGGGCGCGCGGGCCGGCGCTCGGGGTCCTCGGCGGCGGTCCTCGTCGCGTCGAGCGCGCCGCTCGACCAGTTCATGGTGACGCATCCCGAGTACCTGTTCGGCACGCCGCCCGAGCACGCTCGCGTGAACCCGGACAACCCCTTCATCCTGGCGAACCACCTCAAGTGCGCCGCGTTCGAGCTGCCCATCGCGGACGCCGAGCGCTTCGGCGACACGGACGTGCGACGGTTCCTCGCCGCGCTCGAGGACGAGGGGGTGCTCCACCATGCGGGCGACCGGTGGCACTGGGCGGCCGAGACCTATCCGGCCGACCACATCTCGCTCCGCACGGTCACGAGCGACAACTTCCTCGTCATCGACACGACCGCGCGCGACGCCCGGCAGGTGAAGCGGCGCCAGATCATCGCCGAGGTGGACTGGGGCAGCGCCTTCGCGACGATCCACCCGAAGGCGATCTATCTCGTCGAGAGCGAGCCGTACGAGGTTCAGGAGCTCCACTGGCGGGAGGACGAGGAGAAGGTCGCCTACGTCAAGCGCGTGCAGGTGGACTACTTCACCGACGCGATCAGCGCGAAGGGCGTCTGGATCCTCCAGCGTCTCGCCGACCGGGGTCACGCCGCCTACCTCGCCGAGCAGGGCGAGGTGCTCGTGGCGGAGAAGGTCGTCGGCTTCAAGAAGATCAAGCTGGGCACGCTCGAGAACGTCGGCTCGGGCGAGGTCGAGCTGCCGCAGCAGGAGATGCAGACGACCGCCGCGTGGCTCACCGTGGCGCCCGAGACGCGCGCGCGCGTCAGCCCCTCGCGCGAGGAGCTGATCGACGGGTTGCGCGCCGTCACGTACCTGCTCCACCACCTGGCGCCGATCTTCCTCCTGTGCGACGTCCGCGACCTCGGCGCCTGGCTCGGCGACACGACGCCGGCGACGGAGGGCGCGGTCGCGACGCGCGAGTCGGCCAAGCGCCGGCTCATGGACGCCGAGCAGTTCAACCCGACGGTGTACCTGTACGACTCCCACGCCGGCGGCATCGGGCTCGCCGAGCGCGTGTTCGAGATCCTCCCGGACCTCCTGCGGCGCGGCCTCGAGACGCTCGAGGCGTGCGCGTGCAAGGCCGGCTGCCCGTCGTGCGTGGGGCCGGTGAACGAGGTCGGCCGCCGCGCCAAGGCGACGGCGCGGGCGCTGCTGCGCCTGCTCACTGCCTGAGCGCCCGTGCAGTCGCTCGACGACCTCCGGCGGGTCATCCGGCGCCTCGAGACCCGGCGGCCGCCGCGCCCGGCCACCCCGCCGGTCCACGACGTGCTCGGCGGGGAGCTCCACGACACGGGCGCGGGGCAGGTCCTCGTCGTGCGTCGCGAGCTCCCGCTCTCCCACCGTCATGGGAGCCACGCGCTCGGCGTGGCCTTCGAGGCGCCGCTCGGTCTCCTGAGCGCCGCGGCGCGTGCGACGGCGCCGGTCGGCGACGCGCGCGGACTCCTCTTCCTCGACACCGAGACGACGGGCCTCGCCGGCGGCACCGGCACCTACGCCTTTCTCGTGGGCGCCGGCTGGCTCGAGGGCGACCGGCTCGTGCTGGCGCAGTACTTCATGCGCGACCTCGACGAGGAGCCCGCGCTGCTCGCGGCGCTCGCCCCCGTCCTCGAGCGGGCGAGCGGTGTCGTGACGTTCAACGGCGCGGGCTTCGACCTGCCGCTGCTCGAGACCCGCTTCGTCCTCGCGCGCCGCCCCTGGCCGGGGCTCCTGCCCCACCTGGACCTGCTGCGGCCCGCGCGCCGGGTCTTCGGGCCGAGCCTCGCCGACTGCCGGCTCGGGACGCTCGAGCGCGAGGTGCTCGGCCTCGCGCGCGACGACGACGTGCCCGGCGCCCTGATCCCGTCGCTCTACTTCGACTTCCTCCGGACGCGCCGCGCGGCGCCGCTCGCGCGCGTCTTCGAGCACAACCGCCAGGACGTGCTCTCGCTCGTCGCGCTGCTCGGCTGGTTCGGGTGCGCGCTCGAGCGTCACGAGGGCCTCGGGGCCGCGGAGCTGGCCGGCGTCGGCCGGCTCTGGGAGCCCGTGGACGCCGAGCGGGCGCGCGCCTGCTACCGGGCGGCGCTCGCGGCCGGGCTCGCGGGCGCGCTCGCCCAGCGCGTGCGGCTCGGCCTCGCGGCGTGGGAGAAGCGGGCGGCGCGCTGGGAGGCGGCGTGCGCGCTGTGGGAGGAGGCCGCGCGGCACGCGGCCTTCGACCCACGCCCCTGGGAGGAGCTGGCGAAGTTCCACGAGCACCGCCGCCGCGACTTCACGCGCGCGCGCGGCGTCGTCGAGCGCGCGCTCGTGCTCGCGCGCGCGGGCGGCACGCCGGGGCCCGTCCTCGACGCGCTCGGCCATCGCCTCGAGCGCCTGCGGCGGCGGGCTCAGCGGACGTGAGGAATTCGGCCCCCGACCTGTATCCGGTGGATGACCTGAAGCGGACGCACCGCGTCACGCTGCTCATCTGGGGGGCGATGGCGGCGAGCCTTTTCGTCTACGCGCTCGTGGCCGAGCTGGTCGGCGCGGCGCGCGCGTCCCTGCCCGCGCCGAGCCTCGGCGTGCTCCGCTGGGTCTTCGTCGGCCTGGCCGTGGCCCAGTTCGCGGTCGTGGGCCTCGTGGCCCGGAGGCTCCTCGAGGGCCGCGCGGCCTTGCCGGCGGGCCCCCTCCGGCCCGCGCAGCGGCTCCAGGGCGCCGCCATCCTCCGCTTCGCGATGTGCGAGGCGGTGGGCCTCTACGGCCTCGTGCTGTTCTTCCTCGGCGGGAGCCGGCGAGACCTCTACGCCTTCGTCGTCGTCGCGCTGATCGCCCTCGCCGTCCACGTCCCGCGCCGGGAGCGCTGGGAGGAGTGGGCGCGCGCCGAGGCCCGCCGGACCTGAGCGGCGCTGGGCCGGCTCGGCCCGAGCGGGTGCACCACGACGCTCACCCCTCTCAGAACGCATCGGGATCGATCTGACCACTCCGGATGGGCCATGTGTGCCACGAAATTGGAGGGGTCTCTCCATGGACTTCGCCTGGGCAGGGGGCGCCAAATGTCTCCCCAATAAGGACCGACCCGAATAGGGGACCGACCCGGTGAGCCCAGGGAGGGCGCGGCCATGGAGCTTACGCGACGTGACTTCGTCAAGGGCGCCGGGACGGGCGCCGTCGTTGTCGCAGCAACGGGGGTGGAGACGCCGGCCGAGGCCTACAGCCCCCGGCTCAAGACGACAGGAACCGCCAGGGTCAACTCGATCTGCTACTACTGCGCCGTCGGCTGCGGCATCGTGGCGTCGGTCGCCGACGGCAAGGTCACCGCGATCGAGGGCGACCGCGAGCACCCCATCAACCGCGGCGCGCTCTGCTCGAAGGCGCAGGCCTACCTCCAGGTGCTCGACCATCCCCAGCGGCTCACCAAGGTGCTCTACCGGGCGCCGGGCGCCGCGGACTGGCAGGAGAAATCGCTCGACTGGGCGATGACGGAGATCGCCCAGCGGATCAAGACGACCCGCGACGCGACGTTCCGGGAGACCGAGGAGGGCGTGACGGTCAACCGGACGGAAGGCCTCGCGGCGCTCGGCTCGGCGGTCATCGCCAACGAGGAATGCTACCTGCTCACGAAGCTCATGCGGGGGCTCGGCGTCGTCTGGCTCGAGCACCAGGCCAGGATCTGACACTCCCCCACGGTGCCCGGGCTGGGCACGAGCTTCGGTCGGGGGGCGATGACCAACCACTGGATCGACGTCAAGAACGCCGACGCGATCCTCATCATGGGCTCCAACGCCGCCGAGAATCATCCGATCGCCTTCAAGTGGGTCGAGGTGGCCAGGGAGCGGGGCGCCGTGCTCATCAGCGTGGACCCGCGGTTCACCCGCACCTCCGCGCTGGCCGACATCTACGCCCCCATGCGCTCGGGCGCGGACATCGCGTTCCTCGGGGGCATGATCAACCACGTCCTCGCCAACAACCTCTTCCAGCGGGAGTACGTGGTCGAGTACACCAACGCCGCGTTCCTGCTGGACCCGGCCTTCGGCTTCAAGGACGGCTACTTCTCCGGCTGGGACCCCGCCAAGAAGACGTACGACCGCGCGACCTGGAAGTTCCAGCTGGAGGCCGACGGCACGCCGAAGCAGGACAAGAGCCTGAAGGATCCCAACACCGTCTTCCAGCGCCTCAAGCGCCACTTCGGGCGCTACACGCCCGAGATGGTGGAGCGGGTCTGTGGCACGCCCCGGGCCGACTTCCTCAAGGTGGCCGACGCCTTCGCGCGGACCGGCGCGCCCGATCGGGCCGGCACCATCATGTACGCCATGGGCTGGACGCAGCACTCCAAGGCCACCCAGCTCATCCGCACCGCCGCCATCCTCCAGTTGCTCCTGGGCAACATCGGCGTGGCCGGCGGCGGCGTGAACGCCCTGCGCGGCCTCTCGAACGTCCAGGGCTCCACGGACATGGCGCTGCTCTTCCACATCCTGCCGGGCTACCTCGGCACGCCGACCCGGGCGAATCATCCGACGCTCCAGGAGTACCTGGACAAGGAGACGCCGAAGACCGGCTACTGGGTGAACAAACCCAAGTTCTTCGTGAGCCTGCTCAAGGCGTGGTACGGCGAGGCCGCCCGGAAGGACAACGAGTTCGCCTATCAATACCTGCCGAAGAACTCCGGCAACTACAGCCACATGGACCTCTTCGAGGCCATGTACGCGGGCAAGATCAAAGGGTTCGTCGTCACGGGCCAGAACCCCGCGGTGTCCGGGCCCAACTCGAGCCTGGAGCGCAAGGCGCTGGAGCGCCTGGAGTGGCTCGTGGTCCGCGACCTCTTCGAGACGGAGACGGCGGCGTTCTGGAAGGGGCCCGGCGTGGATCCCGCCAAGGTCGCCACCGAGGTCTTCCTGCTTCCCTCCGCGACGCACCTCGAGCGGGAGGGAACCTACACGAACTCGGGGCGCTGGCTCCAGTGGAAGTGGAAGGCGGTGGAACCGCCGGGGGACGCGCGCTCGGACGCCTGGTTCGCGAACCAGCTCGCCGTGCGCCTGAAGAAACTCTACGCGGACTCCAAGGCGCCCAAGGACCAGCCGGTCCTCGCCCTCACGTGGGGCTACGGCGCCAGCGACGAGCCTGACCTCGAGAAGGTGCTGGCCGAGGTCAACGGCTACACCGTGGCCGACGGCAAGCCCGTCAAGAGCTTCGCGTTCCTGACCGACGACGGCTCGACGGCATGCGGCAACTGGATCTACTCGGGCGTCTTCCCGGCCGAGGGGCAGAACCGCGCGAAGTCCCGCAAGGCCGACCCGCCGGAGAGCCTCGGCCTCAATCTGGGCTGGGGGTTCTCGTGGCCCGTCAACCGCCGGGTCCTCTATAACCGCGCCTCGGCGGACCCGCGCGGCAAGCCCTGGAACGGGGAGCGGGCCCTCATCTGGTGGGACCCGGAGGGCGAGCTGCCCGGCGGCAAGAAGGGCAAGTGGGTCGGCAAGGACGTGCCGGACTTCAGGCCCGATCTCGCGCCCGAGGTCAAGGGCGGCGGCAACCCGTTCATCATGCGGGCCGACGGCAAGGGCGGCCTCTGGGCCCCGCTGGTCGAGGGGCCCTTCCCGGAGCACTACGAGCCGGTGGAGTCGCCGGTGCGGAACCTGCTCTCGCCGACGCAGTCGAACCCGCTGGCGGCGATCTACAAAGCGGACCTCGACCGGCTCGGCGATCCCAAGGACTTCCCCATCGTCGCCACCACCTACCGGCTCACCGAGCACATGCACACGGGCTCGATCACCCGCAACCTCCCCTGGCTCGTGGAGCTGATGCCGAGCCTCTTCTGCGAGATGTCCCGGGAGCTGGCCGCGGAGAAGGGGATCCAGAACGGTGACCCGGTGGTCGTGCGCTCGGCGCGTGGCGAGGTCCGCGCCGTGGCCTACGTGACCGGCCGCATCAGGCCGTTCAAGCTCGCCGGCCGTGTCGTCCACCAGGTCGGGATCCCGTGGCACTGGGGATTCATGGGGATGGCGAAGGGCGATTCCGCCAACCTGCTCACCCCCCACGTCGGGGACGCGAACACGCGCATCCAGGAGTCCAAGGCGTTCCTCGTCGACGTGAGAAAGGCCTGAGGAGGCGACCATGGCCAAAGC
>MGBU01000196.1 GCA_001790205.1 Candidatus Rokubacteria bacterium GWA2_73_35 | reverse complement strand
CTACACGATGGGGCTCAAGGGCCGCTTCGAGGAGACCAAGAAGACCGACGATCACCGGCTCAAGGACGCCACCTACCGGATCGTCACGCTCGAGGGTGACCTCGTGGGGGTGAGCGAGGAGGCCGCGCTCACCACGCTGAACGAGCGCCTGCGCGACGATTACATCGAGGACTGCGCGCGCGGCGTGGCGCGCTGGAACCAGATCATCCAGAAGCACGGCATCGACTTCGAGCTCAGGCTCCCGCACCGGGGGTTCCACCGCGCGATCGGCACGTTCGCCGGGGTCCGCGTCTCGCCCGACGGCCGCGTGCTGAGCGAGGCCGAGTGGGACGCGCGGAAGCACGAGTGGCTCCCCTCGGAGGCGGACGCGGTCTACGTCCAGGGCCTGATGCAGCCGGTGACGGAGCGCGGGAAGTTCGCCAACTGGATCGCGCCGCCGGCGCGCGGGATCAACGGCCAGCCGGCCGACTTCGAGTACGTTCGCCTGGCCTGACGCAGTGCCGGAGCCCTCGACCGAGGAGGCAACGATGCCCAGGGTGATCAAGCCGAAGAGCTTCGGAGCGCCGCTCGGGATGTACTCCCACGGTATGGCGGCGCCGGCCGGGGAGATCGTGGTCGTGGCCGGGCAGGTGGGCGTCGGGGCGGGCGGGCACGTCGCGGGCGCCGACGTCGGCGCCCAGACGAGGCAGGCGCTCGAGAACGTCCACGCGGTCCTCGCCGCCGCCGGCTGCGGGTGGGGCGACGTCGTGCGGCTCCAGACCTTCCTCGTGAGCGCGGACGACATCCCGGGGTTCATGCGGGCCCGGCAGGAGGTGTTCCCGGGCTCCTTCCCCGACGGCGCCTACCCGCCGAACACGCTCGTCGTCGTGAGCCGCCTCGTGCGGCCCGAGCTCCGGGTCGAGATCGAGGCCATGGCGGTGCGCCCCGCGCGGCGGCCCGCCGCCCGCGCGCGGGTGCGGCCCGGAAAGCGAGCGCGCCGATGAACGCCGCCGACGTCCTGCCGCAGCAGTTCAACGTCGCGGCCCACTTCGTGGACCGCCACGTCGCCGAGGGCCGGGGCGGCGCGCCCGCGTTCCACTACGAGGAGCGCACGCTGACCTACGCCGACGTCCAGGAGCTCGCCAACCGCAGCGGCAACGCGCTCCGCGAGCTCGGCGTCGGCATGGAGGATCGCGTCCTGATGATCTGCCTGGACGCGCCCGAGTTCCTCGGGACGTTCTGGGGCGCGCTCAAGCTCGGCGCGGTGCCGATCCCGGTCAACACGATGATGCGGAGCGCCGACTACCTCTACTTCCTGAACGACAGCCGGGCGAAGGTGGCCGTCGTCTCGGCGCCGCTCCTCGCGGAGGTCGCGCCCGCCCTCGTGGAGGCGAAGTACCTCAGGCACGTCCTCATCGCCGGGGGCAGTCCCGGGCAGTTCATGTCGTGGGAGGAGCGCATCGGCCGCGCCTCGGCGTCGCTCGAGGCCGCGCCGACCTCGCGGGACGACACGGCGTTCTGGCTCTACTCGTCCGGCTCCACCGGCTTCCCCAAGGGCGCCGTGCACCTGCAGCACGACATGGTCGTCTGCGCCGACACCTACGCCAAGCGGGTGCTCGGGCTCAAGCCGACGGACCGCGTCTTCTCCGCGGCCAAGCTCTTCTTCGCCTACGGCCTCGGCAACGCCGGCTACTTCCCGATGGCCGTCGGCGCGCAGAGCGTGCTCTCCCCGCACCGGCCCATGCCCGAGCAGGTCTTCGAGGTGATCGCGCGCTACCGGCCGACGATCTTCTTCGGGGTGCCGACGCTCTACGCGGCGCTGCTCGCCGTCAAGGAGGCGGAGGCGCGCTTCGACACCTCCTCGCTCCGGCTCTGCGTGTCCGCGGGCGAGGCGCTCCCGGCGGAGATCTACACGCGCTGGCGGGAGCGCTTCGGCGTCGAGATCATCGACGGGATCGGCACGACCGAGATCCTGCACATCTTCCTCTCGAACCGGCCGGGCGAGAGCCGGCCGGGCTCCTCGGGCCTGCCCGTGCCGGGCTACGAGGCGAGCATCGTGGACGACGAGGGCCGGCCCGTGCCGCAGGGGGAGATCGGGAACCTCCGCGTCAAGGGCGACTCGATCATGGCGTACTACTGGAACAAGCACGAGAAGACCAAGGAGACGCTCTTCGGCCCCTGGATCCAGACGGGCGACAAGTACTACCAGGACCAGGACGGCTACTTCTGGTACTGCGGGCGCTCCGACGACATGCTCAAGGTGGGCGGGATCTGGGTCTCGCCGGTCGAGGTCGAGGCCACGCTGGTGCGCCACCCGGCGGTGCTGGAGTCGGCGGTGGTCGGCAAGGAGGACACCGACCGGCTCGTGAAGCCGAAGGCCTTCGTCGTGCTCAAGGAGCCCTGGAAGGCGTCCGACACGCTGGCCGACGAGCTCAAGGGCTTCGTGAAGGACAAGATCGCCCCGTACAAGTACCCGCGCTGGATCGAGTTCGTCGGCGAGCTGCCGAAGACGGCCACCGGCAAGATCCAGCGCTTCAAGCTCCGCGCCTGAGCGCCGGAAGGCCGGCCGTGTTCGATCGCTCGCTCGAGACGCTGGCACCCGAGGGGCTCGCCGCGCACCAGTGGCGGCGCTTCCACGCGATGGCGCGCGAGGTGCTCGCCGGCAATTCGTTCGTCCGCAGCAAGTGGCAGGCGGCGGGCGTGAGCTCCGCCGACGACCTGCGCGGCTGGGACGACTTCCGCCGACTGCCGTTCACCGTGAAGCGCGAGCTCGCCGCGGACCAGGCCGCGCACCCGCCCTTCGGCACCAACCTCACGTACCCGCTCGAGCGCTACGTGCGCGTGCACCAGACCTCCGGCACCACCGGCACGCCCATCCGCTGGCTGGAGACGCCGGAGTCGTGGGCGTGGTGGGCGCGGTGCTGGGCGATGGTCCTGGCCGGCGCCGGCGTGACGCCGGCCGACCGCGTCTTCTTCCCGTTCTCCTTCGGCCTCTTCGTCGGCTTCTGGGGCGGCTTCGAGGGGGCGCGCGCCCTCGGCGCGCTCGCGATCCCGGCGGGCGGCCTGGACTCGCCGACGCGCCTGGCGCTGATGGAGGCCCTCGGCGTCACGGTGCTCGTCTGCACGCCCTCGTACGCGTTGCATCTCGTCGAGACCGCGCGCGAGCGCGGCCTCGACCCCCGGAAGCTCCCCGTGCGGACGACGATCCACGCGGGCGAGCCGGGCGCCGGGATCCCCTCGGTGAGGACCCGGATCGAGGACGCGTGGGGGGCGCGCGCCTTCGACCACGCCGGGATGACGGAGGTGGGTGCGTACAGCTACGAGTGCGCCGAGCAGGCGGGGCTCCACGTGAACGAGGCGGAGTACATCGCCGAGGTGGTGGACCCCGGGACCGGCGAGCCCGCGCGGGACGGGGAGCTCGTGCTGACCAACCTCGGGCGGGTGGGCTCGCCGGCGATTCGCTACCGCACGGGTGACCGCGTGCGGCTCGCGGAGGCGCCGTGTCCCTGCGGCCGGACCTTCCGGCGCCTCGACGGCGGGATCCGCGGCCGCCTCGACGACATGCTGATCGTCCGCGGCATCAACGTCTTCCCCGCGGCGATCGAGGAGGTCGTGCGGCGGTTCCCCGCGATCGACGAGTTCCAGGTCGAGGTCTTCCGCGACGGCGAGCTCGACGAGGTCCGCGTGCTCGTCGAGCTCGAAGACCCGTCGGGCGTGCGGCCGATCCAGGAGGCGTTCCGCCAGACCTTCGGCATCCGGCTCCAGGTCGCCGCCGTCCCCCCGAAGAGCCTGCCGCGGTTCGAGCTCAAGGCCCGCCGCGTCGTCCGTAGATAGGCGCGGGCCGGGGCCGCCGCGGAGCCCCTCCGCGACGGCGCCGGTCACTGCCCGCTTCGGCTGGCGGGGTCGGGGTCGTATCATAGCGCCACATGGAGCCCGAGGCCCGGAGGGAGAAGAGCCCGGGGACCGCGGAGGCGGCGCCCGCGGCGCCGGTGCCGTACAGCGGCACCGTCACGATCCTCTTCAGCGACATCCGCGGCTTCACCGAGTACACGGAGCAGTACGGCGACGAGGCCGCGTACGGCGTGCTCCGCGAGCACGACGCCATCGTGCGCAAGCAGATCGAGACCTTCGGCGGCACCGTCGTGAAGACCCAGGGCGACAGCTTCATGGTCTCGTTCACGACGGCGCGCGGCAGCATCCTGTGCGCGATCGCCATCCAGCGGGCGATCGGCGAGCGGACCCAGAGCGAGACGGGGGCCCGCGTCGCGGTCGGGATCGGCATCAACACGGGCGAGCCGATCGAGGAGGGCGGCGACTACTTCGGAAGCATGGTGAACCTGGCGGCGCGCATCTGCGCGGCCGCGGGGCCGGGCGAGATCTTCGTCTCCGAGCCCACCCGGCAGGTCGCCGGCCGCATGGATGGCGTCGAGTACGTCGATCGCGGGCTCCGCGACCTCAAGGGCTTCCAGGAGCCGCAGCGGCTGAGCGAGGTGCGCTGGGCGGGCGCCGAACGGCGCGCGGGCGGTCCCCCCGACGCGCAGGACACGGAAACGCGGGCCAACGCGGACATGGTCCGTGAGGCGATCGGCGCGCTCACGCGCGTGCTCGCCGTCACCCACCTCGACGACCCCACGTTCCGCCCGCTGCTCGAATGCCAGGCGAAGGCCACCGACCTCCGGCTGGCGCTCTCGCGCGCGGTCGGCGAGGGGTACTCCCTGAGCGCGCAGCGCCTCACGACCGCGCTCCGGCCCTTCGTGGACCTCCTCGCGCTCCTGGCCGAGCGCGAGAGCCTCGAGGATCGCCAGTGGGCGGAGCTCGAGGCGGCGGTCGTCAGCGCGTTCGGGCGGCCGCTCGTGAGCGCCGCGGCGCGCGGGCGGCTCTCCGCCGGCGCGCCGGCGGCGGGCCTGGCGCCGGCGGCGGCGCCGCTGGCGACCGCCGCCGCGGCACCGGCGGGGGCGCGCGCGTCCCTCGTGCAGCAGCCGTCCGCGGCGCCCGTCGACGCTCGGGCGGCGGGCGTGCGCTGGTGGACGACGGCGCACAGGGGGTGGACCGAGTGGAAGGCGTCCGGAATCGCCTCGGCGCACGTGCTGCGCACGCTGCTCGGCAAGCACCCGCACCTGCTCAGCGTGCCCATCCGGGAGAGCGCCGACCAGGGCGACGGGCTCCTGGCCGCGGGCTACCTCGTGCTCCTCGATCACGTGGAGAACCTGGCGCCCTCCTTCCTCGCCACCGCCGTGGAGCGGGCGCTCGACGCGGCGGGCGGCTCCGCGGAGCCGCCCGTGCTCGGGACGCTGCTCTACGAGGCGCTCGTCAGGGAGGGGCGCCTGCCGGAGACGTACGCGACCTTCCTGCGGGACGTCATGGTCGTCGCCGTCCCGAACCCGGGTGTCTGGGCGGACGCGGGCGTCGTCGAGCACGAGGACGCGACGGTCGTGATCACGCGGCCGAGCCGCACCACCGGGGACCCGCGCGAAGAGGTGCGGCGCCTCACCGCGGAGGACGACCGGAGCGTCGAGCGGCTCTTCACGCTGACGGTGCAGCCGCTGACCACGCGCTTCGTCTACGTGAAGCGCGGCGAGCTCAAGTCGGCTCGCGACCTCGCGTTCACGCTGACCCGGGGCGGGATGCCGTCCGACCAGGGGTGGTACGTGATCCTCCGGACGGGGCTCGTGGTGAGCCGGGAGCCGCGCCGGCTCGAGCTCCAGGGCGTGACGCTGCCCGGGCTCGGCCGGGAGCACTTCGGCGCCTGGATCGCCGTGTTCAATCCGGATCCGGACCGGGCGGCGCCCTACGAGCTGAGCGTCACCGTGAAGCCGCCCGGCCCGCCCGGGCCGCGGGCGTCCCTGTTCGGCGCGCCGACGCGCCGGGCCTGAGGGCGGGGGCCGCCCGCCGCCCGGCGCGCGCGCGGCAGGGTCAGAAGTGGACCGCGAGCCACACCGTCGGCTCGCGGGCGTCGGTCCACTCGACGCGGTGGCGCCGGTGGGCCGCGATCAGCGCGTGATCGCCGGCCCCGAGCGTGCGCGGCGCGGCCTCGTCCTCGAAGCGCAGCCCAGCCCTCCCGCGCAGCACGACCACCCACTCCCGGGCCGGCTGGTCGAGCCACTCGCCCGGCGGCGTCGCCTGTCCGGTCGAGACGATGCGCTCGAGGCGCACGACGTCGGTCGCGAGCAGGATGTCGACGCGCTCGGCCTCGAGCCGCGCGGGGAGACCGGCGAAGAGGTTGCTCATCGCGCCAGCCGCGCCTGGCGGGCGGCGCGCAGGACGGCGATGATCGTCATCGAGTCCTTGATCTCGTCCCGCTCGACCATCCGCACCACCTCGGCGAACGGGAAGGGGCGCACCTCGATGAACTCGGTGGGGTCCGCACGGCGCGCGACCGCGCTGAGGCCCTCGGCCACGTAGAGGTGCGCGGTCTCGTCGACGACGCTCTTCGAGGTGTGGTACGCGCAGAGCCGCGTGAGCCGCTCGGCGCGGTAGCCGGCCTCCTCGCCGAGCTCGCGCTGCACCGCCGCCTCGAGGGTCTCCCCGGCTCTGACACCGCCGGTCGGCATCTCCCAGTAGAAGCCGCCGGCGACGTAGCGGTACTGGCCCACGAGCACGACCGTGTCGGCGTCGAGGAACGGCAGCACGCCGACGCAGCCGCCGCAGTGCACGACGCCGTAGACCGTCGTGCGGCCGTCGGGCAGCTCCACCTCGTCCTCGCGCACGCGGATCCAGCGGTTCTCGTAGACGGGGCGGGTGCTGAGCCGGCGCCACGGCGTCCGGGCGAGGACGTGACGGCGGGCGTCGGGCGGCGGATCGTCCGGGCACATGCCCGGAGTATACTCGGGGCGTCGTGAAAGTCGTCCTGCGCAACCCGCGGCGCGAGGTGGAGGTCGCCGGCAACCGGCGCGTGAAGGACATCCTGCGCGAGCTCGACGTCGTCCCCGAGACCGTGCTCGTGATCCGCGGCGACGACCTCATCACGGCCGACCAGGTCGTCGGCGACGGCGACACGATCGAGCTCCGGCCGGTGATGTCCGGGGGCGGCGGGCCGTGAAGTGCCGCAAGTGCGGCAAGGCGGCGGTGCTCGAGCTCCGCCGCCACAACGCGGCCTTCTGCGCGCCCGACTACCTCGACTTCTTCCGCAACCAGGTCCACGAGGCGATCCGCCGCTGGCGCATGTTCGGGCCCGACGAGCACGTCCTGGTCGCTGTCTCCGGCGGCAAGGACTCGCTCGCGCTCTGGGACGTCCTGATCGAGGCGGGCTACCGGACCACCGGGCTCTACCTCGACCTCGGCATCTTCGAGTACTCGGTCGAGTCGCGCGCGCGGTGCGAGCGCTTCGCGGCCGCGCGCGGCGCGCCCCTGCTCGTGACCCGGGTCGCGGAGGAGGTCGGCGCCCCCGTGCCGGTCATCCAGCAGGTGACCCGCCGCCCCCCGTGCTCGGGCTGCGGCCTCTCCAAGCGCTACCTGATCAACCGCGTCGCGCTCGAGCACGGCTTCCCGGTCGTGGCCACCGGCCACAACCTCGACGACGAGGCGGCGACGCTCCTCGGCTCGGTCCTCCACTGGCGGACGGAGGCGCTGGCGCGGCAGTCGCCGGCGCTCGGCTCGTCGCACCCGAAGCTCGTCCGCCGCGTGAAGCCGCTGTACCGCCTCTCGGAGCGCGAGGCGGCGGCCTACGCGTTCCTGCGGCGGATCGACTACATCGTCGAGGAGTGCCCGTTCGCCGCCGGCGCCACGTCGATCGCCCACAAGGAAACCCTGAGCCGGATGGAGGACGCCTCGCCGGGCGCCAAGCACAACTTCCTCTTCGGGTTCCTCGACCGCGCCCGGCCCGTGTTCGAGCGCGCCGAGGCGGTGGAGCTGCGCGAGTGCGCGCGGTGCGGGCAGGTGACCACGGGTACGCTCTGCGCCTTCTGCAAGCTCGCCGACCTGGTCAAGCGCGCGACCTGATAGAATGAACGCGCGTTCAGCCGAGGCGCGAACCAGTCTGGGGGAGGTTGCCATGCGAGACGCCGTCATCGTCGGAGCCGTTCGGACCGCCGTCGGACGCAAGGGGGGGAGGCTCGCGGGCGTCCGCCCCGACGACCTCGCCGCCCACGTCCTCCGGGCGCTCGTCGAGCGCGTGGGGGTCGACCCGTCCGAGGTCGAGGACGTCGTCCTCGGCTGCGTGGACCAGCTCGGCGAGCAGGGCTTCAACATCGCGCGCAACGCGGCGCTCATCGCCGGCTTCCCGCTCGACGTCTGCGGCACGACGCTCGACCGCATGTGCGGCTCCGGCCAGCAGGCCGCGAACTTCGCCGCGATGGGCGTCATGTCGGGCCAGTACGAGTGCGTCGTCGCGGGCGGCGTCGAGCACATGACGCGCGTGCCGATGGGCTCGAACGCGATGGGGCCGGGCGAGGGGCCGCTGTCGCCCCGGCTCCAGGAGCGGTTCAGCATCGTCCCGCAGGGCATCTCCGCCGAGCTCGTCGCCGAGCAGTGGGGCCTCAAGCGCGAGGCGCTCGACGAGCTCGCCGCGCAGAGCCACGAGAAGGCCGGGCGCGCGATCGCCGAGGGGCGCTTCAAGCGGGAGATCGTGCCCGTGACGCTGCCGGACGGGACGGTCTTCGACACGGACGAGGGCGTGCGCGTGCCCGTCAATCGCGAGAAGATGGCGACGCTGGTCCCGTCGTTCAAGCCCGACGGGGTGATCACCCCGGCCAACTCCTCGCAGATCTCCGACGGCGCCGCGGCGCTCGTGTTCATGTCGGCCGAGAAGGCCAAGGCGCTCGGGCTCCGGCCGCGCGCCCGCGTGGTTGCGACGGCGCTCGCGGGCGTGGACCCGGTCATCATGCTCACGGGCCCGATCCCGGCCACGCAGCGGGTGCTCCGGAAGGCCGGGCTCCGGCTCGACGACATCGACCTCTTCGAGATCAACGAGGCGTTCGCGTCGGTCGTCCTCGCCTGGGAGCGCGAGCTTCACCCGGACATGGCGAAGGTCAACGTCAACGGCGGCGCGATCGCGCTCGGGCACCCGCTCGGCTGCTCCGGCGCCAAGCTGATGACGACGCTGCTCCACGAGCTCGAGCGGACGGGCGGGCGCTACGGGCTGCAGACGATGTGCATCGGCTTCGGCCAGGGCATCGCCACCGTCATCGAGCGGCTCTGAGAGGGACGGGACATGGCAGGGTTCCGCTGCGTGAAGTGCGGCAAGGTCGCCATGGCGCAGAAGATCTGCTGCGGCCGTCCGATGAAGCGCGCCTGACGGCGCGGGGCTAGACGCCGGCCAGGAAGTCCCGCACCGCCCGGTTGAAGACGGCGGGCACCTCCATGCTCGTGACGTGCCCGGCGCCGGCGAGCACGCGCCTGCGCGCCCCGGGAATCGCCGCGGCATACGCGTCCGCCATCGCGTGGAACGCCGGCGTGTCGCGCTCGCCGACCAGCACGAGCGTGGGCGCCCGGATCTCGCCCAGGCGCTCGCGCGGCTTCGGCGCCGCCCAGCGGAGCGTCACCGCCCCCGTCCAGTGCGCCCCGTCGTAGCCCGCCAGGAGCGCGCGGATCTTCGCCCACACCTCGGGCTGCGTCCGGGCGCCCGCGAACACCCCGTCCGTGAGCCAGTGGGCGATCGCGCCCGCACGATCGCCCGCGCGCGCGAGCGCGACGCACCGCTTCCAGGTGTCGAGCCGGGCGGGGTGGCCGAGCAGGAGCGCGTCGGCGAGGACGAGCGCGCGCAGGCGCCGGGGGTGCGCGAGGGCGAAGTCGGCCGCGATCGCGCCGCCGAGCGAGAGGCCGACCAGGTGCGTCGCCGCGACGCCGAGCCGGTCGAGCGTGCGCGCGAGCGCGTCCACCACGGGCGCCTCGTCGGCGGGCGCGGGGGAACGGCCGAAGCCGGGCAGGTCCACGGTGACGGTGCGGTGCGTCGCGCCGAAGTCGGCGACCTGCGGCGCCCACATCCGCCCGTCCAGGCCGAAGCCGTGGACGAACGTGATCGCATCGCCCGTCCCCGCGACTTCGACGTGGAGCATCGGCGCGGGGGCGCGGGCTAGCCGAGGGCTTCCTGGATCGCGGCGTCGAGCTCGGCGGGCTGCACGGGCTTGAACAGGCAGCGCCGGATGCCGAGCGCGGCGAGCCGGCCCTGGTCCTCGTCGCGGAGCCCCCACCCGGTGATGAGCAGCAGGGGGACCGCCCGGTCCAGCGCGCGCAGCCGCTCGGCGAGCTCCCAGCCGTTCATGCCCGCCATCCCGAGGTTCGTCATGACCACGTCGAACCGGCCGGGACCGTAGGCGTCGAGCGCCGCGACGCCGCTCGGGCTCGCGGTCACGGTGTGACCCACGCTCCGCAGCAGCTCGCTCAGCGTGGCGAGGACCTTGGGCTCGTCGTCCACGAGCAGGATCCGCGCGGAGCGGTGCTCGTCGGGCCGGCGCGTGGACAGCCGGGACTCGCCGGGCTCGCGCGCCACCGGGAGCGTGAGCGTGAACGTCGTGCCGCGCCCGACTTCGCTCTCCACGCGGATCTCGCCGCCGTGCCGCCGCACGATCGAGTAGGCCATGGCGAGGCCGAGGCCCGAGCCCGCCTCGCCCTTCGTGGAGAAGAAGGGCTCGAACACCCGCTGGCGCACGACCTCCGGCATGCCGATGCCGGTGTCGGCGACCGCGACGCTCACGCTGCGCCCCGGCTCGTGGCCGGTCGTGATCACGAGCGAGCCCCCGTCCGGCATCGCGTCGAGCGCGTTCAGGATCAGATTGGTCAGCAGCTCGGTCAGCGCCGCCGGGCGTCCGTTGATGGGCACGACCGTGCCGAGGTCGAGCCGCAGGTCCATCGGCCGGTTGTCGTGCGCGATCTTCTCTTCCCAGCGCGGCCGGGTGATCGCGACGGCGTCCTGCACGATCTGGTTGACGTCCACCGACACGAACTGCTCGTCGGGGCGGAGCCGGGCGAACTGCTGGATGCGGCGCACTGTCTCGGAGCCGTCCACCGCGGCGGACTCGACGATCCGGAGCGACCGATCGAGGAACGCCGGATCGTGCGGGTTCTGCTTCATGAGCTGCGCGTAGCCGAGGATCGCCTGGAGGAGGTTGTTGAAGTCGTGGGCGATGCCCCCCGCGAGCTGACCGAGCGCGGTGAGCTTCTCGGACTGGTGGAGCTGGTTCTCCAGCTCGCGCTGGGCCGTGATGTCGCGCACGATCGCGATCAGCCCGTCCAGGCTGCCGTCGCGGCCGCGCAGCGCGGAAAGCGTGACGGCCAGCGCCGTCGCGCGCGGGCGCTCGCCCGCGGGCGACGTCTCGAACTGGTGCATGGGCCGGCCTTCGGCGAGCCAGGCGCGCGCCCTCGCGTACTCGACCGGGGGCAGGAAGTCGGTCACCGCACGCCGGAGCGCCTCGCCCTTCGGGACGCCGAAGATGCGCTCCGCCGCCGGGTTCCAGCCGTCCACGCGGTCCTCCACGGTCAGGGAGATGATCGCGTCGCCGGCCGAGGCGATGAGGTGCTCGAGCGCGCGCTTCGTGTCGGCGATCTCGCCGTAGAGCCGCGCGTTGCGGAGCGCGATCGCGAGGTACTCGGAGAGCATCTCGAGCAGCTCGCGCTCACGCGGGTCGATCGCGCGCCGGGTCGCGCCGTTGTCCACCACGAGGTGGCCGAGCGGGCCCTGGGCGTCCTGGATCGCGCACGCCACGAGCGTGTCGCCCGCGTCGCCCGGCCGCGGGGGCGCCTCGGGTGTGATGTCGACGCGATCGTAGCCGAGCGCGATGCGGAGCTGCTCCGTGACCGCTCCCGTCAGCGCCCGTGTGTCGAGCTGGCCGACGATCGTGCGGGAGATCTCGCGCAGGAGCGAGAGCTGGGTGACCCGGAGCGACTGCTCGGCCGCTTCACGCCGCGCGGCCTCCTCGAGCTCGCGGGTCTTCGTGGAGAGCCGCCGCATCTCCTCGACGAGCGTCGCGACCTGGCCGCGCGTGCCGAGGTCCGTCTGGCGGCGCAGGACGGCGCGGCGGACCACGTCCTCCATGTCCTGGCGGGAGAACGGCTTGATGAGGTACTCGAAGGCCCCGTGGGTCAGCGCGAGCTTCACCGTCTCGAGGGAGGCGTACGCGGTGATCATCACGACCTCGATGGACGGATCCCCGCGCTTGACCTGGCGCAGCAGCTCGAGGCCGTCCATCTCGGGCATCTTGATGTCCATGATGACGACGTCGGGCCGGAAGCGCGGCAGCAGCTCGAGCGCCACCCGCCCGTTCTCCGCGGTCTGGATCTGGTAGGCCGGCTTGAGCAGCATCCGGAGCGACTCGCGCGGGCCCAGCTCGTCGTCGACGACGAGGATGCGGGGGTGGATGATGGGCGGCGCGAGGGTGTTCATGCGGCGGCCGGCGGCAGCGCGACGAGGAAGGCGAGCTCGTGGCGCCCGTGGCGGACCCGGAGCTGCCCGCCGACGGCCTCGACGAGACGCTGGCTCACCGCGGGACCCACGTCGATCAGGCTCTCCTGGACCATCTCCACCGGGTCGAACACGCGCTGCAGCTTGTCCGGCGTGACGCTCGCCGTGCGTGAGCCGAGCAGGACCCACACGCTCTCGCTGCCGTCGCTCTCGGCGTGGCGCGTGATGGACACCGAGATGCGCGCCTGCTCGGGCGGCGAGTTGTGTGTGAGGTACCAGATGAGGTACGAGATCGCCCGGCGCAGCTGCATCGCGTCCACCTTGACGAGCTGCGGCGCGGACTCGCGCCCGACGTCGACCTGCAGCGGCTTGCCGAGCCCTTCGTCGGAGAGCTCGATCGCCGTCACGACGTCCTCGACGATGGTGTGCACGTCCACGGTGGAGAAGTTTAACTCACCCTCGGTGACAAGCCCCGCAAGTTTCTCGAAGACCTCGACGAGCCGCCGGACGTCCCGTCGGACCACGGCCGAGAAGTGCTTGCGGAAGTCCGGGTCGTCGTAGCGCTCGCCGATCAGCTCGATGAACGTGTTGATCGACACGAGCGGATTCTTGATCTCGTCGGCGATCCGCGCGACCACGCGGGTCAGGAGCTGCATCTGCTCGGCCTGGCGCTTCTGCGTGAGCAGCTCCTTCTGCGCGGTGAGGTCCTCGAACACGAGCACGGCCCCCAGCGGCAGCGACTCGTCGCCGCGGACCGGATAGGTGGAGATCTCGAGCCAGAGGCCGCGCAGGGCGAGCTGCAGCTCCGTGCGGGTCACCGTGCGCCCGGAGCGCAGCGTGTCGTAGAGCATGTCGCCCAGGGGCGAGGGTAGGCCGCGCAGGTCCTGGCCGATCACGTCGCGGGCGGCGAGCCCCAGGATCTCCTCGGCGCGCCGGTTCAGGGTGCCGACCCGCTGGTCGCGGCCGATCGTGACGACGCCGCTCGACATGTGCTCGAGGATGCGCTCGCTGAACTCCTTCTCGCGCGTGAGCTGGTAGTGGAGCGTGATGTCACGGATCGCCGTGGCGAGGTGGGCGGAGAGGTCGAAGAGCGTTTCGGTGTCGCGGCGGCCGTACGTCGAGCCGAAGACCGGCTGGCCGACGACGAGGATCGCGACCAGCTCACCGTACGCGAGCAGCGGCACCGCGAGGACGGCCTGCAGGAGCTTCAGCTCCCGGATGATCTCCGGATCGGTCAGATCGTGGATCCGCGCGGGCCGCGCCTGCGCGGCGAGCCAGCGGGCGAGGCCGGCGGCCGCCGGCAGCCGCACCGACTCGACGATCTGCGGCGCGAGCCCGCGATGCGTCGCCACTCGGTACTCGTGCTCGGCGGCGTCGGGCAGCAGGAGCGCCGTCCGCGTGGGCCGGACGAGCTCGCCGATCGCGTCGAGGAACATCTCGAGCGCCCGCGGCAGGTCGAAGCCCGCGGCGAAGGCGCGCGTGAACTCCTTGAGGACCCGCCCGAGCGCGGCGCTGTCCCAGCCCTCGTCGACGCCGGCCGCCGGCCTCTGCGGCTCCAGCACGGGGCCCGCGCGGAGCGTCGCGAGCTCGTGGACGAGGCGGAGCTTGTCCGTTGCATTGCGGAGGACGCCCTCCAGCTCGCGCCGCTGGAAGGTCGCGGCGAGGCGGAAGTCGGCCGGGTCGTCGTCGTCACCCACTGGCCCGACGGCGACGACCACCGCGCCCGCGGCGATCTCCTTCACCCGCGCCGTGAAGGCGCCGAGGGTACGGGGCAAGGCCGCGGTGTCCCGCACGACGAGATCGATCTCGATGAGGCGGAGCGTCTTGAGGGCGTCCGCGTCGCCCTGCGCGACGAAGACCGAGTAGTCGTCGAGCGCGGCCAGGATGCGCGTCCGCAGCGCGTCGTCGGGGGTGACCAGGAGGACGGCGTTCATGCCGACACCGGCGCCTCGGCCGTCACGAGGGGGAACTCCACCGTGAAGACGGCCCCGCCGGCGGGGCGGTTCGTCGCCGCGAGGCGAGCGCCATGCGCCTGGACGATCGACGCGCAGATCGTGAGCCCGAGACCGGATCCGTGCAGCTTCGTCGTGAAGAAGGGATCGAACACCTGCTGGAGGAGGTCAGCCGGGATGCCGGCACCCGTGTCCACAACGGCGACGGTAACGCGATCGGCCCCAGCTGCCAACTCGATTCGCACCATGCCCCGCGGCGGCGTCGCCTCCTGCGCGTTCATGAGCAGGTTCAGGAAGAGCTGCTCGAGCTCGGAGTGGTCACCGAGAACGAGGCAAGGCGTCGGGCCGACGGCGGTCGAGAGGATGATGTTCTTTTCGGCGTAGGTCGGGCGGATCGTCTCGATGGCCTCCGCGATCGGGGCGCGCAGGTCGAGCGGGTGCCGGGGTCGGGCCGCCGGGTGGGCGAGCGTGCGCAGCCGATCGAGCAGCCGTTCCATCCGCTCGATTTCTCGCGCGACGACGCGCCCGAACTCCTGGAGGAACCGCTCGTCGCCCAGGCGGCGCGGCAGGAGCTGGCTGAACGTCTTGATCGCCACGAGCGGATTCTTGATCTCGTGCGCGATCCCGGCGGCCAGTAACTCGAAGTAGGCGAGGCGCTCGGCACGCCGCCGCTCCACCTCGAGATCCTTCAAGGGCGTGAGGTCGCTGAAGACTGCCACGGCGCCCAGCACCGTGCCGTCCTGCTCGTGCAGCGGCGCCGTCGTGCACATGATCGGACGCGTCACGCCTCCTGCGGTGACTTCGACCTCGGGCTGCGTGTACCGCCGGTCGTCGGCGATGCTCTGCTCCAGCGGCCCGGCCAGGCAGGCCGGCAGCGCGCTCAGCGGCTGGAGCCTGACGTCCTCGAACGACAGCCCGGTCATCGACGCGGCGGCGCGATTGAAGAGCGTGACGCGGCCGGCGGCGTTCACCGCGACGACCCCGCTCTCGATCGTCGACACGATGTTGTTGAGGTGCTCGTTGGCGAGAACGACCTGCGCGTAGAGCTGCCCGTTCTTCACCGCGATGCCCGCCTGGTTCGCCAGGGTCATCAGCAGGTCGAGATCTTGAGGATAGAACGGATCCCCCGAGAGCTTCGGCCCGACGACGATCGCGCCGATGACGGTGTTCTCCGAGAGCAGCGGGAGAACGAGGGCCCAGTTGAGCCGCGTGAGCTCGGCGTGCAGCAGCTCGCGGTCCGGCGTCGGGCGCTCGCGCGGGATCTCGTCGGAGAGGATCAGATCCCTCGCGGCGACGAGCGCCCGGAGGAGCACGTCCGGCGCGGTCTCCGGCGTCTCGAAGTACCCGCCCGGGAGGCGATGCTCGCCCATCGCCCGGCGGAGGCCTTCGTCGCTTCGCACGTACACCGCGGTGCCTTCGGAGTTCGTGGCGCGCGCGAGGGTGCGACAGAGGAAGGGTACGAGGACCTTCAGGTCGAGCACGCGCGTGAGATCGGCGCTGGCCTGGCGCACCGTGCGCTGGTAGTTGACGTGCGTGCGATAGACGTAACGGTCGAGGAGCCGCCCCGCCGCATCGCGTGTCACGGGGATCAGCAGACTCACCGCCACGACCGCCGCCAGCAGCGCGAGGAGGTGGTCGGCGTCCAGCAGGGCCGACAACCGCGGCCACAGCACCGCCAGCAGCAGGGCGACCGGCAGCAGGGAAACGAGGATCGCGATGGTCAACGTGAGGCTGCGATGCACGACCAACCGAAGATCCATGAGGCGATGGCGAATGATGGCGTGCGCGATCAAGACCACGACAAAGACTCCGAAATATGGGCCCATCCAACTATGGCGGGAGTAGCCTGTCAGTAGAGGAACGATGAGATTCGACGTAATTGCGCCTGTGCCCGAGAGGAGCATGGCAGCTGCGAGATATTGGAGTTGAGTGCGCGTTTGACCACGCGCCTCTCGCCACTTTGAGAAGCAGACGAAGAGGGCGCTACTCCAAGTGACGACGAAGTACACCGCGAACGCCGGATACAAGGGACCAGACTTCCTGCGCAGTCCCGTTGCCGTGAACGTTGGTTCTGAGAAAAGGAATGGGGTGGTCAGAGAGAGAAGAGAGAAAGCAACAGCGGTCAAGAGAGCGCACCTGATCCACACAGCTGAGGGCCAGCGACCTTTGACTGGATATACGTGTACGAAAGTAAGAAGAGTTGCGGGGATCAGGCTCGCGCTCGCAAAGGTGAAGCGGCTCCAAAGATCCAAGAGAATGCCGCTGTGAAGGCCGGCAACTCCAAGAACCCACGCCGCTCCTGACGTAGTGAATGCGGCAAACCATCGGTTGATTGGACTCTCTGGTCGAGCTCGCCAGACGAAGATGGCAAGCGCCAGCACGATCATGGCGAGGAGCACCAAGGAAAGTGAAGTCATGGCTCGCGGGCTATTGAAGGAAACTCAAGCTCGGCGACGGTGCCGTCGGAGTCCCCCCGGGAGAGGAGGGTGAGTCGCGCGCGGTGAAAATCAGCGATCTCGCGGCAAATAGAGAGGCCCAAGCCTGTGCCTGCTAGTTTTGTTGTGAAGAAGGGCTCGAAGATCTTGCTTCGGACGATTGGCTCTATGCCCGAGCCTTCGTCGACCACACGAACGACTACACTAGCCCCTCGTGTGCGATCTGCCTCGATCGTGACGGTTCCGCCTTCAGGCATCGCTTCTATGGCGTTGCGTAGAAGATTCACGAACAGCTGTACGAGCTGGCCCGGATCTCCGAGGACTCGAGGCAATTCATCTGGGCAATGCAGACTGATCTTGATGCGCTGATCATGAGCGGAGGGCGAATGGATGGCTACGATGTCGTTGAGCAGTGGCGGCAGATCGACTGCGCTGAGCTTGCCTCCTTCGCTTGGTGCCATCAAACGCAGACGATCCGCTAGGCGAACGATGCGGTTAACTTCCATTGGGAGAAGTCGCACCACGGCATCGCGATACTCGGGATCGTCAAATCGGTCAGGCAGCATGGAAATGAAGTTGGAGATTGCGGCGAGGGGATTCCGTATTTCGTGCGCGATGCCCGCATAGAACCTGGCCATGATCGCGAGATGCTCAACTCGTCGTTGGTTTCGTTCAAGGGCCTTAATGGTCGAGAGATCGGTTACAACGACCAGAGACCCTGTGACACGCCCGAGATCATCGTGAAGGGCTGCAGTCGACAGGATCGCGTGGAGTAAGCCCCGAGAGCGATGATCGATCGTGAACTCGAACTCGCGCGCATGCCACGCATCGCGGCTCGCAAGGCTTAGAGCCCAACCAACCTCTGAGGGCAGGACATCCAGAAGATCACCGCGATTGCTTGCGCTTAGATCGAGGAGACGTTTCGCGGCGGGATTAAAGCTGGTTATCTTTCCCGAGGTATCGATTGCCACAACGGTTGAGTCGAGAGATTCGAGAAGACGCTCGGCATATTCGAACATCTGAATTCTTTGCCGATAGAGTAGGGCGTTCTCGAGCGCAATCGAGGCAAGTTCTGCAACTGATTCGATAAAGACAAGGTCGTTGGTGAAATATGCATCTCCGCTTCGGCGGGGTCCGAGGAGGATGGCACCAAGTAGTTGGCCGCGGCGCACGAGAGTAACCACAAGCTCGATACCGGCTCTTCGCAGGGCCTCCTGCGTGGCTTGGGCTGAGCCGCTGAGGCCCGAGGGACTGACAAGCAAGACCGATGGATTGGGCTGCGTGGCAAGCAATGAGGCGAGCATTGGAAGATCGATGCCTGTGGGCGAATCGGAGGCCAATTGTTCGAGCTCGTCGCTATCGAAACGGCGAACAACCATGATGAAAGCTTCTGGGACGAATGCGTCCGAAAGGAGTTGATGTAGCTCCTTTGACAACTCCGACGGTTGCATGAGCTTGCTTAGACTCCGAGTGGCACCATGAAGGGCAGCCGTGTAATCAGCCCGCCCACGGAAGAGATAGGGATCAATCACTCGACTGAACAGCCGTTGCGCAGGATTTGTGAGCAGGATGAGTACGACAAGTCCAACGATGAGGACGTAGGGATGGACAGGCACAGCTTGAGCATCCCAGGCGGGGAAGAAGAGCTCTGCCGCCACGATAACGACGCCTGAGGCAAGCGCTATGGTGAGTGCATATGCGAGGCTGCGGTTGATGAACAAACGAAGGTCCATCAAACGGTGGCGGATGATTGCGTGACCGACCAGGGCAACCAAGAGCAAGCCGAAGTAGGGACCGACCCAACTATACGTCGAGCGTCCTGTCGCAAAGGGGATTAGGAGGTTGGCACTGGTGGCGCCAAGAGCTGACGAGATGATACCGGCGCCCAAGTATTGGAGCTGAGCACGCGGGATGCCACGGGAATGTCTCCATTTAGAGATGAAGACACCTATCGCGGCGGCCCAGGTGATCAGGAAGTAGGCGAAGAAAAGCGGATAGAGTGGTCCGGTCTTTCTTGAAAGACCGCCCGCAGTAAGGTTGGTGTCGTAGACCATCAACGACGTCGTAAGGGAGAGAAGCGCGATCGTCGCTGCTATTGCCAGAGCTACCCTGAGAACGAATGCCGAAGGCCATGCGCTTGGTGTTGGATATGAGCGCATGAATGCCAGAAATGATGCGGGAATCAGGGCTGCGCTTGCGAAAGTGAAGCGAGCCCACCCATCGAGATGGGTGCCGGCTTGAAGACCGGCAACTCCGAGGACCCAACTGGCAACGAAAAGACTAAACGCCGCGAACCATCGGTTAACCGAACTATCTCGTCGAGCGCTCCAAACAAAGAGCGCCAGGGCTATGAGGAGGACTACTAGAGCCAGAAGAGGTAGGT
>MGBU01000195.1 GCA_001790205.1 Candidatus Rokubacteria bacterium GWA2_73_35 | reverse complement strand
GCCAGGGGTACGGCTGGCTCGACGCGCTGGTGAGCGCCGTCACGCTCGCCTCCGCGGCGCTGCCGGAGGAGTTCCCGGTCGTCTTCACCTTCTTCCTGGGGGTCGGCGTGTACCGCCTGGCGCGCCGGCAGGCGCTCGTGCGCCGCGCGGTGTCGGTCGAGAACATCGGGCGGGTCTCGTGCATCTGCTCGGACAAGACGGGCACGATCACCGAGGGGCGGCTCACGCTCGCGCACCTCCTGCCGGCGCCCGGCGTCCCGGAGGGCCGGCTCCGCGCCCTCGCCGCGATCGCGTCGCGGCCCGAGAGCGGTGACCCGCTCGACGCCG
This sequence comes from Candidatus Rokubacteria bacterium GWA2_73_35, assembly GCA_001790205.1. Taxonomy (GTDB): domain Bacteria; phylum Methylomirabilota; class Methylomirabilia; order Rokubacteriales; family CSP1-6; genus GWA2-73-35. The sequence continues at coordinate 5,455 of MGBU01000195.1, read as the reverse complement.
CGATCCTGCGCGAGACGCAGGGGGAGGGCGCCCGCGGCCTGCCGGTCGAGCTCGTCGCGACGTTTCCGTTCACCGAGGGGCGCAAGCGCGAGACCGCGATCGTCCGCGACGAGGACGGCACGCTGATCACCGTGACCAAGGGCGCCACGGAAGTCGTGCTCGCGATGTGCGAGCTCGGCGCGGACGAGCGGGCGCGGTGGGACCGAGACACCGCGGAGCTTTCCGCCGGAGGCCACAAGGTCATCGCGTGCGCGTGGCGGGCGCTCGGCGCCCGCGCGTGGTCGGGCGACGAGCTGGCCCACGGCCTCCGCCTCGCGGGCCTGCTCGCGTTCGAGGACCCGGTGCGCGACGGCGTCGCGGGCGCCGTCGGCCTCTGCCGCGAGGCGGGGATCCACACGATCATGGTCACCGGCGACCATCCGCTCACGGCGCGCGCGGTCGCGCGCGAGATCGGGCTCGGCGGGGAAGCGCCCGTGGTGATCGCGGGCGACGAGATCGAGGCCCGCATCGCGCGGGGCGAGGGGACCACGCTCCGCCGGGTGGACGTCATCGCCCGCGCCACGCCCGCGCAGAAGCTCGCGCTCGTGCGCGCGCTGCAGAAGGCCGGGGACGTGGTCGCGGTGACGGGCGACGGCGTCAACGACGTACCGGCGCTCCAGGCGGCCGACGTCGGGATCGCGATGGGCGAGCGGGGCACGCGCAGCGCCCGCGAGGTGGCGGCGATCGTCCTGCTCGACGACAACTTCCGCACGATCGTCCGCGCGGTCGGCGAGGGCCGGCGGCTGTTCCGCAACCTCACGGCCAGCTTCCAGTACCTCCTGATGATCCACATCCCTCTCGTCATCACCGCGGCCTTCATCCCGCTCGCCGGCTATCCGCTCCTGTACCTGCCGACCCACATCGTGTGGCTCGAGTTGATCATTCACCCCACCGCCCTGCTCGTGTTCCAGGACCTCGCGGGCGACGCACGGCTCGGGCCCGCGGCGCCGCTCGGCGGCGCGCGGTTCTTTTCCCGGTGGGAGTGGACCGCCATCGGCGTCGTCGGGGCCCTGATCGCGGCGGCCGTCACCACGGGCTACGTCGCGAGCCTCGGCGAGCAGGGGCAGGTCGAGCACGGCCGCGCGATGGCGCTCGCGGTGCTCACGCTCGCGAGCGCGGCGCTCACCGCGGCGCTCTCCCGGCTCGGGACGTGGACGGCGCGGGTGGTGGCGGCCGGCACCGTCGCGCTCTCGATCGGGCTCGTGCAGACGCCCGCGCTTGCGCGCCTGCTCCACCTCGAGCCGCTGCACGTCGCTGACTGGGCCGCCGCCGGGGGCGTCGCCGCGGTCGTCGCGGCGCTCGTGCTGGCCCTCGACGGCGGTGCGCACCGCGCTTATACTCCGGGCACCACCCCGGGGAGGGCGCGATGGCCATCGTGACGGTGTCGTTCGAGATGGGGGCGGGCGGCCCCGAGATCGGATCGACGCTCGCCGGCCGCCTCGGCTACCGCTACGTCGACCACGAGCTGATCTCGGAGGCCGCGCACCGCTACGGGCTCGTCGAGGACCGGCTCTCCCACCTGAGCGACGCCAAGCCCTCGCTCTTCGAGCGCTTCGACGTCGAGACGCGCCGCTACATCACCGTCATCCAGACCGTGCTCTTCGAGTTCGCCGCCGACGACAACGTCGTCCTCATGGGGCGCGGCGGCCAGTGGTTGCTGCGGGGCATCCCCCACGTGCTGCGCGCGCGCGTGACGGCGCCGTTCGAGCTTCGCGTCAGGCGGCTCGCCGAGAAGCTGTCGGCCCAGACGGGTGACCAGGTGACGGCGCGCGGCGTGACGCAGATGATCCGCCAGGACGACGTCCAGCGGATCGGGCGCATGCGCTACCTCTACGAGGTGGACCTCCGCGACCCGGCGCTCTACGACGTCGTGCTCAACACCGGGGCGCTCGCGACGGAGGCCGCCGTGCAGGTCCTCGCCGGCCTCGTCGGGCGGCCCGAGCTCCAGGCCACCGCGGCGACCCGCCAGCTCGTCGCCGACCGCACCCTCGCCTCGCGCGTCCAGGTCGTGCTCGTGACGCACCCGGAGACCCGCAAGCTCCGGATCGAGGTGGAGGCCCGGGAGGGCGTCCTCACGCTCGAGTCCACCACGGCCCTGGACACGGCGCTCGGGGTCGCGCGCGAGGTGCCGGGCGTCCGCGAGGTTCGGACGCGGCTGGTCGAGATCCCGCCGATCCCGCCCTTCGTGGCCTGACCGCCGTCCCGGCTCCCGAGGACGGCCGCCGCAGCCGGCAGGAGACGCCCGGTCGCGGAGCACCGATGACGCGGCGCACCCAGCTGACCTAGCTCGTATGCACCACGAAAATGAGCCGCCTTCCGGATTCCAAACGTCTGACCGAACACCCTACAGTACGCGCAACAGAACGCACGTTCGGTAGGAGGTTCGGGGTGGCGATCGAGGACCGCTACCGGGGCATCGTCGAGGCCGCGCGCGACGTGATCGCCAGGCGGGGCTACCACCAGGCCTCGACCCGGGAGATCGCCCGTGCCGCCGACCTGTCGCTCGCCGGCCTCTACCACTACGTCGGCGGCAAGGACGAGCTGCTCTTCCTGGTGCTCGACCGGGCCCTCGACACGCTGATCGGTGCCCTCGACGCGGCGCAGGCGAAGGCGCGGACGCCCGAGACCAAGCTCCTCGCGCTCATCCAGACGCATCTCGACTTCGGCTTCCGCCAGGCCGCCGACCTCAAGATCATCAACCGCGACTGGGAGCTGCTCGAGGAGCCCCGGCGCTCGGAGATCGCCGCCAAGCGCGGCGAGTACCTCAAGCGCGGGCTCGCGACCCTGGGCGACCTCGACCCGCGCGGCCGCTCGCGCGACGAGCTCCTCTCGGCGACGAACCTCCTGCTCGGCATGCTGAACGGCATCGCCACCCGCCCCTTCCTGCGCTCGAGCGACAACGCGCGGGCGCTCGCGGGCGAGGTCGGCGCCCTCTTTCTCTACGGCTTCCTGGAACCAGTGGAGGCACACCATGACGCCTGAGCAGATCCTCGAGCAGTGCCGCGACCTCGTGAGCCAGCCCCTCGGCGCCGTCGCCGAGCGGTGGAAGGCCGAGCGCCCGGGCGGGCGGGTGGTGGCCGCCTACCCGGTGTGGGCGCCGGCCGAGCTGGTCCACGCCGCGGGCATGCTGCCGCTGTCCCTTCTGGGGGGCGGCACCTCGGTGGAGCTCACGCACGCCGACGCGCGGTTCCAGTCGTTCGTCTGCTCGATCGCGAAGTCCACGCTCGAGCTCGGCTTCCAGGACATCGTCAAGGGCATCGACGGGTTCGTCTTCTCGAACATCTGCGACGTCGCCCGCAACCTCGGCTCGATCTACAAGCGCAACTTCCCCGGCGCCTTCGTCGAGTACCTGCACCTGCCGCAGAACTCGACCTCGCCCGGCGTGACCGCGTACGTGGCCAGCGAGTTCCGGCGGCTCGCCGAGGCCTTCGAGGGCGCGTTCGGGCTCACGGTGACGGAGGCGGCGCTCACCAAGGCGATCGAGACCTACAACGCGGTGCGGGCGCGGACGCGCGCGCTCTACGCGTTCCGCATCGCCGAGCCGCAGAAGCTCTCGACGACCGAGCTCTACGTCGCGCTCCGCGCCTCGACGCTCGTGCCGCCCGAGCAGGCGCTCGCCTGGCTCGACGGGCTGCTCGAGGGCCTGCCCCGCCGCGACGCCCGGCCGCGCGACCGGCTGCGCGTCGTGATCGAGGGCGTGTTCTGCGAGCAGCCGCCCCTCGGCCTGCTCGAGGTCCTCGAGGAGGCGGGCTGCTACGTGGTCGAGGACGACCTGATGCTGGGTTGGCGCTGGTACACCGCCGACGTGCCGACCGACGGCGACCCGTTCGAGCGCCTCGGGGCCGCCTACGTGAACCAGTCGGTCCCGTCCTCGACGCGGCACGAGAGCCGGGAGCACCGCTCGGCCGGACTCATCGAGAAGGTCCGGCGCGCGAGCGCCCAAGCCGTGATCTTCATGCCGGCGAAGTTCTGCGAACCCGCGCTCTTCGACTACGTGCTGATGAAGCAGGGCCTCGAGCGCGCCGGGATCCCGCACATGATCGTCGAGTTCGAGGAGAAGATGTGGACCTTCGAGCGCACGCGCAACGAGATCGAGACGTTCGTCGAATCGATGCTCTTCGAGTAGGCCGAGGAGGCTCCGCATGGCGACGCCAATCACGGAACGGCAGTATCAGGGGAAGGTCCACGAGCACTCGCGCCGGCTGATGTCGGACTGGATGGGCGAGCTCTCGCGCGCCGAGGCCGAGGGGCGGGTCACGGGCGCCCTCATGATCTCCGGCAACTGCGTGGAACTGCTCCGCGCGTGCCACATCCTGCCGATGTTCCCCGAGGTGACGGCGCTCCAGAACGCGATCCGCCACAAGTCGCTGCCACTGATCCTCAAGGCGGAGCAGGCGGGCTACTCGAGCGACAACTGCGCGTACGTGAAGGCCGACATCGGGCTGTTCCTCGAGGGCGGCATGGGTCCGGGCAGGCCCATGCCGTTCCCGAACCTCATCGTGTGCAACTACGTGGGCTGCAACGTGTACGTGAAATGGTTCGAGCACCTCGCCGACATCAGCGGGGCCAAGCTCTTCATGCTCGACGTACCGTTCGCCCGGACGCTCGAGCCCACGGCCGCCGACGTCCGCTACGTCGTCGGCCAGCTCAGGGAGCTCATCGCGCTCTGCGAGGGCTTCACGGGGCGGAAGTTCGACATCGACGAGCTGCGCGAGGTGCTTGGTCACGCGGCGCGGGCCGAGGAGGGCTACGCGCGGTGCAAGGATCTCTGCAAGAGCCACCCGGCGCCGTTCGACGCCTACTTCGACTCGATCAACATGATGGGACCGATCAACGTCCTGCGCGGAATGCGCGAGGCCGCCGACTTCTTCGACGTGGCCGTGGCCGAGTTCGAGGAGCTCGTCGCGCAGCGCCTCGGGCCGCTCAGCGAGGAGCGCTTCCGCACGGTCATCGAGGGGCCGCCGCCGTACCCGTACTACAAGAACTTCCGCAACCTGTTCGCGAAGTGGGGCGCCGTCGCGGTGCAGTCCACGTACTCGACGGTCGGCGGCATCTGGGAGTGGGGTTTCCGGCACGACCCCGCACGGCCACTCGAGTCGATCGCCGAGCAGATGCTGCGCGAGAACCTCACGAACCGGTCGATCACCGCGCGCTACCAGCAGATCAAGCGCTACGTCGAGGAGTGGGAGGCCGACGCGCTCGTCATCCACTCGATCAAGTCCTGCCGGCTCTTCTCGGCCGGCCAGGGTGACATGCGCGACTACTTCGCGCGCGAGCTCGACGTGCCGACGCTCCTCGTCGAATCGGACCTGGAGGATCCGCGGTACTACGCCGAGGCCCAGCTCAAGAACCGCATCGACGCGTTCTTCGAGTCGCTCGAGCACAAGAAGGTCGTGGCGGCCGGGGCGCACTGAGG
>MGBU01000194.1 GCA_001790205.1 Candidatus Rokubacteria bacterium GWA2_73_35 | reverse complement strand
ATCGTCGACCGGTCCGGCTGGTAGGCGAGCCCCTTGGGCACGGGGATGTCCTCGAACTCGCTCCGCACGGCCTTCGCCGGGGCGGAGGCGCAGGCCGTGGCGAGCGCGAGCACGAGGGTCAGGAGGGCGAGCCGCTCTCTTCTCATGCCACGAGCGTAGCAAGGCGCCCGCGCGCCGGCCAAGGAATTTAGGGCAGGCGGACCAGCCGGGCGAAGTCGGCCTCGACGGCGCGGCCCACGGCCTCGAGCTGCTCGGCGCCGAGGTCCTCGTCGAGGATGAGGACCACGATGGCGCGCCCCCGCTTGGAGCGGCGCCCGACGTGCATGGAGGCGATGTTGACGTTCTGCTGGCCGAGGATCGAGCCGATCCGCCCCACCATGCCGGGCCGGTCCTCGTACGAGAGCACGAGGACGTAGCCCTCCGGGGTGAACTCGATGTCGAGGTCGCGCAGCCGGACGACGCGGGGCTGGCCGTCGAAGACGGTGCCGGCGATGATCTTCCGCCCCTCCCGCGTGCGCGTCGTGACGCTCAGCACGCTCTTGTAGCCCGAGCTCTCGGGCTCGCGGCCGATGCGCACCTCGACGCCGCGCTCGGCCGCGACCAGCCGCGCGTTGACGAGGTTGACCGGGCGCGCCATGACCGGCGCGAGCAGGCCGGCGAGCACCCCCCGGGCGAGCAGCTCGGGGTCCGCGTCCGCGAGCCCGCCGGCGAGCGTGACCTCGACGCTCTCGAGGTGCTCGGGGTCGAGCTGCACGCTGAAGCGGCCGAGCCGCTCGGCCAGCGCCACGAACGGCCGCAGGCCGGCGAGCGCGGCGGCGTCGCCCAGCGGGATGTTGACCGCGAACTCGACCAGCTCGCCGTCGCGGAACGCCACGAGCTGGCGCGCCACGTCCACCGCCACGTTCACCTGCGCCTCGCTCGAGTTCGCGCCGAGGTGGGGCGTGACGACCACGTGCGGGTGCTGGACGAGCCGGCGGACGGCCTCGCCGCGCGGCGGCTCCTCGCTCCACACGTCGATCGCCGCGCCGGCGACGTGCCCGGACTCGAGCGCCGCGAGCAGGTCGGGCTCGTTGACGATGCCGCCGCGGGCGCAGTTCACGATGCGGACGCCGCGCGGCGCGAGCGCGAGCTCGCGCGCGGCGCACATGTTCTCCGTCTCCGCGGTGAGCGGCACGTGGAACGTGACGACGTCGGACTCGCGCAGGAGCGTCTCCCAGTCCACGAGGCGCGCCCCGAGGTCCTTCGCCCGGCTCTCGGGGATGTAGGGGTCGTGCACGAGCAGCGTGGTCTCGAACCCGCGCAGCCGCGCGGCCACGCGCGAGCCGACCTTGCCGAGCCCGACCACGCCGACGGTCTTGCGGTACAGCTCGGCGCCGTAGATCCCGCGGTTCCACTCGAGCGCCTTGAGGCGCGCGTGCGCCTCGGGGATGCGCCGGACGAGCGCGAGCAGCATCCCGACCGTGTGCTCCGCGGCCGAGACGACGTTGCCGTACGGCGCGTTGCACACGACGATGCCCCGCTGCGAGCAGGCCTCGACGTCCACGTTGTCGATCCCGACCCCCGCGCGCCCGACGATCCGGAGCCGCGGGGCGTGGTCGAGGAGCCGGGCGTCCACCGCGGTGCCGGAGCGCGTGACCAGCGCTTCGTACTCCGGCAGCCGCGCGTAGAGCGCCTCGCGCGTGGGCCGGGCGAGCTCGTCGACCTCGAGGCCCCGCTCGCGGAGGTAGCGGAGCCCCTCGGGCGCGATCGCGTCGACGACCAGGACGCGCATGGCCCGCGCTCAGCCCTGGGTCGAGTAGCCGCCGTCCACGGGGATGGCGGTGCCGGTCACGAAGTCCGAGGCCCGGCCCGCCAGGAAGACCGCGACGCCCGCCATGTCGTCGATCTCGCCCCAGCGGCCGGCGGGCGTGCGCCGCAGCACGCTCTCGTTGAGCCCCGGGATCTGGCGGCGCGCGGTCTGGGTCAGCTCGGTGTCGATCCAGCCGGGCAGCACGGCGTTGACCTGGATGTTGTCCCGGGCCCACGCCGAGGCGAGCGAGCGCGTGAGCTGGACGATCCCGCCCTTGCTGGCGCCGTACGCCGGCGCGAACCCCGCGCCGAAGATGGACAGCATCGAGCCGATGTTGACGATCTTGCCGCCGCCCTGCGCCTTCATGGGGGCGTAGGCCGCGCGCGAGCAGAGGAAGGCCGACGTGAGGTTGGTCTCGAGGACCTGGTGCCACTCGGCGAGGCTCAGCTCGTGGGCCGGCTTGCGGATGTTGATCCCCGCGTTGTTGACCAGGACGTCGAGCCGGCCGCAGCGCTCGACGGTGCCCCGGACGAGCGCGGCGACCGACGCCTCGTCGGCGACGTCCACCGCGAGCGCGAGCGCGCCGGCGCCGCCGAGCTTCTCGAGCTCCGCGACGGCGGCCCGCGACTTGTCCTGGTTGCGCGCCGCGACGACGACGCGCGCGCCGGCAGCGGCGAGGCCCCGCGCCATGCCGAGCCCGATGCCGCCGTTGCCGCCGGTGACGATGGCCACTCTGCCCCTGAGGTCGAACAGGTCGTGCACGGGAACCTCCCGGAGAACGCGTTTGGGCTCCGCCCGCATCTTACCCGAAGTCGTGGGACGGGACGTGGTGGGCGAGCGCCGGCAGGCCCCGCACGCGGGCCGCGCGGATCGAGACCACGCCGTCCTGCCGCTGCGCCACGCCCTCGACGAGCAGGAACGGCTCGTCTACCAGGGTCGCGCGGGCGCGCGCGAAGAGCCCGGGCGTCACGATCACGTTCGCGATCCCCGTCTCGTCCTCCAGGGAGAGGAAGACGAACCCCTTGGCGGTGCCCGGGCGCTGGCGGACGATGACGCTGCCCGCGACCCGCACCCGCGCGCCGTCCTCGACCCCCCCGAGCTCGCGCGCGGCGCGCACGCCCCGGCGCCGGAGCGCCGCGCGCCGCAGCGCCATCGGGTGGGGGCCGAGCGTCAGGCCCGTCCCCGCGTAGTCGGCGACGAGCCGCTCGGCTTCCGTCATCTCCGGGAGCGGGGACGCCCGGGCGTCCGGGGCCCCGTGGGCCGCCGCGAGCAGCGGCCCCGGCGGCGGGAGCGCGACCGTCCAGAGGTCCGCCCGGCGCGTCCCGCCGAGCGGGGCCAGCGCCCCGATCGCCGCGAGCGTGGCCAGCTCGTCGCGCGCCAGGCCGGCGCGCCGCGCGAGGTCGGCGATGGACGCGAACGGCCGCTCCCCCCGGGCGCTCACGATGGCCCGCGCGGCGCCCTCGCGCAGTCCCCGGACGTATCGGAGCCCCAGCCTGACCGCGCCGGCCTCGATCCCGCAGGGCCAGTCCGAGCGCGTGACGTCGATCGGCAGGAAGCGGAGCCCGTGGCGCTCGGCGTCCTTGACGAGCGTGGCCGGGTGGTAGAACCCCATCGGCTGGTTGTTGAGGAGCGCCGTGTAGAACGCGGCCGGGTGGTGCACGCGCAGCCACGCGCTCGCGTACGCGAGCAGCGCGAAGCTCGAGGCGTGCGAGTTGTGGACGATGAGACCATCGGCGAGGAAGTTGTGGTCGGTCTCGACGTGGAGATCGTACGTCTCACGGACACCGGCCGGCTCGATCTCGACGATCCGATCCCAGGCGACCAGCTCGTGCGGAGGCCAGTGCCTTCTCCCCGGGACCGGAAGCGCCTGCGCGGCGGCGATGTGATCGCCGACTCGGAGCGATGCGAGCGGGTGCCATCCGCCCGGAGTGAGCACGGGGTGCTCCGCCGTCGCCGTGACCGCCCGGCCGAGCGCGGTGCGGACGCGGTAGACCATCCGGAGCCCGCTCGGCGTGGCGTCGAGCACGCGGCGGCGGCGGAGCTTCATGTTCGCGTCGCAGGCGAGCGTGTGCCCGATGCGCGCGCGTCCGCTCACGACGTCTTCGATCGCGACCCAGCGCCCCGTGTCGGCGTCGATCACGCGCGTCTCGCCCACGACGCACTCCGGGAAGCCGTAGAGCGCGAACGAGGTGATCGCGTGCACGATCTCCTCCGCCGCGCGCCCCCCGATCCCCTGCCGCGCCATGCCCGCGCGGAGCTTCGCCTCCACCTCGCCCATGCGCCGCGCGCTGCGCTTGAAGCCGAACGCGCGCCGCAGCTCCTCGGCCTCGACGGCGCTGAAGCCGGCCGCCGTCATCGCCATCCGGAGGAGCTGCTCCTGGAAGAGCGGCACGCCGAGCGTGCGCTTCAAGATCGGCTCGAGGCACGGGTGCGGGTAGGTCACGGGCTCGCGCCCGCGCCGGCGCCGGATGTAGGGATGCACCATGTCGCCCACGATCGGCCCGGGGCGGATGATCGCGACCTGCACGACGAGGTCGTAGAAGCGCTCGGGGCGGACGCGCGGGAGCGTCGCCATCTGGGCGCGGCTCTCGACCTGGAAGACGCCGAGCGTGTCCGCCTCCTGGAGGCTCCGGTACACGGCGGGGTCGTCGGGCGGCAGCCTAGCCAGGTCCACCTCCCCGCCCGTCTCGCCGACGAGGCGGATCGCGTCCTGGAGCACCGCCATCATGCCGAGCCCGAGCAGGTCCACCTTGACGATGCCGAGCGCCGCGCAGTCGTCCTTGTCCCACTGGATCACGGTGCGGCCCGGCATCGTCGCGGGCTCGAGCGGCACCACGTCGTCGAGGCGGCCCGCGGCGATCACCATGCCGCCCGAGTGCTGGCCGAGGTGGCGCGGCAGGTCCTGGATGCGCGTCCAGAGCGCGGCGAACGCGCGGATGCGGGGCTGGCGCGGATCCACGCCCGCCTCCGCGAGGTGACGCGTCAGCAGCTCGTCCGGGTCCTGGTAGCCCCAGGTCGAGACGAGGCCGGCGAGCCTCTCCTGGAGGTCGCGCGGCAGGCCGAGCGCCTTGCCCACCTCGCGCGCGGCCGAGCGGCCCCGGTAGGTGATCACGTTGGCGGTCATCCCTGCCCCGTGCCGCCCGTAGCGGCGGTAGACGTACTGGATGACCGCCTCGCGGCGCTCGCCGCTCGGCAGGTCGAGGTCGATGTCGGGCCACTCGCCCCGCGCCTCGGAGAGGAAGCGCTCGAACAGGAGGTCCATGCCGACGGGGTCCACCGCCGTGATCCCGAGCGCGTAGCAGACCGCGCTGTTGGCGGCCGAGCCGCGCCCCTGCACGAGGATGTCCTGGGCGCGACAGTGCTCGACCAGGTCCCACACGATCAGGAAGTAGCCCGCGAGGCCCAGGCGCCCGATGACGTCGAGCTCGTGGGCGATCTGGCGGCGCGCCCGCGCCGCGAGCGGTCCGGTCCCGTAGCGCGCGCGGGCGCCCCGCAGGGCCAGCTCGCGCAGGTGGGCGAGGGGCGGCTGCCCCGGCGGCAGCGGGAAGTCGGGGAAGCGGTAGCCGAGGTCCTCGAGCGTGAAGGAGAGGCGACGCGCCAGCTCGCCCGACGCCGCGAGCGCGTCGGGCAGGTCGCCGAAGCGCCGCGCCATCGCCGCCCCGCCCCGGAGGTGCCGCTCGCCGTTCGGCGTGAGGAGCCGGCCGGCGTGGTCGAGGTCGGTCTTCTCGCGGATGCACGTGAAGACGTCGGCGAGCTGTCGGCCCTCCGGCCGGGCGTGGAGCGGCTGGTTCGTCGCCGCGAGCGGCACGCCGAGCGCGCGCGCGAGGGCGACCAGCCCCTGGAGCCCGCGCTCCTGCTCGCGGTCGAGGTGGCGCTGGACCTCGACGTAGCATCCCGCGCGCCCGAAGATCGCGCGCAGGCGCGCGAGGCACTCGCGCGCGCCGGCCGCGTCGCCCGCGGCGAGCCGGCGGGCGAGCGGGCCGCGCGCGCCGCCGGTCAGGCACACGAGCCCGTCGGCGTGCGCCGCGAGGTCGTCGAGCGTGACGGCGGCCGCGCCCTTGGGGGCGCCGAGCTTCGCCCGCGTGAGCAGGCGGCAGAGGTTCCGGTAGCCCTCGCGGTCCTCCACGAGGAGCGGCAGGCGCGAGCCGTCGGCGAGCGTGAGCTCGCTGCCGATGATCGGCCGGACGCCCGCGGCGAGCGCGGCGCGCGTGAACCGCGCGGCGCCGTACACGCCGTCCCGGTCCACCAGGGCGAGCGCCGGCATGCCGAGCCGCGCCGCCTCGGCGACGTAGGCCTCGGGCAGCTCGGCGCCCTCGAGGAACGAGAACGCGGACTGCGCGTGCAGCTCGACGAACATGGCTCAGGGGGGAGTGGGAGGCGGGGGGGTCTCCTCGACCACGACTGCAACAACCACGGGTCTCGGAGGCCCCCCCGCCCCCCACTCCCACTGCACACGCCCACACCCGCCGCGCGTCACTGCCCCTTCTCCCGCTCAGTCGTAGACGCCGTCGAGGTACCACTCGCCCGTCCGGCGGTCGTGGGCGAGCCGGCAGAGCGTGCCGTCGCCGAGCGCGGCGTCCCACTCGTCACGCGCCCACACCCCCGTGTCCCACCACTCGCCCGACCCGCGCCAGGGCCCGGCGCGGGCGACGACGCGCCGGCCGTCGGCGCGCGCCGGCTGCTCGCCGTCCGTCTCGACGTCCACGCGCCGCGGCGGCCGCACCCGCCGGAGCGCGAGCCTCGGCGCCCCCTCGGCGGGGGCGGGGGGCGGGTCCTGGCAGGCGACGCGCTCTCCGAGGATCCCGTCCTCAGGCGGCGCGAACGGCACGAGCGCGTGGGCGTCGGGACGGTGCGAGTCCTCGACCCGCGCCGCGCCGACGTTGCCGGGGCCGGCGAGCGCCGCGAGCCGCGCGAGCACGGCGGCGAGCTCGCGCTGGGGCGGCGCGGGCGGCTGCCAGAGCCCCGCCTGCCCCGCGCACACCGCGACCGGGCGCGCGCGCGCCGCGACGCGTGTCACGGGCGCCCCGGGCGGACGGGCCTCGAGCGCGAGCGTCACGAGCGTCAGCATCGGCGCGGGCTCGCTCAGCGGCGTCGCGAGGGCGACGCCGAGCGCGTGATGGCCGCCGCGCGCCAGCTCGAGCGTGACCTCGAGGGCGTCGGCCGCAAGGTGCGCGGCCGCCAGGCGCGCGCAGAGGCGCCCGAGAACAACTTCAAGGACGGCGGAGAGCGCCGTGAGCGAGTCGAGCTCCCAGTCGAGCCCCTGCGCCTCCTCCCAGAACGGCGGCGGGGCCCAGGGGACGAACGGATCGTGGTCGCGGCCGAGCGCCAAGTCATAGGCGCGGAGCCCGGCGGGGCCGAGCCGCGTCCCGAGCCCGTCACGCGGCAGCGCGGCCAGCTCGCCGAGCGTCGCCACGCCCCAGCGGGCGAGCGTCGCGGCGAGGTCCGCGTCGAGGCCGAGCACCGCGAGCGGCGCGCCGGCGAGCGCCTCCCGCGCGCGCCCCGGCGGGACGACCGTCACCGCGGCGCGCGCGCTCGCGGCCACGAGCCGGGCCGTGGTGCGGCTGTCGGCGAGCGCCACGCGCGCGGCGAACCCCACCGCGCGGGCCCGGTTGAGGAGGCGCCGGCCGACGACCGCAGGGTCGCCGACGAGCCGCGCGAGCCCGGCCGCATCGACGTGGACGACCCCCGGCGCCCAGTCCTCGATCCGCGGGGACACGCTCGAGGCCGCCTCGAGCAGGGCGTGGCGCCCCGACGTCACGCGCGCCTCCGCCCACGGGCGGGTGACGAGCGCGGGGCAGCGCGCCCGCGCCTCCGTCTCGGTCATCCCCGGCCGCACGCTCGCCTCCCGGGCGGCCGCGTTCGCGTCGAGGACGCGCGGGACCGGGGCCGCCAGCCCGAGCACCGCGAGGGGCCCGGCACGGAGCGCGGGCTCGCAGCGCGCCGCGGCGGCCGCCGTGAAGTCGTCCACCCACACGCACGCGAACCGGCTCACGCGCAGAACCCGAGCGGGGCCGCGCCGGCTCCGCGGGCGGCGCGCGCGCGGAGCACGCGCGCGTGCGCCCGCACGTGCGCCAGGCGCGTGGGCACGGGCCCGGGCCCGGCCCACTCGAGCCGGTCGCGGACGGTCTCGACGACCAGCGACGCGGCCGGGCCGGTGACCCGGCCGCGGCCGACGACCACGAGCGCCGACGCCGTCCGCTCGACGGCGAACCGGAGGCGGAACGCCGCCGCGTGGGACAGCGGTGTCGCCGTCTCGCCGAGGTCGAGCCCGACCAGCGCGAAGCCCTGGCAGCGGACGAGCAGGTCCGCGGCCCGGAGCGCCACGTCACGGCGGCCGCCGCAGCGCACCCACAGGAGACGGGCGAGGTCCACGCCCGCGCGCGCGGCCGAGGCGGGATCGAGCGCGCCGTCGGCGTCCACGAGCGCGGCGACCGCGCCGCGCCCGGTGACCTCGCCGAGGCACGCGACGAGGAGGCTCGTGCGCCCCGACGACAGGCGGCCGACGATCTCGGTGATGGTCCCGGGAACGACCATGGGACTAGAAAGCTAAACACGTGACGAGTATCAGGCAAGAGGAAGATGTGGGGGTGCCTGAGGGCCGGGACCACCAGATGGTGCGGTCAGACGGTCGCGGTGGCCTGGGAGGCGGGCACGGCCGGCTCGGGCGCGTAGAACGACGACTCGCCCTCCCCGTGCAGGCAGTCGCGCGTGAACTCGATCAGGTGATGGCTCACGACCGCGACGTTGATCAGCTCCTCGAGCTTCCTCGCGCGGAGCAGGGGCCACGCCGTGCGCCAGAACGTCCGCCGGTAGTGGCCGCGCACGCCGATGCGCCAGACGATGCGCCCGAGAAGCCCGAACCCCATCAGCGCGTTCCGCCACGAGGCGCGCTCCGGGCTCACGGGGAACGCGAGGCGGTTCCCGAAGGTGTGGCGCAGGTTGTGGGCGAACCGCGCGTAGACCGCCTCCGGGGCGTACGCCTCCGTGATGCAGCGCCGCCACGCGCCGAGCACCGTCTCGTACGGCAGCCGGAAGACGACGTTCGAGGCGCGCCCGCCGTCGTGCCGCAGGCGGTCCTCCCGCTCGAGCCGCCGCCAGAGCGGCGTCTTCGGCAGCGCGTAGAGCACGTTGATCGTGAGCATGGGGATCTGCGAGGCGCGGATGAACTCGAGGATGCGGTTGGCGGTCTCCTCGGTGTCGGTGTCGAGCCCGACGATGATCCCCGAGACCACCTCGAGCCCGTGGTCGTTGAGGCGCCGCACCGCCTCGAGCACGGGCAGGCGGAGGTTCTGGTCCTTCGAGATCGAGTGCAGCGCGTGGGGCTCGGGGGTCTCGATCCCGCAGAAGACGGTGACGAACCCGGCCTCGCGCATCAGCTCGAGCACACGCCCGTTCTTGGCGAGGTTGAGCGTCGCCTCGCAGGCGAGCCGGAGCGGGTAGCGCCGGCGCGCCTGCCACTCGACCAGGTGCGGCAGCAGGTCGAGCGCCGCGCGCTGGTTGCCGATGAAGTTGTCGTCCACGAAGTAGACGCTCGTCGCGCCCCCGGCCACGATCTCGTCGAGCTCCGCCAGCACCTGCCCCGGCGTCTTGAGCCGCGGGTTGCGCCCGTAGAGCGCGGGGATGTCGCAGAACTCGCACGTGTAGGGGCAGCCGCTCGAGAACTGGATGTTGGCGAGGAAGTACTCGCGCAGGTCGATCAGCCCGTACGCGGGCCGCGGGAAGTCCACGAGCGCGAGCCGCTCGTCGGTCTCGAAGCGGAGCTGGCCGGGCGGCCGGTCCGCGTGCGTGTCGAGCCACTCGATCACCCGGTCCGTCGCGTCGCCCAGCTCGCCCAGGTGGAGGAGGTCGGCCTCGGGGTAGTACTCGGGGCAGCCCGAGACCGACGGCCCGCCGAGGACGACGGGCCGGCCGTGGGCGTGGGCGCGCGCGATCACCTCCGCGATCCACGCCCGCTGCACGTGCATGCCCGAGGTGAGCACGGCGTCCGCCCAGCGGAAGTCCGCGTCCGTGGCGCGGCGCGAGTTCTCGTCGATGAAGCGGACCTCCCAGGCCTCGGGCAGGTACGCGGCCATGACGAGCAGCCCCTGGGGCGGCATGAAGGCGCGCACGCGGCCGCCGAAGAGCGGGTACGCGTGCTGGAACGTGCCGAACGAGCGCGCGTACGCCGGGTAGATGCAGAGGAGGCGCCGACGGCGGGTTGCGCGATACGGGGTGCGCATTGGCCACGAGCATAGCGCATTCGGACTAGGTGCGCCCGCCGCGCTGCGTTCGGCTAGAATGCGGCCTCGGGAGGGACCCATGGAACTCAAGAGCGTGCAGGCCGTGGTGACGGGGGGCGCGTCGGGGCTCGGGCGCGCGACGGTCGAGCGGATCGTGAAGGCGGGCGGGCGCGCGGCGATCCTCGATCTGCCGACGTCCCGGGGCGCCGAGGTCTCGAAGGCCCTCGGCGCGGAGGCGCCGTTCACGCCGGCCGACGTCACGAGCGCGGCCGACGTGGAGCGGGCGCTCGGCGAGGCGCGCCAGCAGCTCGGGGGCGTGAACGTCCTCGTCAACTGCGCCGGGATCGGCACCGCCGCGAAGACCGTGAGCAAGGGCAACCCGGCCCGGCTCGAGGACTTCACGCGGGTCATCACCGTCAACCTGATCGGCCACTTCAACGCGATCCGCCTCGCCGCGGCGCTCATGGCGCAGAACGCGCCCGGCCCCGACGGCGAGCGCGGCGTCATCGTCAACACCGCCTCGGTCGCGGCGTTCGACGGCCAGGTCGGCCAGGCCGCCTACTCGGCCTCCAAGGGCGGCATCGTCGGCATGACCCTGCCGATCGCGCGCGACCTGGCCGAGCTGGGCATCCGCGTGTGCACGATCGCCCCCGGCATCTTCGACACGCCGTTGCTCGGCACGCTGCCCGAGCCGGTGCGCGTCTCGCTCGCCAAGCAGGTGCCGTTCCCCTCGCGGTTCGGGCAGCCCGCCGAGTACGCGGCGCTCGCCTGCCAGATCATCGAGAACGGCATGCTGAACGGCGAGACGATCCGCCTCGACGGCGCGATCCGCATGGCTCCGCGATAGCCCGCCGCTCGCGGACGGTCTACGAGACGCGCTCGCGGCTCTCGGGGCGCATCCGCGTCGTGGACGACCGGCGCGAGCGGAGGCTGATCGTCGCAGGCGACATCCTGTCGATCCTCCCGCGCGACGGCGACTGGGCGCGCCTCGCGCGCGAGTACTGGTGGGCCGCGCTCACCACGCTGCCGCTCCCGCCCAGGCCCCGGGCGCTCCTCGTCGGCCTCGGCGGCGGCACGCAGGTCCACCTCCTCCAGCGCCTGGCGGCGCCGCGCCTGATCACGGTCGTCGAGCGCGACCCCGCGATCCTGCGCGTCGCCGGCCGCTGGTTCGGCCTCGCCGCGCTCGGGCGGCTCGAGTTCCTCTGCGCCGAGGCCGCCCGCGCCCTGGTCGCGCTCGCGACCGCGCGGCGCCGGTTCGACTTCGTGATGGAGGACGCCGCCTACGCCGACGCGCCCGAGCGCGGCCGACCGCTGGCGCTGGCGCTCGCCAGCCTCGTCGCGCCGGGCGGCGTGCTCGTCGTCAACCGCCACCGCCGCGCCGACGGCCGCGAGCTGGCGCGCCTGCTGCGCCCGCGCTTCGCGCGGGTCGTGCTCCGGCGCGTGCGCCGCGGGGGCGAGAACGTGCTCGTGTGCTGCGCGCGCCCTCTACGGAGCTAATCGGGGATAACGCTGTCTCAGCCAGCCCAATACGGTGCTCTTCAACTTCCGCACCTCCACCACGAGCTCTTTGACTTCGCTTTCCGCTATCTCTCCGACCGCATCGTAGTGGGAACGATGTCGCTTGTCCTTTGCCTGCTGAAGATAGTCGGCTACCTCGCGATGATCTGGCCCCAGAATCTCTGCTAAGGCTTCGAATGCCACCCAATGATGGCCCCGTTGCGCCGTACTCCTGTAGCCGGCCGCGGCGAGCACGATCGTCGCCAGCTGGAGGGCGGCTTCATACGCGGTCTGAAATCTGAGGTCGTCGGAGATCGCCGTCACCGTCGCGTCCTTGAGTGAGCGGTCGACCACCCGAAGCCGATCGCGCATCTCGCGGCGGCTGGCCCGATGACGTCTAAGCCGATCTTCCTGTAAGAACCTTCTTAAGAGCTGACTCATTGCCCATCACGAAGATCTTCGTGTCGCTGACGACTTCCTTGATGAATGGGCTACCCTCGCGATACTTCCTGCGAAATTCGTCGGCGCTGTAGGTCGATGGATTCACCTCGCGATTGAGAGACCGGCGTACGGCTGCAATCGCGGGAGCGACCTGGCGCCCGGAGATGTCTCCGATCAACATCACATCGATGTCGCTTCCGGCGGCCTCGTCCCCCCGAGCAACAGAGCCGTAGATAAAGGCAACCCGAATCCTGTCACTCAACGCCTTCAGGTGGGTGCGGAGAACGTCCCCGAACCCGACGGTCTTCAGGATCAGGGCCTTGAGCTCTTGATAGACGGGGTGGCTGGGATCCACGCGATAGTAGATGCGATTGCCGCGGGACACCTGGCCGATGATCTGGGCTTCCCGGAGCTTCCTCAGGGCCGTCTGCACGAGGAACAGGCGTTCGCCAGTCAGCGCGACCAGCTCTCGCTGGTAGAAGTCCCGTGCTGGATTCGACAGGAAGAGCTTGAGCAGGGCGACGATGGCCCGCCCGCCGAAGAGACGGCTGATGCCGGCTGCTGGGGCTCTCGGGCGCGCAAGCCGACGCTTTCGCCCTCGACCACTTCTTTTGGTCATATGACCAATACCATTGGTGCTGAGGATAGCAGATCGGTCCGACACGACCAAGCAGGCCGCCGCGATCCATTCTGGTCCGGAGCGCCGCCTGCCGGCGCCCGGTCAGGCGCGGGGGAGGCGCTTGTACTTGAGGCGGTGGGGGCGCTCGGCCTCGGCGCCGAGGCGCCGCCGGCGGTCGGCCTCGTAGTCCGCGTAGTTGCCCTCGAACCAGACGACGCGCCCCTCGTCCTCGAAGGCCAGCATGTGGGTCGCGATGCGGTCGAGGAACCAGCGGTCGTGGCTGATCACGACGGCGCAGCCCGCGAACTCGAGGAGCGCGTCCTCCAGGGCGCGCAGCGTGTCCACGTCGAGGTCGTTCGTCGGCTCGTCGAGCAGCAGGAGGTTCGCGCCGCCCCGGAGCATCGTGGCCAGGTGCAGGCGGTTGCGCTCGCCGCCGGACAGGTCGCCGACGCGCTTCTGCTGGTCGGGCCCCTTGAAGTTGAAGGAGGCGACGTAGGCGCGGGACGCCACGCTCCGCCCACCGAGGTCGAGCGTCTCGGCGCCGCCCGAGATCGCCTCCCAGACGCTCCGCGCCGGGTCGAGCGCGTCGCGGCTCTGGTCCACGTGGGCCACGCGCACGGTCTCGCCCACCCGCAGCGTCCCCGCGTCAGGCGTCTCCTGGCCGACGAGCATGCGGAAGAGCGTGGTCTTGCCCGCGCCGTTCGGGCCGATGACGCCGACGATGCCGCCGCGGGGCAGCTTGAACGAGAGGTCGTCGATCAGCACGCGGTCGCCGTAGCCTTTCGCCAGGTGGCCCGCCTCGACGACGACGTCGCCCAGGCGCGGCCCCGGCGGGATCGCGATCTCGAGCCTCGCGGCGCGCTCGGCGAAGGGCTCGCTGACCAGCGCGTCGTACGCCTGGAGGCGCGCCTTGCCCTTCGCCTGCCGGGCGCGGGGCGCCATGCGCACCCACTCGAGCTCCCGCGCGAGCGTCCGCTGCCGCGAGAGGTCGGCCTTCTCCTCGCGCGCGAGCCGCTCCTGCTTCTGCGCGAGCCACGAGGAGTAGTTGCCCTCCCAGGGGATCCCGTGGCCGCGGTCCAGCTCGAGGATCCAGCCCGCGACGTTGTCGAGGAAGTAGCGGTCGTGCGTGACGGCCACGACCGTCCCCGGGTACTCCTTGAGGAAGCGCTCGAGCCACGCCACCGACTCGGCGTCGAGGTGGTTCGTGGGCTCGTCGAGCAGCAGCATGTCCGGGCGCGAGAGGAGCAGCCGGCAGAGGGCGACGCGCCGGCGCTCGCCGCCCGAGATCGCCCGGACGTCCATGTCGCCCGGCGGGCAGCGGAGCGCGTCCATGGCCAGCTCGACGGTGCGGTCGAGGTCCCAGGCCCCCGCCGCGTCGATCTGATCTTGCAGGCGCGCCTGCTCCTCGAGGAGCTTCTCCATCTCGTCGGCCTCGAGGGGCTCGCCGAGCCGGCCGCTCACCGCCTCGAAGCGCGTGAGCAGCGCGCGCGTCCCGGCCACGCCGTCCTCGACGTTGCCGCGGACGTCCTTCGTGGCGTCGAGCGCCGGCTCCTGGGGCAGGAAGCCGATCCTGAGGCCCGCGGCCGGGAACGCCTCGCCGAGGAAGTCGCGGTCCACCCCCGCCATGATCCGGAGCAGCGAGGACTTGCCCGCGCCGTTGGCGCCGAGCACGCCGATCTTGGCGCCGTGGAAGAACGACAGCCAGATGCCGCGCAGGATCTCCCGCTTGGGCGGGACGACCTTGCGGAGGTCCTTCATCACGAACGCGTACTCGCCGGCCATCTATTCGTCGTCGGGGGGAGCGGGCGCCGCTCCTCCCCGACACCCCCCACCGCTTCCGAGCAGGCGGCGGTGGTCCGGCATCATGCAGTGGTCCTGCACCACGCGGATGCCCGCGCGCGCGAGGCGCTCGGCCGCCGCGTCGTTCCGGATGCCGAGCTGGAACCAGACGACGCGCGGCCGCCACCCGAGCGCGAGGATCTCGTCGGCGTGGCCCGGCAGGTACTCGGGCCGGCGGAAGACCTCGACGACGTCCACGGGCTCGGGGAGGTCGGCCAGACGCGCCACGGTCGTCGCGTCGTGGAGCGCGCTGCCGGCGAGCTTGGGATTCACGGGAAGGATCCGGTAGCCGTGCGCACGCAGGTACGCGGGCACGTAATACGCGGGCTCCCCGGCGCCGACCTTCGCGCCGAGCACCGCGATCGTCCGGCACTCGCGGAGGATCGCGGTGAGCCCCGCGTCGTCGGTCACGAGGTATCGCCGCCAGTCCATGGTCATGCTCGCGCAGCCTCTCACACGGCCGCGAGCGCCGCAACGATCTCCCGGCCGAACGTCTCGGCGCGCCAGCGGCGGACGCCGTCCACCTCGGCGAGCGCCTCGACGTCGCGCGGCGCCGCGAGCGCGATCGCCGTGATCAGCCGGTTCGGGAGCAGGAGCCCGGGCTCGAGGCCGGCGCGCTCGACGGCGCCCGCCCGCCAGCGCCGGAGCGTGTCGATGCGGCGCGTCGCGGCCCCGGGGATGCGCGCGCGCGGCTGGCGCGCGAACACCGGCAGCGCGTCCTCGGGCAGCGCGAGGCCGCGGGCGACCGCCTCGAGGAGCGCCTCGCCCCAGCGGCCGATGACCTTCGGCGTGCAGCCGGGGATCCCGGCGAGCGCCGCGCGGTCGGCCGGCAGCGCCTGCGCGAGCCGCACGAGCGTCTCGTCGCCGACGATCTTGAACGGCGGCCGGTCGGCCCCGAGGGCCAGACGCTCGCGCAGCGCGTGGAGCTCGCGCAGCACCACGAGGCCCCGCGGCGCAAGCTCGCGCGCGCCGCGCAGGCCGGCGAACGCGTTCGGGTCGGCCGGGCGCTCGGCGACGGGCTGGACCGCCAGCGCCGCGCACTCCTCCTCGACCCACGCGAGCCGCCCGACCCGCCCCAGCTCCTCGCTGAGCCGCCCTCGGAGCGCGCCGAGGTGGAGGACGTCCGCCTCCGCGTAGCGGAGCTGGGCCTCCGAGAGCGGGCGCGCCGACCAGTCGTCCTTCTGCCGCGAGGGCGGCAGCGTGACGTCGAGGTACGTGGCGAGGAGCGCGTCGAGGCCGGTCGCGGGCGCGCCGAGGAAGCGCGCTGCCACAGACGTATCGAACACCGACGCGAAGCGGAGGCCGTGACGGCGCTTGAGGTGCGCGAGGTCGTTGTCGCCCGCGTGCAGGACGAGGGTGACGCCGGGCGACGCGAAGACCTGGCCGAGCGGCGCCAGGTCGGCGACCGCCAGCGGGTCCACGAGCCACACCTCGCCGCCGGGCACGGCGAGCTGCACGAGCGCGAGCCGCTCCGGGTAGTGGTGCAGGCTGTCGCCCTCGGTGTCGAGGGCCACCTCGGGCGCCGCGGCGAGCCGCGCGGCGAGGGCGCCGAGGTCGGCGGGGTCCTGGATCCAGCGCGAGGGGCTCGTGGCTAGCGCTTCCCCTCGAGGACCGCCCGCTCCATCCGCTGGAAGCGCTTGCGGAGCGGCTCGAGTCCCTCGTCGTGGGTGATCACGTAGGGCCGGTTGGCGCGGATCGCGTCGAGGACCATCCCGGCGACCGCCTCCGGCGCGAGGAACCGTCCGATCAGCTCGACGGGCGCCGCGGCGGTCGGCGTCGGGTTCGCGAGCGCGGCCGGGCGGTTGCGCTCGCTCTCGCCGATCCGCGTCGAGACGCCCATCGGGCAGAGCACGGAGACGCCGATCCCGTAGGGGCGCAGGTCCTTGGCGAGCGTCTCCGAGAGCCCCACGACGGCGTACTTCGAGGTGTTGTAGACGCCGAGGCCCTGGCTGGCGATGAGCCCGGCCATCGACGCCGTGTTCACAATGTGCGCCGGCTCCTTCTGAGCGATCATCCGCGGCAGGAACGCCTCGAGGCCGTGGATCACGCCCCAGAGATTCACGCCGAGCACCCACTGCCAGTCGCGGTGCGTGGCCTGCTCGATCCCGCCCGACGTCGCGACGCCCGCGTTGTTGCAGAGGACGTGCACGCGCCCGAAGGCGGCGAAGGCGCGGTCGGCCAGGGCCTGCACGGAGGCGAGGTCCGCGACGTCCGTCGGCACGGCGAGCGCCTCGCCGCCCTCCGCGCGGATCGCGCCGGCGACCTCGGCCATCCCCGCCTCGTCCACGTCGGCGAGCGCGACCCTCATCCCCTCGCGCGCGAACGCGTGCGCCAGGGCGCGGCCGATGCCGCTGCCGCCCCCCGTCACCACGGCGGTCCGGCCCTTCAGCTCCATGCTCCTCCCCTCTCGTCCAGGAAGCCCTTCTCGTCCAGGAAGCCCAGAACGGTCTCCAGCTCGCGCAGATCGGCGGGCGTGCGCAGCGAGGCGACGACTCCGGCGGCTTCGGCTTCCATCAGCGTATCCGGGCGCAGGTCGTCGGTCAACGCGACGACGGGCGGGGCCGGACGCTCGCGCGCGAGCCGGCCGCGCGCCTCGCCCCAGGAGGCCGCCGCGAGCACGCGGGCGCCGGGCCTCAGGCCCGCGAGCGCCCGGGCGAGCGCGGCCCGCCGCGCGGCGTCGGCGTCAACCACGAGGATCGTCTTCGCCATCGTCTCCACGGTCGTCTCCACCGGCGACGAGTGTACCGCGCCGCGCGCCGGCGGCCGGCGTGATAGGATGCCGGGCACCCGCGGAGGTCACCATGGCGAAGGAGATCGTGATCGTCCATCATGCCGACCGGCGCACCGACGTGACGATGCCCTACGCGCCCGGGATCGTCGTGCGCCGGGGCGACCTCGTGTTCCTCTCGGGCGTCACGGCCGCCGCCGTCTACCACAGCCACCCCCACCGCGAGGAGGAGTTCGACCTGCCCGGCACGATGCGCGAGCAGGCCGAGCTGGCGATGGCGAACCTCGCGAAGACGCTCGAGGCCGCCGGCTGCTCGCTCCGCGATCTCGTCTGGGCCACGCGCTACCTGACCGACGTCCGCGAGCAGGACGACCTGAACCGCGTGTGGGGCCGCCACCTCGCCGGCCACCTGCCGACGACGACGACGGTCGAGGTGCCGCGGCTGGCGACGCACCCGCGCTGCAAGCTCGAGATCGCGGCGATCGCGGTGACCGACGCCGGGCACGCGGGGCGGCGGCCGGCCCGCCGCGCGCGGGCGACGCCCCGGGCCGTCCAGCGCCCGCGGCGCGCCGGGGCGCCGGGCGAGCGCGCCCGGGAGCCGCGGGAGCGCGGCCGGGAGCAGCGCGAGCGCCCCACGAGGCCGCGGAGGCGGTGAGCGCGACGCTCGGCTGGGTCGGCCTCGGCGCGATGGGCAGCCGCCTGGCGTCGCGCCTGCTCGCCGCGGGCCACGCGGTGGTCGGCTGGAACCGCACGCCCGACAAGGCGCGCGCCCTCGCCGGCGCCGGCCTGCGCCCCGGCGCCTCACCCCGCGCCGTCGCCGAAGCCGCGGAGGCCGTCTTCAGCATGGTGACCGACGACGCCGCGCTCCGCGCCGTCGCCCTCGGCCCCGACGGCATCGTGGCGGGCTTGCACCCCGGCGCGGTCTTCGTCGAGATGTCCACCGTCGGCCCGGCGGTGACGCGCGAGGTCGGCGCGGCGGTGGCCGCGCGCGGCGCCACCATGCTCGACGTGCCGGTGTCCGGCAGCACGATCACCGTGGAGCGCGGCGAGGCCTCGTTCCAGGTCGGCGGCGACCCGGCGGCCCTCGCGCGCGTCCGGCCCTGGCTCGGCGCGATGGGCTCGGGCGGCGTCACCCACGTGGGCGAGCTGGGC
This sequence comes from Candidatus Rokubacteria bacterium GWA2_73_35, assembly GCA_001790205.1. GTDB lineage: Bacteria > Methylomirabilota > Methylomirabilia > Rokubacteriales > CSP1-6 > GWA2-73-35. The sequence goes on along the minus strand of MGBU01000194.1, from coordinate 10,204 downwards.
CTCGCCAAGACCATGAAGGTCGCGACCAACCTCGGCCTCGCCGTCCAGATGCTCGCCTTCGCCGAGGCCGTGCTGCTCGCCGAGAAGTCCGGGATCGCCCGCGAGGCCGCCGTGGAGGCGCTGCTCCGGTCGGTGATCGCCTCGCCGATGGTCAAGTACCGCGGGCCCTTCGTGCTCGGCCGGATGCCGCGCGAGGCGTGGTTCCCGGTGCCGATGGTCCAGAAGGACCTCCAGCTCGCGCTCGATCAGGCCCACGCCGTCGGCGTCCCGCTCCCCACCACCGCGCTCGTCCAGCAGTGGCTCACGATGGCGCGCGGCCTCGGCCTGGCCCAGCTCGACTTCGGCGCGCTCTTCGACGTGCTGGCGTCGCTCAGCGGCCTGCCGCCGAGCCCGAACCGCTAGCCCGCGGCGTCCGTTCGTAGTACATTGTACGACATGAGATCGGCCGTCACGATTCGGCTGGACCCTGGCCTCGAAAAGCTGCTCGACCGGCTCTGCAAGCAGACCGGTCGGACCCGAAGCGAGCTTGTCCGTGATGCCCTCCGACGGCAATTGAGCCTGATGAGATTCGAACGGCTCCGACGTCGAGCCCTGCCGTTTGCCGAGGCGCGCGGGTACCTGACGGACGACGACATCGCGCGCGATGTTTCGTGAGGGTCTTCCTGGACACCAACGTGCTGGTCAGCGCGTTCGCAACGCGAGGAGTGTGCGTGGATGTCCTGCGCGTGGTGCTCGCCGAGCACACCCAAGTGACCGGCGAGGTGGTCCTGGAGGAACTCGGGCGGGTGCTGCGGAAGCGCATCGGCTTGCCGCCGCAGGCCGTGAAGGAGATCGACGAGTTTCTGCGGGAGCACGAGGTAGTCCCCAAGCCCGCGGCGCGCGCCACGCTGCCAAAGCGCGACCCCGATGACCAGTGGGTCGTAGCCTCCGCGATCCAGGGTCGCGCGGACGTGCTGGTGACCGGCGACAGAGACCTGCTGGATATCGCCCGCGTCGCGCCCATCAGAATCGTGGACCCGCGAGGGTTCTGGGACCTCCTCCGCACGAACGGGTAGCAGCCCCTGCCGGCCCGTCCAACGTCGGCGTTGACCCGCGAGCGCCCGACCGAGCCGAAGGCGAGGAAGGGTGATCGGCGGGTCAAACGGCATGGTCAACAGCTTCGCGCCGTGCGGCTGAGGCGGCATCGTTGTGGAGCCGTCGGACAATCAGCTCAACGTTGAGCGGTAAGAGCCGCCTGTCGAGCGCGGGATCCTCATCATGGTAGCGGTCATTGCTACGGCCGTAGTGCACCACGAAGGCGAAGACGCGCGGGTAGCGAATGGAGTAGATGACCGACTGCCCGAGGGCCTCTGCGAGAGCTTTCGAGGCCGATTGGCGGGCACGAATGAGCTTCACCTCAATAGCTGCGAGCGGGGTGCCGTCCTCAGTGATCTCAACATCGGGCCAGAAGCTGGTGCCGCGAAGCCTGAGATTCGTCTTGCTGGTTCCTCCGACGCTGATGGCTGTCCGGAAAGCTGCGGAAGGGAACGACTGCCGGAGCGCAGCCTGGAGAGCGGCTTCAACGACGGGCTGAAGGTCTCTCTGCTCATCACGATAGCCATCAGCGAGCGGCATACGGATGAGGTTTCGCGAACTGCCTGAGCGATCAAGGCTGAGTCCGTCATGGGCTACGCGCTCCCCGATGTCGGGACGTGCTGTCTGTCGAACGTAACGTTCGGGCTTTTATCCGTCGTGCCCCGAAGACGACTGATTTCGAGACTACCAAGCCCTCGGCGATCGTCGATCCTGCGCCTCCGAGCGATCCGATTTCGGGGTGGCGATCATCGTCGACTGCCTTCGCTGCGCGCCAGGCGCCCGCGAGCCCGAAGGCACCCACGGCGAGGCCCACCGGCATGAACGCCGTTGTCGCGAGATAGAGCCGCGCGCGAGCCCTGCCCCGCACTCGGATCTCGCGCAGCTCGTCAGGGGAGTACTCCATTGCTCATTCGCCGCTGTCTGTCAAACGGTCAGGCTGAGCGGCCGGCGTCGAGCCGGGCCGCTCAAGTCTGCTGTTATGCCGCCCCTCCGAACGTAGCCACCGGGACGACTCGGTCCTTGGTGAGCTGGCGCCGGTGCAGCCGAATGCGCTCGATCTCGCGGAGCGTATTAGCCGTGAGATAGCTTTCGCCACAGCTCGGACAACTCACTACTGGAACCGCTTCGATCAGGAAGGCTGCCTTGCCCTTTCCGAAGCTGCGGGTGACCCGTCGGATCCGCGCCCCCTTTTTGCCGCACACGTCGCACACGATGGTCATTGGGCCTCACCCTCAACGAGGTATACGGTCAGGATCACGAGCCGGCGCGTCCGGCCAATCTTGGCGACGACCACCATAGCAGTGCTGTCGACGGCCTGCCCCCGCACCAGGTACTTCCATTCACGGCGCTGGCGGTCTCGCTGTCTCTCCACGATGCTGCCGGTCAGCAGGCACCTCTCCACATCGAATATCGTAAGCTCATCATCCTCCATCGCGTCCTGGGCGTGCAGGGTCACGACGTATTGGCTGACACGCACCAACCTTCGCATCCGCTCCAGGACGCGTTCGAACACCTCGCCCTCCCTGCGTCAACCTCTGTCGGCATAACGTCAAGGCCTTTATCCGTCGTGCGTCGTGGCGCACCGTCCCGACGCTGCGCATTGGTGCCGGCTGCCGCGTTCGGTGTCGCCGATCACGTGCTGCACGACGGATAAAACCAGTTGGATTAGACCCCGCCGCCTCTTGGTCCGTCGCTTGCCATTATGGGGATTCTATCGGGGTACGTGCCCAAATCGGAGGCACCCCTCCCAGGAGCCGATCGAGCGGCTAAAGATGGGCGCGTCGCGTGGCTGCCGAGACGCGGAGCGGACCAGCTGGCACCGGACGCACAGGCGCTCACGTTCGACTCAGCCAGGACCTTCTCACTGACGGTGTTCCTCCACCTTTCGAAACCTACCGCGTCAGCGGTTTAATTCAACTCGAATTCGGCTGCGGGATAGGCTGGTCTGCGTAATGCAGCAAACGCTGCGAGGTTCTGCAGCCTATCGCGAAACTATCCACACCCTGGGTTCTGCGCCATCAATCCCTTGTCCTCGCCGTCTTGCGCTCCGCCGGCTGGGCGCCGACGAGTCGTGATAGCCTGCGAGGCCGCGCAGCGTATCCTGGCGCGGTTGGCCTGAAACGCTGCGAGGGCGCGCCCATCAGCCGCGCCAACTATAGCGCGCAACGGAACCTGGCGACAGCCGGCCGGCGGAGCGCCCACTCGAGGCGCCTCAGCGCAGCATGAGGGTGGCGCGACCGGAGGCGGTGTCCACGGTGAGCGTGAAGGCGTCGAGCACGTCGCGGCCGAGGAGGCCGTCCACGCGCTCGGCGCGGCCCGCGGGCGGCAGCTCGTGGACGATGACCGCGACGGGCCCGATCCGGGCGCCCGCGACGTCGAGCAGCGGCACGGTCACGAGCTTCGCCGCCGCCTCGCCGGTGGCGCCGACGATCCGGATCGGACGCCCCGGCTGCCCGCCGAACCCCGCGCGCTCCATCACCGCGGGGGAGAGGACGGTCCGCTCGGCGCCGGTGTCCACGACCAGCGTGAGCGGCACGCCGTTGAGCCGCACGGCGACCGTGATCGGCGCGCGCCGGTCGAAGGTGAACGTCGCGCCCTCGGGCGGGGCACCCGGGGGTGGGGTCGGCCGCGGCTGCGGGGCGCGCAGGCGGAGCGCGGCGGCGCGGTGCTCGGCGGGGATCGTGGTGAGGTCGGCGGTGTAGTGGACGGTGCCGTCGGGCGCGGTCCAGCGATAGAGGTCCGCGGCCGCGGGCGCGGCGAGGAGGCCGGTCACGACGGCGGCGAGCAGGAGCGCGCGGCCCGTCACTAGTCCTCGACCGGGAGCGTGACGGGCTCCCCTGCCCCGTAGAAGTACGTGCCGCGCCCGGCGGCGGCGCCCACGACGGCGATGTCGAAGCAGCCCGGGTCCTCCACGACGGGGATCGGCAGGTCGGGATGGTCGTGCATCCAGCCGAGCTCCGGGTGCGCCGCCGCCATCGCCTGCGGCTCCTTGTTGAGCATCATGGTCTTGAACGGCAGCCGCGCCTCGCGGTAGAGCGCCTCCTGGATCTGGCGCCGGCCCCAGCCGGCCTTGTGGAAGATCTGGGCGTGCTCGGGGCAGATGAAGAGCGTGTTGTGCTCGCGCTCCTCGGTGCGGCTTCGCGGGTCGGCGCGCCGGCCGATGAGCCAGAGCCCGGTGCCCACCTGGGCCACGTTGGTGGCGGCCGTCGCGAAGACGCGCACGAGATCCTCCGGCGTCGTCGAGCGGAAGTCGTGAAGCTCGCAGATGCCGTACACGAAGTGCACGGTCACCGTGGACGCCCCCTTCGGGAAACCGCGCGTGACGTGATACGGCTCCCACGGGCTCTCGGCCTCGTTCTCGGCGCAGCAGCAGGCGTACTTCACCGGCGAGCCGATCGTGTCCATGTCCGAGACGCCGACGTAGGTGTGGCCGACGTTCATCATGGTGAGGCGCACGGCGCGGCCGAGCACGGTGTTGCTGGCCGAGGGCGCCCCGGGGCCGAGGGCGCACATGCCGGAATTGATGTTGGCGACGCGGCCCTTCGGGCCGTTCACCAGCACGAGCGGGGCGTGCGGCCCGGTGGACATCGCCTTGTTGCGGATGTACATCTTCGGCTCGGCCAGGCACCGCACCGCCGCGATCAGGAGCGGCAGGTGCTCGGGCCCGCAGCCCGCCAGCACGGCGTTGATCGCGAGCTTCTCCACCGTCGCGATGCCGAAGCCGGGCTCGAGCACGGCGACCTGGTCGCCGGGGGCGCGCTTCGTCCCGCGCAACATCGCCGCCACCGCCCGCTCGGTCGGGGCGACCAGCGGGAAGCCGTCACCCCAGCCGCGCTTGAGGAAGTCGGCCTGCAGGCGTCCCCACGCGTCGAGGAGGTCGTCCCCCTCATAGGCGAGCCGCTCCTCGAGCGCCGGCCGCTCGACGGCCCGCGCCTCGACGGCCTTGGTCAGCCCCGCCACCACCTGGTCGAAGGCGGCCTCGGCCATCCGGTGGACGTCCTCGGGCTTCTGGTTGGTGAAGGGCAGCGGCACGACGGCCAGCGGCAGCCCCGGGAGGCCGAAGCTCGCGGCGCTCCGGTGGGCGTCGTGCACGAAGGTCTGCGCGGTGAAGAGCACGGTCGGGATCCCCCGCCGCTCCAGCTCGACCATGTCGTGGGCACCCCACGACGTGCAGGAGCCTCAGTCCGCGGTCGTGCCCACGACGACCTGCACCTCGGAGGCGATGCGGTCGGCGTCCTCCGCCGTGCAGTGGCGCATGAGCCAGCCGACCGAGCCCGTGTAGCGGCGGAACGTCGCCTTCGGGAAGCGCGCGCGCAGGAGCGCCTCGGTGCGGTCGAGCGCGGCGTCGCCGCCGGCCTTCATGTTCCAGTAGAGCCCGATCGGGAGGCCGTCGAGGTCCGGCGGCCGGCGGGCCGGCGCGACCGAGTGCTCGACCGTCTTCGCCACGGGATTCAGGATCTCGAGACGTGCCATGGGCGGACTCCTCCTCCTGGGCGGCGAGCTACACGACGGCCTTCCTCGTGCGGAGGTCGGCGATCTCGGCCGCGCTGTACCCGGCCTCGGCCAGCACCTCGTCGGTGTGCTCGCCGCGGCCCGGCGCGTGGCGGTGCACGTCGGGCCTGAGCCGCGAGAAGCCGAGCGGCATGCCGACCACCGGGATGTCGCCGAGCTTCGGGTGCCGCATGCGGCGGATCACGGAGCGGGTCGCCGTCTGCGGATCGTTCAGCATCTGGTCCACGGTGTTGACCGGCGTCGCGGGCACCCCCGCCTCGTCGAGGGTCTTCAGGAGGGCGTCGCGGTCGTGGCCGCCGATCGCCTCCTCCAGCGCGCTCTCCAGCTCTCGCCGGTGCTCGACGCGCTCGATGTTGATCGCGAAGCGCGGGTCGTCGGCCATGGCGGGCAGCCCGAGCGCCGTCACGAGCCGGCGCCAGAGCCGGTCGTTGGCGCCCGCGATGAACACCCACTGCCCGTCACGGCAGCGGAAGTTGCGGTACGGCGAGAGCGCCGGGTGCGAGGAGCCGAGGGCCTTCGGCACGGCGCCGGCCAGCAGGTAGCCCTCGGCCTGGAAGTTCAGGAGGCCGACGGCGGTCTCGAGCAGCGAGCCGTCCACGCGCTGGCCGAGGCCGGTCCTCTCGCGGTCGAGGAGCGCGGTCACGATGCCGAAGGCGCACAGGATCCCGGTGGTCAGGTCGAGGAAGGACACGCCGCAGCGCACCGGCGGGCCGCCGGGCTCGCCGGTGATGGACATGATGCCGCTGAAGGCCTGCATCAGCGCCTCGTAGCCGGCGCCCTGGGCGCGCGGGCCGGTGCGGCCGAAGGCCGAGACCGAGCAGTAGATGAGGCGCGGGTTCTCGGCGGCGAGCGTGTCGTAGGCGAGCCCGAACTCCTCCATGGTGCCGGTGCGGAAGTTCTCGATCAGCACGTCGGCCCGGCGCGCCAGCCGCCGTACGACCCGGACGCCCTCGGGCGCCTTCAGGTCCACGACGATCCCGCGCTTGTTGCGGTTGTTGACGAGGTAGCCGGCCGCCTCGCCGTCCTTGTGGGGCGGCCAGGTGCGCGACTCGTCGCCCGTCTGCGGGTCCTCCACCTTGACGACGTCCGCGCCGAGGTCGCCGAGGAGCGCGCCGCAGAAGGGCCCGGCCAGCACGCGGGAGAGATCGAGCACGCGGATGCCGTCGAGGGAGAGGGCCGGTGTGGTCATGTGCGCTACTATACCTCCATGTCGGCGCTGCGCGACGCGCTCACCCGACGCCTCCTCGTGCTCGACGGGGCGATGGGCACGATGCTCCAGGCGGCCAGCCTCACCGCGGACGACTTCGGCGGGGCCCGGTACGAGGGCTGCAACGAGCACCTGAACCTCACGCGGCCCGACGTGGTCCAGGCGATCCACCGGGCGTATCGCGACGCCGGCGCCGACCTGGTCTCGACCAACACCTTCGGCTGCGCGCCCTACGTGCTCGGCGAGTACGGCCTGGCCGAGCGCGCGTACGAGATCGCGCGCGCGGGCGCGCGCCTGGCGCGCGAGGCGGCCGGCGACGGCTTCGTCGTGGGCGCGATGGGGCCGGGGACGCGCTCGATCAGCGTCACGCGCAACGTGACGTTCGACGAGGTCCTCGCGGCCTACGAGGTCCAGGCCCGCGCGCTCGCCGACGGCGGCGTGGACGCGCTGCTCCTCGAGACCTGCCAGGACACGCTCAACGTCAAGGCCGCCGCCCTCGGCGTGCGGCGCGCCCTGGCCGCCGCGGGCGCGGAGCTACCGCTCTGGGTGAGCGGCACGATCGAGCCGACGGGCACGATGCTCGCCGGCCAGGGCGTCGAGGCCCTCTACGTCGCGCTCGAGCACCTCGACCTCTTCGCGATCGGGCTCAACTGCGCGACCGGGCCCGAGTTCATGACCGACCACCTGCGCTCGCTCGCCGCGATGTCCACGCGCTTCGTGAGCGTCTACCCGAACGCGGGCCTGCCGGACGAGCGGGGCCAGTACGCGGAGACGCCCGGGAGCCTCGCGTTCAAGCTCCGGCGCTTCGTGGACGAGGGCTGGGTCAACCTCGTCGGCGGCTGCTGCGGCACGACGCCGGCCCACATCCGGGCGATCGCCGAGCTGGTCCGGGGCCGGCCGCCGCGCGTCCCCTCCTCGCGGGAGCCCCAGGCCGTGAGCGGGATCGAGGTCGTCTACCCGACCGACGACACCCGCCCGCTCTTCGTCGGCGAGCGGACCAACGTCATCGGCTCCCGGCGCTTCAAGGAGCTGGTCGTGGCCGAGCGGTTCGAGGAGGCGGCCGAGATCGGCCGCGCCCAGGTGCGGAACGGCGCCCAGGTCCTCGACGTCTGCCTCGCCAACCCCGACCGCGACGAGGCCGCCGACACCGACCGCTTCCTGGCCCGGCTCACCCGCATGGTGAAGGTCCCGCTCATGATCGACTCCACCGACGCCGGGGTGATCGAGCTGGCGCTCCGCCACTGCCAGGGCAAGGCGATCGTCAACTCGGTCAACCTCGAGGACGGCGAGGAGCGGTTCGCGCGGGTCGTCCCGCTGCTCAAGGCCTACGGCGGCGCGGTCGTGGTGGGCTGCATCGACGAGGACAAGCAGCAGGGCATGGCGGTCACCCGCCAGCGCAAGCTCGCCATCGCCGAGCGGAGCCACGCGCTGCTGACCGGCACGTACGGCGTGCCGGCGCGCGACATCATCTTCGACGCGCTGGTGTTCCCGGTCGGCACCGGCGACGCCAACTACGTCGGCTCCGCCGTCGAGACCATCGAGGGCCTGCGCGCCATCAAGGCGCGCTTCCCCGAGTGCAAGACGATCCTCGGCATCTCGAACGTGTCGTTCGGGCTGCCGGCGGCCGGGCGCGAGGTGCTCAACTCCGTCTTCCTCTACCACTGCACCAAGGCCGGCCTCGACTGCGCCATCGTGAACACCGAGCGCCTCGAGCGCTATCCCTCCATCCCCGAGGAGGAGCGGCGGCTGGCCGAGGACCTGCTCTACGCCCGCGGCGCCGATCCGGTCGCCGCCTTCGCCGCCTGGTTCCGCGACCGGACGAAGGCGCCGCCGGCGGCGCGCGAGCGCCTCACGCTCGACGAGCGGCTGGCCCGCTACATCGTCGAGGGCAGCCGCGACGGCCTCGCCGAGGATCTGGACGCGAAGCTCCGGGAGGCGCCGCCGCTCGACATCATCAACGGCCCGCTCATGCGGGGCATGGACGAGGTCGGGCGGCTCTTCAACGACAACCAGCTCATCGTCGCCGAGGTGCTCCAGTCGGCCGAGGCCATGAAGGCCGCGGTCGCCCACCTCGAGCCGTTCATGGAGAAGGCCGAGGCGGCCACCCGGGCCACGATCGTGTTGGCCACCGTCAAGGGCGACGTCCACGACATCGGCAAGAACCTCGTCGAGATCATCCTGGGCAACAACGGCTACCGCGTGATCAACCTCGGCATCAAGGTCCCGCCCGAGGAGCTGATCGCCGCGTATCACGCGCACAAGCCCGACGCGATCGGCCTGTCGGGGCTCCTCGTGAAGTCGGCCCAGCAGATGGTCGTCACGGCCCAGGACCTGCGCGTCGCCGGGATCGAGCTGCCGCTGTTCGTCGGGGGCGCGGCGCTCACCCGGAAGTTCACGGCGACCCGGATCGCGCCCGAGTACGGCGGGCTCACGCTCTACGCGAAGGACGCGATGGACGGGCTCGACCTGGCCAACCGGCTCTTCGCGGCGCCGACGCGCGAGGCGCTCACCCAGCGCGTCAAGCGCGAGCAGGCGGCGCTCGCCGCGGGCGCCGCCGAGGCGCCGGGCCCCGCCCAGGCGCCCGCGGCGGCGGCGCCGACGCGCGTCCGGGTGGCGGTGCCCGAGCCGCCCGACTTCGCACCGCACATCCTGCGCGACGTGCCCCTCGCCCACGTCTATCCCTACCTGAACCTCCAGATGCTCTACGGCAAGCACCTCGGCCTCCGGGGGCTGGTCGAGCGCCTGCTCGCCGACGGCGATCCGAAGGCGCGCGAGCTGCGCGAGTTGGTCGAGGGCCTGAAGGTCGAGGTCGCGGCGCGGGGCCTGCTCACGGCCCACGCGATCTACCGCTGGTGGCGGGCCCGCGCCGCGGACGACGCGGTCGTGCTCTCCGAGGGCGGGCGCGAGGTCGCGCGCTTCGCGTTCCCGCGCCAGCGCGGCGGCGAGCGCCTGTGCCTGGCCGACTGGGTGCGGGACGACACCGACGACGCGGTCGCGCTCTTCGCGGTGACGTGCGGCCGGGGGGTGCGCGAGCTGGCCGAGCGCTGGAAGGCCGAGGGCGCCTACGTCCGCTCGCACGCCCTCCAGGCGCTGGCCATCGAGTGCGCCGAGGCCCTCGCCGAGATGCTGCACGCGCGGCTCCGGACGCTCTGGGGGTTTCCGGATCCGCCCGAGCTGACGATCGCCGACAGGCTCAAGGGGCGCTATCGCGGGATCCGGGTGTCGTTCGGCTACCCCGCCTGCCCGAACCTCGCCGACCAGGCGACGCTGTTCAGGCTGCTCGAGCCGGGGGCGATCGGGCTCGGCCTCACGGAGGGGTTCATGATGGACCCGGAGGCGTCGGTCTCGGCCCTGGTGTTCCACCACCCCGACGCCAGGTACTTCAAGGCCGAGTAGGGTCCGGAAAAGCTT
>MGBU01000193.1 GCA_001790205.1 Candidatus Rokubacteria bacterium GWA2_73_35 | reverse complement strand
CTTGGCGAGGTTCTTCGCCACCCAGCCGCCCATCGGCTGGGACGGCTGCCAGTTCGAGAAGGAGGTGCGGAAGATCCACTTCGAGCAGCGCTGGCGGCTGATCGCGTCGGCGCCGGCGTTGGAGACGATCAGGATCGTCTTCGAGTTGTGGACCTTGTCGCGCATGCCCATGAGGATGCCGCTGTGCACGGGGCCCGTGAGGATGTCCACCTTGTCCGAGTCGATCAGCTTCTCGGTCTTCCGGATCCCGATCGGCGGCTTCATCTCGTCGTCTTCCTTGATCAGCTCGATCTTGCGGCCGGCGACGGTCCACTTCTCGCGCTCGAACACCAGCTCCATCGCCTGGGTGATGGACTCGCCGAGGACCGCGTAGACGCCGGTGTAGGGCAGGACGATGCCGATCTTGATCGGCGCGCCCTGCGCCCAGCTCCGGAGCACCCACGGGCCCATCGCCACGCCCACCGCCCCGGCCCCGGTGCCCGCGAGAAACGTCCGACGTGTCAATCGCATGTGCCCTCCTCCCTGTAGGCTCGCCGGGAGCGGTCCCAGCTGCTCGTCACGAAAGCCCTGGACCTGGTTCCAGCCTTCTCTTGTACCCCTCCCCTCCGTCGCGACGCAACCACAGCCGCCCGCGGGGTTGCCGAGACGGCACGTGGGCGCCGGCGTGGCGAGCGTTGTTCGTCGGTTTCGCTTAGATGAATCGAACTTTTGCCAAAGCGAATCGGACCTTAAGGCCACGAGCACCGCTTGTCAATAGGCAAGCCGCCGGGGGAAAACCAGTCCCCTCGCACCCCGAGGGCGGCCTATACTGCATCGCGTGAAGGCCCTGGGTGCCCGCGTCAAGGCGCTACGACACCAACGCGGCTTGCTCCAGAAGCAGATCGCCGAGAAGGCCGGGCTGACCCCGAGCATGATGTCGCAGATCGAGGCGGGCCGACTGACGCCTACGTTGCCGACGCTGGGCAAGCTCGCGAGCGCGTTCGGGATTCGTGTCCCCGAACTCCTCGAGCCGACCGCCTCGGCAGACAGTATTCAGATCAGTCGAAGGCGAGACCATGCGATCGTCTCCTTCGAGGACTGCGCGGAGTGGTGGACGGTCCTCGGAGCCGGGCTGTTCGAGGGGAAGATCCGGGCGGTGATCGCCACGCTCGACGGCAGGAAGCGGGGCGTGTCCACCGACAAGGTCATCATCAAGCCGGGCCAGATGAAGCTCTTTCACGTGCTCCAGGGAAAGGTGGCACTCCGCTACGCCGGCAAGAGCTACCCGATGAGCGAGGGCGACAGCGCCCTGGTGGACGGCGCGGCCCCGCACGGGTGGGACAACGTCGGCCGAGGTCGGGCGCGGGTCCTCTGGGTCATCCTTGGCTAGCGTCGTGTCCGGATCACCGCGTCCCTCGGCGAGCCGCCTGCTCGCGCGGGTGATCGAGCTGCTCGCCGGGCAGTCGTAGTCCCCGCGTGAAGCTCATCGCCTGCGCGTGCGCCGCCCGGCGCCCGCTCGGACGCCGCGTGCCGGCCGTCGCCGGCGGGCGGTGACGCCCGCCCAGCGCCCGAACGACAGCGGCTCGACATCCTGCAACAGCCGTGTCGCAGCAACGGCTCGCACGTTCGTCGCCATCGGAAACGTCTCGGATCCGGCGTGGACCACGTCGAGCCGGGCGAGCTTCAGGTCCTCCAGCGCCACCCGCATCGACTTGGTGAGCTCGGGCGCGGTGGTGCGTTTGAACTCGAACCCGAGCCGACGCTGGCCGGCGACGACCAGGAGATCGAGCTCGGCTCCCTGGCGCGCGCGCTCGATCATGCCCGTCAGAGGATACCTTGAAATCTGAGCTATAGGTGAACAGGTTTCAAGGACGACCCTCGGCTCGCGCCCTCGGGAGGCGCCGCAACTCCGACAGCAGATGGAGTACGGGAGAGCCCTCTTGACCAAGTACGTCCAGCACTTGAGCGCACGGGACCGCTGGAGCCCGTGCTGGCCGGGATGACGTCGCCTCTAGCCCCAGGCGCTCAGCGATGCCCTCCGATTCCTCTGGTCACCCTAGCAGTGATCGCCGCTGCCGCTCTCCCCGGGCCAGGCCCGCAGATCGCGATGCCGCCCTTTGCCCTCCCCGAGTGGAGTTTCCGCACTACGAAACTAAGTTGCTTTCGGGAGGATCGGGGACACGACGGCCACGTATACTGCTCGTGTGAACGCTCTGGGCACTCGCGTCAAAGCGCTGCGATACCAGCGAGGCTTGCTCCAGAAGCAGGTCGCCGAGAAGGCCGGACTGACGAAGAGCATGATGTCGCAGATCGAGTCGGGTCGACTGACACCCACGCTGCCGACGCTGGGCAAGCTCGCGGGCGCGTTCGGAGTCCCCGTCTCCGAGCTTCTCGAGCCCACGGCGGTGGGAGAGAGCATTCGGATCAGCCGCAAGCGCGATCACGCCATCGTCTCCTTCGAGGACTGCACGGAGCGCTGGACGGTCCTCGGGGCCGGCCTGTTCGAGGGCAAGATCCGCGCGGTCATCGCCACGCTCGACAGCAAGACGCGGGGCGTGTCCACCGACAAGGTCATCATCAAGCCGGGCCAGATGAAGCTCTTTCACGTCCTCCAGGGCAAGGTGGCACTCCGCTACGCCGACAAGAGCTACTCGATGGGCGAAGGCGACAGCGCCCTCATCGATGGCGCAGCCCCCCACGGCTCGGACAACGTCGGCCGCGGCCGCGCGCGCGTCCTCTGGGTCATCCTTGGCTAAGGTCGCGTCCGGCCCTTCGCCCGCTGATTCGGTCGCCGGTCGGCTCCGCTCGCGGCGGTGACCACGGGGGAAACGAATGAGATACGCGGAGACCGGGTACAACCTCGAGGTCGATCTCACCCGCGGGAACATCGAGCGCGTGGCCACGGACCCCGAGCTCACCTCCCTCCATCTCGGGGGATTGGGCACCAACGCCAGGCTCTTCTGGGACCGTGTTCCGCCAGAGGTCAGCCACTTCGACCCGGAGAACCTGCTCATCTTCGGCGCCGGCCTCCTGGTCGGAACGCCCGGCCCTGGATGCAATCGCACCATCGTCTCCTCGATCTCGCCCCAGACCCGATTCTTCGGGTTCTCGATGATGGGCGGCTTCTTCGCTCCCGAGATGAAGCGCGCCGGCTACGACAAGATCATCCTCCGCGGCAGGGCCCCGGCGCCGGTCTACCTGTGGATCCATGACGACAAGATCGAGATCCGGGACGCGACGCATCTGTGGGGTCTCGGCACGCTCGAGAGCGCCGAATGCATCCGCCAGGAGCTGAAGCAGCCGCACGCCGCGGTCGCCTCCATCGGCCTGGCGGGCGAGAACCGCGTCTTCTTCGCCTCCATCGAGCAGGGGAAGTCCAGCGCGAGCCGCGTCGGCCTCGGCGCCGTGATGGGCGACAAGCGCCTCAAGGCGATCGCGGTCCTCGGATCCAAGGACATCCACGTCGCCCGCCCGGAGGAGTTCATCCGGCTCGCGAACGAATCGCTCGCCTACATCAAACACCGGGAGAAGAACCCGATCCTGGGCGTGATGCCCATCATGGCGGGCCTCGGATCGCCTCAAGAAATGGTCGTTCACGACGAGGAATGGCACACGGAGAACTTCGTCTGGGGGAACGCGCGCGTCCGCCGGAAGGGCTTCTGGACCGAGGAGGTGAGGGATTCCTGGACCCGGACGATGGAGACCATGCGGACCCGCCTCCTCAGTTGCTACAACTGCCCGATGAAGTGCGGGGCCGCCATCTCCGTCGACACGCGGGCGTGTTCGTACATGATGAAGTGCTTCTCCAAGCTCACCTACACGATGGCCGCCTTCTCGGATCTCGAGTTCGGGCTGCGCATCGCCCAGCTCGCGACCGAGCACGGGGTGGACTCCTTCAGCGCTCCCCAGGTCATGGCGTTCGCGCTCGAGCTGCTCGAGGCCGGCATCCTGACCGAGGCGGATTTCCCGGGCATGCCCCCTGACACCAACTCGCGCTTCTACTGGCTGCTCGACCGCATCGTGCGGCGCGAGGGCATCGGCGACGTCCTGGCCGATGGCACGTACTGGGCCGCGGAGCGGATCGGGAAGGGCGCGCACGAATACGCGCACAACTGCATCAAGAAGACCGAACAGCTGCCGCTCAAGCTGGGCATGCTGAACCAGATGTATTTCCTGATGTACTGCACCGGCGAGAAGGCCAGCATCACCCAGATCGAAGGCAACTTCCCCCAGACGCCCTTCCCGACGCGTGAAGAACAGGAGGCCTTCACCCGCGACTGGCCGCACGTCCCCGACGAGCGCTTCAAGCGGTGGTTCGAGGAATGGGAGCTCCGCGGTGAGAAGTCGATCCCCAACTACCCGTCGGCCGAGGCGAGCTACGAGATCGTGAACTGGCAGGAGGCGATGCACTACATCGACGACGCCACCGGGATGTGCGCCGGGCTGTCCTCCTTCCCGTACAAGCCGCCCTTCCACATCCACAACCTGCCGGAGCTGATCTCCGCGGGCTCCGGGCTCGACCTCGACGAACGGTCGCTGATGCACCTCACCAAGCGGACCCGCGACCTCGTGCGCTCGCTCAACGTCGCGCGCGGCATGCGGCGCGTGGATGACGCTCCCCCCGCGGATCACTGGAAGACCCGGTTCCCGGAACTCGAGCAGAGGCTGCTGGACGGCTACTACGACTACAAGGGCTGGAACCGCGACGGCATCCCCACGCGCGCGACCTTGCACGCGCTGGGGCTCGACTACGTGGCCGAGGACTTCCTGCGCCGGGGCATCCTGAGGCCGGACGAAGAGGCTCCGGACGCGGAAGAAGCCGCCGCGGGCGCAACCGCCCGCGGCGAGGGACACGCGTCGTGAGCGATTCGACGAAGAAGGTCGTCAAGCGGATCAGGATCAACGTGGACAAGTGCAACGGCTGCCGCGGCTGCGAGGTGATCTGTTCCGCGTCCCACGCGACGCCCCGGTACAGCAGCGTGAATCCGTCGCGTGCGCGGATTCGCGTGATCCGCGATCCGCTGGCAGACATCTACGTCCCCGTGTTCGCGGGGGAGTACACCGCGGCCGAGTGCGCCGGCCGCGACCAGTACACGATCGACGGGAAGGAGTACGAGGAGTGCGCCTTCTGCCGGGCCTCCTGCCCTTCGCGGGACGTGTTCAAGGAGCCCGACTCGGGGCTCCCGCTCAAGTGCGACATGTGCGAATCCGACCCCACGCTGGAGGAGCCGCTGTGCGTGCAGTGGTGTCTGGCGGACGCGTTGACCTTCGAGCGCGTGGAGGTGGACGCCGGGGCGGGCGGGGCGGCCGCCGGAGTGGCCCCTGAGGAGATCGACGCGGGGCTCGAGGCGCTGGCGAAGACCTACGGCTGGTCGAAGGTGATCGACGCCGTCGCGCGCATGTCGAGGAACGGGAACCGGTGAGCGCCGTGGAGACCGTCAGCCCGCTCCCGGAGATCATCCAGGAGATCAGGCGAGCGGGCGGCGAGGCCTTCCGGTTCTGCTACCAGTGCGGCACGTGCGACGTCGTCTGCCCCTGGAACCGGGTCACGAACTTCAGCATCCGGAAGATCATCCGGCAGGCGGACCTGGGGCTCCCGGACATCGAGCTCGACGACATCTGGCGGTGCACGACCTGCGGCACGTGTCCGGCGCGGTGCCCCCGCGGGGTCAAGCAGATCGACGTGGTGGTCGCGCTCCGAAGAATCGCCGCCGGTTACGACGTCTTCCCCGGCGCGGCGAAGACGCTGCCCTCCGTTCGCGCGAGCCTCGCGAACGACGGCAATCCCCTGAACGCACCGCGAGCCCGGCGCGGCGCCTGGGCGGACGGCCTCCCGGTCAAGCCGTTCACCGAGGGCATGGAGATCCTCTACTTCGTCGGGTGCTACGCGAGCTACGACCCGCGCACCACGAAGGTCGCGGCCGCCACGGCCAGGATCCTCGATCGCGCCGGCGTCGACTTCGGGATCCTGGGCGCACGGGAGAGCTGCTGCGGCGAAAGCATCCGGAAGGCCGGCTACGAGCAGGAGTTCAAGACCCTGGCCAGGGAGAACATCAAGGCCTTCATCGACCATGGCGTGAAGAGGATCCTCGTCGGGAGCCCGCATTGCTTCCACGCGTTCAGGCACGACTACTCCGAGTTCATGATGAAGCTCGAGGTCGTTCACATCGCCCAGTACCTGGAGGAGCTGTTCGCGGCCGGGCGGCTCGCGCTCGGGCCCGCGGGCGCCGGGAGGGGCGTGAGGCGCGTCGCGTATCACGATCCCTGCTACCTGGGGCGGCACAACGGCGTCTTCGATCCGCCGCGGAACGTGCTGCGACGCCTTCCGGGCCTCACGCTCGTGGAGCTGCGTGACGCGCGCGAAAACAGCCTGTGCTGCGGCGGCGGCGGCGCGCGCATCTGGATGGACACCGACAAGCGCGAGCGCTTCGCCGACCTCAGACTGGCCCAGGCGCGTGAGGTCGGTGCCGACGTCCTGGTCACATCGTGCCCCTACTGCATCAGCAACTTCGAGGTCAGCCGGCTCGCGCTGCTCGACGGTGCCGGCGGGAACGGCGGGCCGCACCAGAACGTCCTCGAGATCCGAGACCTCACGGAGGTCGTCTGGGAGGCGCTCAACGAGAGCGCGGCTGCGCCATGAGCACCACCGAGACGAACTTCGGCGACGTCCTGGTCGTCGGCGGCGGGATCAGCGGCATCCAGGCCGCGCTCGACCTGGCGACCTCGGGCTTCAAGGTCTTCCTCGTCGAGCGGGCGCCCACCATCGGCGGGAAGATGGCGCAGCTCGACAAGACCTTCCCCACCAACGATTGCTCGATGTGCATCGAGTCCCCGAAGTTCATCGAATGCGATCGCCACCCGAACATCGAGATCCTGACGTACACGGAAGTCGACGCCGTCGAGGGGCAGGCCGGGGACTTCGAGGTCACGCTGCTCCGTAAGCCGCGCTACGTGAACGAGGACCTCTGCACGGGCTGCACGGTCTGCCGCGAGTACTGCCCGATCCCGGTGCCGGATCCGTTCAATCAGGAGCTCTCGACGAATAAGGCCATCCACATCCATTTCCCACAGGCCGTGCCGCTGGTCCCGTACATCGACGGCCGCTGCCGCTACCTCGAGGACCGGAAGTGCACCATCTGCGAGAGCGTCTGCAAGAACAAGGCGATCGATCTCCGCCAGAAGGGGCGGAAACAGGTCGTGCACGTCGGCGCGGTCGTGCTCTCCCCGGGCTACGGCGTCTTCGACCCGCGCGCGCGCGGGGATTACGGGTACGGCCGGTTCGCGAACGTCGTGACCAGTCTCGACTTCGAGCGGCTGCTCTGCGCGACCGGACCCCACGAGGGCGAGATTCTAAGACCGTCCGACAAGAAGCACCCGCACCGGATCGCATGGCTCCATTGCGTCGGCTCCCGGCAGGTGCTCGCGGGCGGGCACCGGTGGTGTTCGGCGGTCTGCTGCTCCTACATCCAGAAGCAGGTGATCCTGGCCAAGGATCACGACGCGGGCATCGAGGCGGTCGTCTTCCACCACGACATTCGCGCCTTCGGGAAGGATTTCGAGCGCTTCTATCAGCGCGCCGCGAAGCTCCCCGGGGTCGAGTTCATCCGGAGTTACGTGGACATCGGCCGCGAGATCCCCGAGACGAAGAATCTGACGATCCGCTACGCCACGGCCGCTGACGGGGTGAAGGAGCGGGAGTTCGACCTGGTGGTGCTCGGGGTTGGGCTGGTTCCGCCCGCCGGCGCCGAGCGACTCGCGGAGCAGTTCGGGATCGAACTCGACGCGCACGGCTTCGCGAAGTCGAACCCGGTGAATCCGATTGAGACCTCGCGTCCCGGGGTGTTCGTGAGCGGAGCCTTCCAGGGACCGATGGACATTCCCGAGTCGGTCACGAGCGCGAGCGGCGCGAGCGCGCTCGCGGGCGCGATCTTGAAATCGCGCCGCGGCAAGCTCGCCAGGACGCGGGTGTATCCCGAGGAACGGGACGTCTCGGGAGACGACGCGAAGGTGGGCGTCTTCGTCTGTCGCTGCGGCGCGAACATCGGCCGGGTGGTGGACGTGCCGGCGGTGGTCGAGTACGCCAGGCGCCTCGACCGCGTCGCGCACGCCGAAGAAGGCCTCTTCGTCTGTTCCACGGACGCCGCCGCACAGATCGCCAAGACCATCCGGGACAAGGGGCTCAACCGCGTGGTGGTCGCCGCCTGCACGCCGCGCACGCACGAGCCGCTCTTCAGGGACACGCTGCGCGAAGGGGGCATCAACCAGTACTTCTTCGACATGGCCAACATCCGGGAACACTGCTCCTGGGTCCACGGGAAGCAGAAGGAAGAGGCGACGCAAAAGGCCAAGGACCTCGTGCGCATGTCGGTCGCGCGGACGATCGGCCTGGAACCGCTCCAGGAGTTCGAGCTGCCCGTGACCAAGAGGGCTCTCGTGGTCGGCGGTGGTGTGGCCGGAATGACGAGCGCGCTCGCGCTGGCCGACCAGGGATTCGAAGTCCATGTGGTGGAACGCGACTCGGAGCTCGGGGGCATGGCGCGGCGGCTCCAGACCACCCTCGAAGGCGTGGACGTCCAGGCCTGCCTGAAAGATTTGATCCGCAAGATCTATCGGCATCCGCTCGTGCACGTGTCGCATGCCGCGACGATCAAGGACGTGTCGGGATACGTGGGGAACTTCGTCACCACGGTGGAGTCCGAGGGGCAGGTCAAGACGATCGAGCACGGGGCCGTGATTCTCGCCACCGGAGCGGACGAGCACCGGCCGGCGGAATATCTCTACGGCGCGGACGATCGCGTGTGGACGCAGCTCGAACTCGAGGAGCGGCTCTCGCGGGGCGATGAAGCCATCGCGAATGCGCGCACGCTGGTGATGATCCAGTGCGTCGGCTGCCGCGAGCCGGCCCGGAATTACTGCGCACGCGTCTGCTGCAGTCAGGCGATCAAGAACGCGCTGCGGCTGAAGGCGCGGCGACCAGGGCTCGACATCTACGTGCTCTATCGCGACATGCGGACCTACGGGTTCAAGGAGGACTATTACCTCGCGGCGGCGGACAAGGGCGTGCGCTTCGTGCGCTGGGAGCCTGATGGCGCGCGCCCGGGCGTGAGCGGGGGGCGGCCCGAGGCCGCGGGACGGCCCGCGGTCGAGGCCGCGCTCGACGAGGAGGGCCGGTCAATCCTCAGAGTGACCGTGCCCGAGCCGATCCTGGGTCGGCGGCTCGCGATCGACGCCGACCTCGTGGTGCTGTCCGCGGCGGTCGTTCCCGCCGCCACGACCCCGGAAATCGCCCGACTCTTCAAGGTGCCCGTGAATCCCGACGGGTTTTTCCTCGAAGCGCACGTGAAACTGAGGCCGGTCGACTTCGGCGCGGACGGCGTCTTCCTGTGCGGCGCCAATCACTATCCCAAGCACCTCACCGAGGCGATCAGCCAGGCGTATGGTGCGGCCGGGCGCGTCGCGACCCTTCTCTCACACGACACGGTCGTCGCCACGGGATCCGTGTGCGACGTCGCGGAATCCCGCTGCATCGCGTGCGGAGCGTGCGTGGCGGCCTGCACCTACGGGGCGATCGGCTGGCGCCAGACGCGAGACGGCAAGAAGGCCCAGGTGAATCCGGCGCTCTGCAAGGGGGACGGTCTCTGCTGCTCTAAGTGTCCGACGCAGGCGATCGTGCTCCGGCACTACACCAACGAAGAAATCGTGAACCAGATCGATGCGGCGCTGTCGGAATCGTGGAACGCCGAGCGCACGCGCGACGCGGGTGCGGCGCAGCGCGGGCAGGCGTCGGCGAAACGCGAACAAGCTCCAGCACCAGAGTCGGAGGTCAGGATATGACGGCGATCGGCCACACGCCGAAGATCGTCGCGTTCCTCTGCAACTGGTGAGCGTACTCGGCTGCGGACCTGTCTGGAGTTGCCAGACAAAGCTATGCACCGGAGATACGGATCGTTCGCCTGATGTGCACCGGCCGGGTGGACCTGGCCTTCGTGCTGCGCGCGTTCCAGAAAGGCGCCGACGGGGTGATCATCGGCGGTTGCTGGCTCGGCGAATGCCACTACGTGACCGACGGGAACCACTCGGCGTTGAACATGGTGTCCCTCGCCCGGAGGTTGCTCGAGCACGCCGGGGTCGAGCCGGAAAGGCTCCGGATCGAGTGGATCTCGGCGGCCGAAGGCGCCCGTTTCGCCGAGATCATGAACGACTTCACGGCGCAGCTCGGGAAGCTGGGACCGGTGAGGAACGGCAACGGCGATGACGACCGGCTCGAGTCGAGACTCGAAGCCCTGATCAAGCTCGTCCCCTACATCAAGCTCGTGAAGCTGGAGAAGCTCGCGCTACGGCTCCCGCGCGAAGAGGACTACGTTGCGTTCTACACCCGTGACGAGATCGACGCGCTCCTCCGCGAGGTCGTCTCGTATCACATCGATCCGGAGAAGTGCCAGGCCTGCATGATCTGCGGACGCCGATGCCCGGTCGGCGGGATCGACGGCGGCAAGAACCGGATTCACGTCATCGACCAGGATCGCTGCATCCGGTGCGGGATGTGCCTCGAGGCCTGCCCCACCCGCTTCGACGCCGTCCGGAAGATCGTGGGCGCGGCCGTGCCGCCTCCCCTTCCTGAAGATCAGCGGATCATCGCGAGGAAAGGCAAGCAGGCGGGGCTCGAAGCGCGGTAGAGCCAGGCCCGGTGCCGGCTGGGCAGGGGCTGGACTTGAACCAGCGAGCTTTCGCCACGCCGACATCCAGACGACGACGATCTACACGCGGCTGGCGCCGCAGGATCTGCAGAAGGTCGTGAACCTGTTCGACGAGACGAACGGCGGTGCCGCGCGCTAGGCGGCGCCCGCCCCCCCGCCCGGCGCTCGCCGCCGCAGGAGAGGCGCGGCGAGGAGCGCCTGCCAGCCGAGGAAAAGGACGAGGCCCGCCCACGCCGCGGCGCCCCGAGGGCGCCAGGCGAAGCCCCCGAGGGCCCAGAACGCGAGGGCGAGGCACGCGTAGTGGAGCGCGGCGAGCGCGACGAGCCAGCCCGCCCGCACGCGCCCCGCCTGGGCCAGGTCGGCGCACGCGGCGTACGCGAGGTGGAGCAGCATCCCGCCCCCGACGGCGGCGGCGGTGCCCAGCAGCGCGAGCGGCGCGTAGAGGACGACGAAGAGCGCCTGGCCGCCCGGGCCCGCGCGCGCGGCGAGGAACGCGCTGAGCCAGAGCACGAGCGCGATCGGGACGGAGACGAGCGTGAGCCGCCAGGTCTCGGCTACCGCGGAAAGCGGTTGCGCTTCCAATCGAAGCCGTCCCAGAAGACGTCGATCCGGTCGATGATCCCGTGGAGCTTGTGGCGGCCGTCGGCGTGCGCGGCCCAGAGATCCTCGAGCGACCCGAACTGGGCGAGGTAGGCGAGCCCGTACTCGGCGGGCTCGGCCATCGCCAGCTCGCCCGCCAGGTAGCGCCGGTAGCCCGCGCCCGGGTGGATCCAGAACCCCTCGGAGGTCTCCTCGGTGAAGAGGCGCGGCTCCTGGCCCGCCGGCATCCGGCAGAGGAAGAAGCGCGCGGTGAACCGGATCGGACTCGACCGGGGCGTGATGAAGTGCGAGAAGTACCGGAGCCCGGAGAGGTCGAGGGACCAGCCCTCGCGGGCCACGAGCGCGGCGAGCGGCGCCTCGCCGGCCATGAGCGCGCGCCGGCAGCGCTCGACGCCCGCCGCCACCGGCGCCGCGCGCGCGTCGAGCGGACGGCCCGCCGCGTCGCACGCGAGGAGCACGCCGCTCTCCTCGAGGAGCTCGCGCACGGCCGTCACCCAGAAGGCGAGCGCGGGCGCGCCCGCGTGGCCCGGGAAGATCGCCTCCGCCTCGGGGACGCCGAGCCCGCGGCAGCGCGCGAGCGCCTCGGGCGCGCCGTCCGCGGGGTCCACCTTGCCCCCGGGGAAGGCGTAGAAGCCGCCGAGGAACTTCATGCCCTTGTTGCGGCGGATCATGTAGACCTCGAGCGGCTCGGCCGCGCCCGGCGGCGCCGCGCGCACGAGCACGACCGAGGCCGCGGGCTTCGGCTCGACCGGAGTGCTCATTTGTAGCGGGGTCCGCGAGGCCGGCGTGGACCGTGAGTGGCCCGAGAAAGACGGGCGGGGTCGCTCATCGCAGGGGAGTGTAGCAGCACCGAGCGAGCCCGCCGCTCGCGCGTCAGGCGGCTACCCCTGCCGGTCTCGTCTCCGCGGAGGAACCAGCCCGCGGAGCCGCACGGCCTCGCGCTCATAGAAACGCACAAGGTCATCCCAGTCGAGCGCGGCGATCATGTACCTGCTCAAGAGGGCGGCGACTCCCGAGAGGTCGCGTGCGTCGTCGAAATAGGTGGCCAGCACGAGGGGCGTGAGGCCGGGGTCCTTCTCCGGAACGAGTCGGACCAGATCGTCGAGCGCATACGGTCCCGACCGTACGATCTCGTACAGGTCCACGTAGTCCTTCGGCTCCCTCCGGCCGAGCGCCGTGAGCCTGTTGACGGCGATCGCCAGGACGCCATCGACGAACACGCCATCGTGACGCTCCGGTGCGACGAGGTACCGAGGCGTGTCGAACACGAATTCTATCTTCGTCAGCGGACGCTCGCCCCGGTCTCCAGCCAGCAGATACTGCACGTGATCGCCTCGCCGCACCGAGCTCTCGATGTGGAGGCTGCTTCGAGTCAACGCGCGCTCGAGCTGCTCCCGGTGGGCCGAGGGTTCGAGGTTCGAGCGGTCGCGCGTGAAGAAATCGAGATCGTCGGAATACCGGTGGTACAGGTAGTACGCCGCCAGGGCGGTGCCGCCGGACAGATAGAAGGGATCCGGCTCCTGCTGCGACTCGAAGAACGCCTCGAGGAAACGGCGCTGGGTGTCGGTGAGGACGCTAATCGGCGCGGCTCCAGTGGCGGGCCCAGGCCTCCCACTTACGCCGTGTCCGCTCGTCGAGGTGGCCGAGCCCGGGGAGCGCGTCCAGGATGTCCTCCGGCGTCAGAAGTTCCCGGACGCGGGATTCGGGAGCGTCCTTCAGCAGACGGCCGATCGCCCACACGCGTTCCGGGGTGTTCTTCTGCTCGAGGATGCCTTCCAGCTCGGCGCGGCTGATCCGCTGATCCCAGATCCAGTCCTCCCGGTCCTGGCGCGCGGCGGACTTCCTCCATTCCTCCAGGCTGGCCAGTACCGTCTGAGCCCAGCGGACGACCTTCGGATCCGGATCCGACGCAAGCTCCTGGGCGAGCCGCATCCTTTCGACGATCAAAGGCACCGCGCCTGACCATGAGCCGGACAGCGCCCGGCTCGCGAGCCTCGCACCCAGCCGCTGGTCCTCCCCCCAGCGGACGAGAAGCTCGCGGGCCAGCCTCCAGAAGCCGTCCTTCTCGGCGTCCAGCACCTCCGCGACGACGCGGGCGCCCTCGATGCCCCTCCGTTCGGCGAACGCGAGCAGCGTCGGCATATCCTCGTCCGGACGGAGCTCTTTCGAGAGCGCCCAGTCAAGCCAGTAGGGTGCATCCGGGCCGAGGCTGAATTCGAGCAGCACCTCGAGCAGCCCCTGGCGCTCCTTGCGCAGAAGCGTGTTCCAGGTCAGCGCCAGGTCGTTCGACAGCCGGGACCGGCTTTGTCCTCCGGAGATCCTCTCCCCCAACACTCGCGTGAACAGGGTCAGCAGGCTCTTGGAATCGCGCTCGCCGAGCTTTGCCGCGAGTGCGTCCCAGCCCCAATCCCGTGCTCGCTCCTCGGCGGGCACGCAGCTCTCGAGGAGGCTCCAGCCGAGTTCCTCCAGTCCCGGGCTCACCTGGGCGCCGCGCACGAGTCGGAGCCAGATGGCGCGCAGCAACGCCGATCGCGTCTCGGGCGTGTGATCATCGATCGAAGTGATCAGCGCCTCGGCGTCGGGGGCGCTGAGACGATCCCAGGCCAGGCCGAACGCGGTCTGGCGCGCCAGCTCCGGTTGCGGAATCCCGCGATGCTCGGCGATCCGCCTCACGCGCCGGACGGTCTCGTGCGAGGCCGGTAGGTACCCGGTGGCGGCGAGAGTTCCTGCCGAGAGGTCGGGGCGCGACGCGATCAGCTCGTCGAGCGCACTTCCCGCCCGGTCGGGCTCGGCCTCGTGCCAGCCCTGGAAGTAGGCGGCCACGGCCTGCGCCCAGAACTGGTCGCCGGGCTTGCCGAGGAGCGGACCAAGGAGCCCCTCGCCCCGGTCCAGTCTCCCCAGGTCGCGGAACAGGGACGAGCGATGCTCGGCGTCTTCGCTGGTGAGCCAGGACAGATGCTCCTGGAACGCCTGAGGGGCAGCCGCGAGCTGCCGGGCCAGCGCCTGGATCTCGCTGACTGCCCGCTCCTCATCCTGCGAATCGACCTCGCGCGCCCAGGTTCGTGGCCCGACCCAGTACCAGAGCCGATCCTTCAAGGTCCTGGCCCTGAGATCGTCGAGGAGCGCCCGCGCGCGACCCAGGGCCACCGCCACACTGTCGAGCGGGTTCGCCTCGGCCCGCTCGCGAAGGTCCTCTACGATCAATTCCAGGCTGGACACGATGCGGGAACGCGAGCGAGCCGATCCGGCGTCCCGCCCCGCGCGCTCGAGAGCGTCGAACGCCTTGCCGCCGAGGGCGTGGAATCCCTCGGGCAAGAGGGAGAGGCGAACGAAAGCTCCCACCACTTCGTCGAGCGCCGCGACGGCCTCCTTCCGCACAGCGGCGTCGGGGTCGGCGATGAGCCGGTCGAGAATCGCGAGGATTCCTTCGCCGTAGCAGCGTACCTCCTCCCAGGTTCCGGGGCGCGCCGGCCCTTCCGGGACAGCGGCGCCTTTCGCGTGATGCAGAGCGATCCAGGGGTGCTCGCTGAAGGCGGCGCCGCAGGCCTCCGCGACGATGGCCCTCCTGGCGGCCGAGCCGGACGCCCCTCCTTCTTCGAGGATCTCCCGCCGCACCGGCAGCGGCGCAGGGACTTCCGGATGATTCCAGTGGAAGAGCGAGACGAAGGTTCCCCGGGCGTTGTTGCCCCAGTCCTCGTTTTCCGCCTCGGCGAGGGCCAGCAGCAATCGGGCTGTCCCGCTGAACGTCCGTGAGCCGAGGGCCAGCTCGTCCAGGGCGAACACCACCGACTGGCGGAAGTCGCCGGTCACGCGCCCGCGGAGCTCCTCGGCCGAGAGGGGTCCGAGCAGCCGTTCGAGGCACCGGAGAGCTTCCCTGGGAGCCGCGGGGACGAGGGCCTCGAATCGCCGCGCGCTCCTTTCCAGCGAGTCGAGGTCCCGGAACGAGCCCCCGACCTCGAGGATGTTTGCGATGGTCCTTCTCGACGTGTCGCCGGGCAGAGACCGGAGACGTTCGAGGAACCGCATGAACGCGCTGTCGGTCAGTCCTCGCCTCAACTCGGCGACGGTTCTCCTCGGATCCGCCAGGGCCCGCGAAGCGACCTCCTCGGCCAGGCGTGGCGGGATGACCTCGACGAACGGACCGCGGCGCCTCACGAGCCCGCGATCCTCCAGCTCGCTCCGCACCAGTGCGAACGTGCCCGGCGCGATGCCGAGGGCCCCGGACACGTCATCGATCTCATGCGCCACGTCGCCCTCCACCCCGACGGCTGACAGGAGAGAGGCGGCGGCGAGCGCCTCTCGGGCCTTGGGGCTGAGCCCCTGCGTGTACCGATCGTGGAGAAAGTCGCCGAGGCGGCGCTGGACGCCATCGGGATCGGGCGCGGGCGAGATCGCCCCGTCCCTGAGGAGCGCCGCAACGTGGACGAGCAGGCCGGGAAGGCTTCCAGCGGTCTCGATGACCCAGGACTCCTGGAGTGGGGCCATGTGACCCAGGACGTTCCTGACGAGCTTCGCCGCGGCGTCGTACGGCAGGCGGTCCACCACGATCCTCCCGCGCTCGACTCCGGAGGCTTCCCGCACGCCCCCCGTGGAGATCCCGATCGTCTTCAGCCGCTGTCGCGAGCGCGCGCGGTCCCGGACGTCTCTCAGCGCGGCGGGCGTGCAGCCGTCCACCACGAGAATTCCCGGAGATGTGTCGGAGTCCAGCTCGCGAACCACGTCGAGCGTTGCGGCCTCGGGCTCTGAAGCCCAGATGACGGAGGCGCCCCACTTCTCGAGTGCCTCGATCACCAGGCGCGTCCTGCCGGAATACCGGGGTCCAACGAGCTCCAGATACCTGGCGCCCGGGTCGCCTGCGAAGCTCTCGATCGCGCGCCGCTCGTCCTCGCGGTCGACGAAGTCCGGCCAGCCGACGCTTTCGTAGGCGGCGCGCAGCTCGGACTCCGCGGTGTCGAGGGTGCAGAGTCCGCTCTCCGAGAAGAAGACGTGCCGGAGGCGCGGCGTCGCGTTGAGGGCCAGGGCGACCTCCGCCGCGCCCCACACGACGACGACCTTGCTGGCCAGCGGTGGATGGGCTTCCATCAATGCCTCGCGCAGCCGTCTCCCGTGTTCGAGCGAGAGGCTCAAGTTCGTCATGAGGACGTACCTGTCGGCTGCGGGAGGCGTGCGCCTCACCTCTTGCCGCAACTTCTGCACGATGCCGTTGACGAGAGCCCCGAGCGCGGCGGCCGCTGGGTCTCGATACTTGAACTGGTAGACCGACGTGCCCGGGCCGACGAGGCCGCCAGCCTCCGCGATATCCAGGCCAACGGTTGCCGTGTAGCTGGCGTCCACCCCACCGTCGGGGACGTTGACCCGCTCGGAGATGCGGGGAAGGGTGAAGAAGCCCGCACGTTCGGCGAGCGCTGCGCCGATCAACGCCCCGCACAGCCGCACGAAGCCGACCGCACGGTCGGCGCCGGGCAGACGCTCGACGTCGACGGCTGTGACCGGTTGACCGAAAATCGCTTTGCGCATGCCGACTTGAGGATACCACCCGCAGGCCGCGGAGTCCGCGCCTCACGAGCGTCACCCCCGAGGTCGGATGAGACTGGATGCCCTTACGGGACGCGCGGACAGGGGGGTCTGGGGGGATGCGCCTCGCATCCCCCCAGCTTCATAGACTGATCAGCTGGGCGACCCGCTCGCGGTGGTACGTCGCGTCGCCGAAAGTGAACTCCGACGACTTCGCGCGCTTGAAGTAGAGGTGCAGGTCGTGCTCCCACGTGAAGCCGATGCCGCCGTGGAGCTGGATGCCGGTGCCCGCCACCTTCCGGTAGGCGTCCGAGACGTACGCCTTGGCCATCGACGCCGCGAGCCCGGCCTCGGGAGCGTTCTCGTCCACCGCCCACGCCGCGTAGTACGTGAGCGACTTCGCGTTCTCGACGTCCACGAGCATGTCCGCGGCCTTGTGCTTGACGCCCTGGTAGGTGCCGATCGGCTTGCCGAAGGCGATGCGGATCTTCGCGTACTCCGTCGTCATCTCGAGGACCTTCTGGGCGCCGCCGCACATCTCCGCGCAGAGTGCGACCGTGGCGCGCTGGAGCACGCGCGCGAGCGCGGGCCAGGCGGCGTCCCGGGCGCCGAGCAGCGCGCCCGCGTCCACGGGCGCGTCCGTGAAGGTCACCTCGCAGAGCTTGCGCGTCTGGTCCATCGTCGGCAGGAGCGTGACGCTCGTGCCCGGGGCCCCCCGCGGGACGAGGAAGAGGCTCACGCCGTCCTCCGGGCTCGTGGCCTCGGCCGTGCGCGCGGCGACGACGAGCACGTCGGCCAGGTGGGCGTCGAGGACGAAGAGCTTGGTGCCGTTCAGGACGAAGCCCGGCCGGCCCGCGCGCGCGGCCAGCGTGACGCCCGCGGCGTCCCAGCGCGCGTTCGGCTCGGTGAGCGCGAGCGCGGCCCGCGCCCCGCCCGCCGCGATCCTGCCGAGCCACTCCTTCTTCTGCGCGGGCGAGCCCGCCTCGAGGATCGCGAGGCCGCCGAGCACCACGGTGGAGAAGAACGGCCCCGGCATCACGCAGCGGCCCATCTCCTCCATCAGCACCGTCAGGTCCACGAAGCCGAGGCCGGTGCCCCCGAACTCCTCGGGGTAGACGAGGCCGAGCCAGCCCTGCTCGGCGAGCCTGGCCCAGAACGCGTCGGTCACGCCCGCGGGCTCCTCCATCCGCGCGCGGACGAACGTCGAGGGGCACTCGTTCTCGAGGAACTTCCGCGCGGTCGTGCGGAGCAGCTCCTGCTCCTGGCTGAACCCGAAGTCCATGGCGGCTAGTCCTTTGGCAGGCCGAGCACGCGCTCGGCGATGATGTTCTTTTGGACCTCCGTCGTGCCGCCCTCGATCGAGTTGGCGCGCGAGCGGAGGAAGGAGTGCACCCACGCGCCGCCCTCGACGGCCCACTCGGAGCCTCGCCGGAGCTGCGCGTACGGCCCCTGGATCTCCATCGCGAGCTCCTGGAGCCGCTGGTTCGTGTCCACCCACGTGATCTTGCCGGCCGACGCCTCCGGACCCGGCATCTCCCCGCGGAGCAGGCGCGTGAGCGCGCGCGCGCCCGTGTACTTCAGGCACTCGGTGTCGATCCAGAGCTGGGCGAGCTTCTGGCGCGTCACCGGCGACGTCGTGACGGCGCGCCCCGTCTTCTCCACGCGGCGCGCCATCTCGATGAGGGCGTCGAGCGCGATGCGCAGCCGCACCTGGAGGCCGAAGCCGAGCGTGAGGCGCTCGTACATGAGCGTGGTCATCCCGACGCGCCAGCCGTTGTTGACGCCGCCGAGCGCCTGCGACTCGTGCACGCGCACGTTGTCGAAGAAGACC
Organism: Candidatus Rokubacteria bacterium GWA2_73_35; assembly: GCA_001790205.1. Taxonomy (GTDB): domain Bacteria; phylum Methylomirabilota; class Methylomirabilia; order Rokubacteriales; family CSP1-6; genus GWA2-73-35. Next base: position 7,770 of record MGBU01000193.1, on the reverse strand, counting down.
TCGTTGAACTCGGCGTCCCCGGTGAGCTGCCGGAGCGGCTTGATCGTGATGCCGGGCAGCTTCATGTCGAGCAGGAAGTACGTGATGCCCTTGTGCCTGGGCAGGGCGGGATCGGTGCGGGCGAGCAGCATCATCCAGTCGGCGAACTGCGCGAACGAGGTCCAGACCTTCTGGCCGTTGAGCACCCAGTGCGCGCCGTCCTTCACGGCGCGCGTCTGGAGCGCGGCGAGGTCCGTGCCCGCGTTCGGCTCCGAGTAGCCCTGGCACCAGATCTCCTCGCAGGAGAGGATCCTGGCCGGGTAGCGCCGCTTCTGCTCCTCGGTGCCGTACGCGATGATCGTCGGGCCCGCCATGCCGATGCCGAGCACGTTCAGGACCGGGGGCGCCTTCGCGAGGGCGATCTCCTCCTGGAGGATGATCTCCTCCATGAACGTGAGGCCGCGGCCGCCGTATTCCTTGGGCCACGTGAGGCCGAGGAAGCCGGCGTCGTAGAGCGCCCGCTGCCAGCGCCGCAGGAGCTCGTACGCCTCCGCGCGCGGGATCTCCGAGCCGGCGACCGCCTGCCGGGCCCACTCCTCCGGGATGTTGGCCCGGAGCCAGGCCCGGACGGTCTCGCGGAACGCCTGCTGCTCTGGGGTCAGCGTGAAGTCCATGTGCCCTCCCGGATGGGGATCGCCCCCAAGGCGACTGAACGGTGGTTCATTCTAGGAACCGCGCCGCCGGGAAGTCAAGGGCTATACTGCCGTTTCGTGATCGCGATCTCCCCGGCGCGGCTGCGCGCGCGCCTCGAGGCGCTCGCGCGCTTCGGCGCCCTGCCGGGCGGCGGCGTGACGCGCCCGTGCTGGTCGCCCCCGCACGAGGCGGCGCGGGCCTGGCTCCTCGGGGAGCTGCGGGCGGCCTCCCTCCAGGCGTGGGTGGACCCGGCCGGGAACGTCTTCGGCGCGACGGGCCCGCCGGGGCTCGGCGCCGACCGCCCCGTCGTCCTGACCGGCTCGCACATCGACACCGTGCCCGAGGGCGGCATCCTCGACGGGGCGCTCGGCGTCCTCGCGGGGCTCGAGTGCCTCGAGGCCCTGCGCGAGGCGGGCGCCGCCCCCCGGCTGCCGCTCGCCGTCGCCGCCTGGAGCGACGAGGAGGGGCGCTACGGGAGCCTCTTCGGCTCGCGCGCGTTCACGGGCCGGCTCGACGTCGAGAGGATCCCGGAGATGGCCGCGGCGGACGGCGAGCGGCTGGTGGACGCGATGGCGCGCGCCGGCTTCGACGCACGCCGGGCGCCCGAGGCGCGGGCGCCGGCGGGCGCGGTGGCCGCGTACGTCGAGCTCCACATCGAGCAGGGGCCGCGCCTGGAGGAGGCCGGCATCCCGATCGGCGTCGTGGACTCGATCGTCGGCGTGCGCCGCGCGCGCGTGGTCTTCACCGGCCAGGCCGACCACGCCGGCACCACCCCGATGGACCGGCGCCGCGACGGCTTCCTGGCCGCGGCCGAGTACGCGCTCCGGGCGCGCGACCTCGTGGTCCGGCGGGGCGGCGGGCGCAGCGTGACCAACGTCGGCGTCGTCCACGTGCACCCGGGCGTGAGCAACATCGTGCCCGCCCGCGCCGAGCTCGTGCACGAGATGCGGAGCCCGGACGCGGACGTCCTGGCGGGCCTCGCGGCCCGGTGCGAGTCGCTCGCCCGGCGCGTCGCCCGGCGTCGCGGGGTCGGGGTCGAGGTGCAGCCCATGTCGGCGACGGCGCCCGCCGCCTGCGCCCCGCGCGTCATGGCCGCGATCGAGGCGGCGTGCGCGACGGCCGGGCTCGCCTCCACGCGCCTGCACTCCGCGGCGGGCCACGACGCCCAGAACCTCGCCGCGGTCACCGACGCGGGGATGATCTTCATCCCCTCCCGGGGCGGCCGGAGCCACCGCGTGGACGAGATGAGCGACTGGGAGGCGATCGGCCGCGGCGCCGGCGTCCTGCTCGGGACGCTGCTCGCGCTCGCGCGCTAGCCTTCCGCTTGCGCCGCGGCGCGGCATCCGGTACTTTCGAGCTTTGTGAATCGAGAGACAAGCGGCCGGCCCTCGGTGCGCCCGGCGCTCCCCCTGCTCGCCGCGACGCTCGGCGGGTGCGCGTGGGACGGGCCGATGAGCACGGTCGTCGCGCGCTCGGACTTCGCGCGCGACATCCTCGAGGTCTACGGCATCGTCACGTGGGCCACCGTCGTGATCGCGCTGGTCGTCTTCGTCGCGCTCGGCTGGATCCTGCTGCGCTTCCGCGAGAAGCCGGGCGCGCCGCTCCCCGCCCAGACGCACGGCCACACGCTGCTCGAGATCGCGTGGACGGTCGCGCCCGCGCTCGCGCTGCTGGTCATCGCGATCCCGACGATCCAGGTGATCTTCCGCACCCAGGCGGCGCCGGCGGCGCAGGCGCTCGACGTGACGGTGCGCGGCCGGCAGTGGTGGTGGGAGTTCCGCTACCCCTCGCTCGGCGTCGTCACCGCCAACGAGCTGCACCTGCCGGCGGGACGGCCGGTGGCGCTCAGCCTCGAGGGCCCCGACGTGATCCACAGCTTCTGGGTGCCGCAGCTCGGGGGCAAGCGCGACGTGATCCCCGGCCGCGTGAACCGGCTCACGCTCGTCCCCGAGCGGCCGGGCGAGTACTGGGGCCAGTGCGCGGAGTTCTGCGGCGCCTCGCACGCGAACATGGGCCTGCGCGTCTTCGTCGACACCCCCGAGGAGTTCGCGCGCTGGCTCGCGGCCCAGCGCGCGACGCCCGCCGAGCCCACGGGGCTCGCGGCGGAGGGCAAGGCGATCTACGCGCGGAGCGCCTGCGTCGGCTGCCACACGGTCCGCGGCGTCTCGGCGGGCGTCCTCGGGCCCGACCTCACGACGTTCGGCAGCCGCACGACGCTCGGGGCGGGCCTGCGCCCCAACACGCTCGACAACCTCACCGCGTGGATCCGGGACCCGGCGGCGATCAAGCCCGGCGTGAAGATGCCGGCGCTCGGTCTCGGCGAGGCCGAGGCCCGGGCCGTGGCCGCCTATCTCGCGGGGCTCAAGTGAGCGAAGCGCCGCGCGGGGTGTGGGGCTGGGTCACGACCGTCGACCACAAACGGATCGGCATCCTGTACGGCGCCTCCGCGTTCGCCTTCCTGCTGCTGGGCGGCGTCGAGGCGCTCCTGATCCGGCTCCAGCTCGCGGGCCCCGGCCAGACGGTCGTCAGCGCGCAGACGTTCAACGCGCTGTTCACGATGCACGGCACCACGATGGTCTTCCTCGCGGTCATGCCGGCGAACGCGGCGTTCTTCAACTACATCGTGCCGCTCATGCTCGGCGCGCGTGACGTCGCGTTCCCGCGGCTCAACGCGCTGAGCTACTGGATCTTCCTCTTCGGCGCCCTGTTCCTCAACGCGAGCTTCCTGGTCGGCGCCCCGCCCGACGCGGGCTGGTTCGGCTACGCGAACCTCACCTCGAGGCAGTTCTCGCCGGGGATGGGCATCGACTTCTGGCTGCTGAGCCTGCAGGTGCTCGGCGTCTCGTCGATGATCGCCGCCGTGAACTTCATCGTGACGATCCTCGGGATGCGCGCGCCGGGCATGACGCTCATGCGCATGCCGGTGTTCGTCTGGATGACGCTGGTCGTCCAGTTCCTGATCGTGCTCGCCTTCCCGCCGGTCACGGTCGGCCTGATCTTCCTGATGTTCGACCGGTTCTTCGGCACCCACTTCTACGACGTCGCGGCCGGCGGCGACCTCCACCTCTGGCAGCACCTGTTCTGGATCTTCGGGCACCCGGAGGTCTACATCCTGATCCTGCCGGCCTTCGGGATCGTCTCCGAGGTCCTGCCGACGTTCGCGCGCAAGCCGCTGTTCGGCGCGCCCGTCGTCATCTACTCGGGCGTCCTCATCGGCTTCTTCGGCTTCGGCGTCTGGAGCCACCACATGTTCGCCGCGGGCATGGGCCCGGTCGCCGACGCCGCCTTCGCGATCGGCACCATGCTCATCGCGATCCCGACGGGCGTCAAGATCTTCAACTGGCTCGCGACGCTCTGGGGCGGCGCGCTCCGCACGACGACCGCGATGCACTTCGCCCTCGGCCTCGTCGGGCTCTTCACGATCGGGGGACTGTCGGGCATCATGCACGCCTCGCCGCCGGTCGACCTCCAGCAGACGGACACGTACTTCGTCGTCGCGCACCTCCACTACGTGCTGATCGGCGGGAGCCTCTTCGGCCTCTTCGCGGGCGTCTACTACTGGTGGCCGAAGATCACCGGCCGCCTCCTCGACGAGCGGCTCGGGAAGCTCGGCTTCTGGCTCTCGTTCGTCGCCTTCAACGTCACGTTCTTCCCGCAGCACTATCTCGGCGCGGTGGGCATGCCCCGGCGCATCTACACGTACGCCGCCGGCACGGGCTGGGGGTTCTGGAACCTCGTCTCCACCGTCGGCGCGTTCGGGATCGGGCTCGGCGTGCTCGTGTTCCTGGCGAACGCCTGGCGCAGCCTGCGCGCGGGCGCGCCCGCGCCGGCCGACCCCTGGGACGGGCGCACGCTCGAGTGGCGGACCTCCTCGCCCCCGCCGGTCCACGACTTCGACGAGCTCCCGGCCGTCTCCGGCCGCGACCCGTTCTGGCGCGAGAAGTACGGCCCGCGCCGCGAGGCGCCGCCGGCGCCCGCGCACGAGCCCGTCCACCTGCCGGCGCCGAGCCACTGGCCGGTCGTGGTCGGTCTCGGCATCGCGATCCTGGCGGTCGGCGCGCTGACGCACCTGGCGGTCGTCGCGCTCGGGGCGCTCGTGACGGTGGTCGGCGTGTTCCGCTTCGCCCTCGAGCACCATCGGACCGCGGCGCACGCGCACCAGATCGGCGGCCTCGGCGTCGACCACCGCAAGGTCGGGATGTGGGTGTTCCTCGGCTCGGAGTGCTTCTTCTTCGGCACCCTGCTCGCGACGTACCTCGCCTACAAGGGCCGGAGCGTCGTGGGCCCGTACCCGCACGAGATCCTGAACATCCCGGTCACGACCCTCTCGACCTTCGATCTCCTCATGTCGAGCCTCTTGATGGTGCTGGCGCTCGCGGCGGTCCAGCGCGGCGACCACCGCCAGGCGCGGCTCTGGCTCTTCGGCACCGCCTTCTTCGGGCTGATCTTCCTCGGTTTCCAGGCCTGGGAGTTCACCTCGTTCGTCCGGGAGGGGCTCACGCTCCAGCAGAACCTGTTCGGCTCGACGTTCTTCGTGCTGACGGGCTTCCACGGCGGCCACGTGAGCGTCGGCGTGATCTGGCTCCTCTCGCTGGGGGTCCTCGAGCTGCGCGGCAAGCTCGGGCCCGCCGACGCGATCAAGGTCGAGGTCGCGGGGCTCTACTGGCACTTCGTCGACATCGTCTGGATCGCGATCTTCACGCTCCTCTATCTCGTCCCGTGAGGGCCCCGGACACGATGGGCGAGCCACACGCGCACGGCGAGCACGCGACGATCGGCACCTACGTCAAGGTGGCGGTCATCCTGACGGTCGTCACCGCGCTCGAGTTCTCCGCCATCTACATCCGCGCGCTCACGCCGATCCTGGTCCCGCTCCTGCTCGTGCTCTCGCTGGGCAAGTTCGCGCTGGTCATCCTCTTCTTCATGCACCTCCGGTACGACACGCGCGCGCTCTCCGCGCTGTTCGTGGGCCCGCTCGTGCTGGCGACGGGTATCGTGATCGCGCTGATGACGCTGGGCGGCGCCTTCCTGATCTTCGGGCGATGAGCGGATTCGCCTGGACCGGGGGCGAGATCCACGCCGACGTCGTCCTCGGCACCGGGGCGCTCGCGCTCGTGTACGCGCTCGCCTGGGCGCGCGGGGCGCGCGGCCGGCGGGCGGAGGCGGCGTGCTTCCTCGGCGGGCTCGCGGTGCTGCTGCTCGCGCTGAACGGCCCGCTCCACGACCTGAGCGACTCCTACCTGTTCAGCGCGCACATGGTCCAGCACCTGCTCCTGACGCTCTTCGTCGCGCCGCTGCTGCTCGCCGGCGCGCCGGGCGTCATGCTCGACGGACTGCTGGCGCGGCTCGGCCGGGCCGGGCGCGCGGCGGCACGGACGGCGACGCGGCCGGTGCCGGCGCTCGCGCTCTACACGGTGGCGCTGGTCGGCTGGCACCTGCCGGGCCCGTACGGCGCGGCGCTCGGGACGCACGCCTGGCACGTCGTGGAGCACCTGGCGCTCCTGGCCACCGCGATCCTCGCGTGGTGGCCGGTCCTCGGGGCCTCGACGCTGGCCCCGCGGCTGCACCCGGGGGCGCAGATCCTCTACCTGTTCGCCTTCGGGATCCCCATGACCGTCGTCGCCGCGATGATCACGGGGGCCGAGGGCGTGCTCTATCCCGCCTACGGCGCGGCCCCGCGCCTGTTCGGGCTCTCACCGCTCGAGGATCAGCGCCTGGGCGGCCTGATCATGTGGGTCCCGGCCGGACTGATCCCGCTGATCGCGTTCTCGATCGTCTTCTTCCGGTGGGCCGCCGCCGAGGCCGACGAGGAAGCACCGCCTCTCGGCAAACCCCTGCTATGATGGCTCGTCCATGAACATCTGCGTGGTCGGCACCGGCTACGTCGGGCTCGTGACGGGCGCGGTCTTCGCGGACCTCGGCAACGAGGTCGTCTGCGTGGACAACGTCGCGGAGAAGATCGACGCCCTGCGCCGGGGACGCATGCCGATCTACGAGCCCGGGCTCGAGGAGGTCGTCGCGCGCAACGTCGCCGACGGCCGCCTCAGCTTCACCACCGACCTCGACGCCGCCGTCCGCCACTCGGTCATCGTGTTCATCACGGTCGGCACGCCGCCCAAGGAGGGCGGACAGACCGACCTCTCCGCGGTCGAGGCGGTCGCCCGGCAGATCGGCCGCGCCATGGAGCGCTACACGGTCGTCGTCAACAAGTCCACGGTGCCCGTCGGCACGGGCGAGTTCGTCCGCGAGGTCATCGAGCGCAACCAGAAGACGCGCGTGCCCTTCGACGTCGTGTCCAACCCCGAGTTCCTCCGGGAGGGCTCGGCGATCGAGGACACGCTGCGCCCCGACCGGATCGTCATCGGCGCGCCGACCCAGCAGGTCGCGATGACCCTGCTCGAGCTGTACGCGCCGCTCGAGCGCCCGATGATCATCACCGACGTGCCCTCGGCGGAGATGATCAAGTACGCGTCCAACGCCTTCCTGGCGGCGAAGATCTCCTTCATGAACTCGATCGCGAACATCTGCGAGCTGGCCGGCGCGGACGTGACGCAGGTGATGAAGGGCATGGGGCTCGACCCGCGGATCGGCGGCGCCTTCCTGCAGGCCGGTCTCGGCTACGGCGGGAGCTGTTTCCCGAAGGACACCGAGTCGCTCGTCCACACCGCGGGGGTGCTCGGCTACGACTTCGCCCTGCTCCGGGCGGTCGTCGAGACCAACGCCGATCGCGCGCCGCACTTCGTCCGCGCGATCGAGAAGGCGCTCGCGCCGCTCGACGACAAGCGGATCGCCGTGCTCGGGCTCGCCTTCAAGCCGAACACCGACGACATGCGCGAGGCGAAGTCGATCGAGGTCATCCGCCGCCTGCTCGAGCTCGGCGCGACGGTGCGCGCCTACGATCCGGTGGCGACGGAGAACGCGCGGACGGTGCTGCCCGCGGCGGTCGTCTACTGCGAGTCGCCGTACGACGCGGCCGCGGAGGCCGACGCCGTCGCGCTCGTCACCGAGTGGAACGAGTTCAAGTTCCTCAACCTCGAGCGGCTGCGCGCGGTGATGCGGCGTCCCATCGTCTTCGACGGGCGGAACCTCTGGGAGCCC
>MGBU01000192.1 GCA_001790205.1 Candidatus Rokubacteria bacterium GWA2_73_35 | reverse complement strand
ACGAGCGGGTCCTGCGCTGCCTCGGCGTCGGGCCCGTAGCCGCGGCGTTCGAGGAGGCGAAGGACGCGCTTGCGCACCGTGACGAGCGCACCCCGACGTCTTCAACATCCTTTTGCAGGTTCTCGAGGACGGGCGTCTGACCGACGGGCAGGGACGGACCGTGGACTTCCGCAATGCCGTGGTCATCCTCACCTCCAACGTGGGCTCCCGTTGGATCCAGGAGCTCGCGGGAAAGGGGGAAGAGGTGATCCGCGAGCGCGTGATGGAGGAGCTTCGCCGCGAGTTCCGGCCCGAGTTCCTGAACCGTCTCGACGAGATCGTCCTGTTCCACTCCCTCGGGAAGGAGGAGCTCTCCCGGATCGTGGACATCATGGTGCGGGAGCTGAACGACCGGCTCGCGGAACGGAAGATCGCGATCGCCCTCACCCCGGCGGCGAAGACCCGGATCGCGGAGATCGGCTACGACCCCGCCTACGGGGCCAGGCCCCTGCGGCGCGCCCTCCAGAAACGAATCGAGGACGCTCTCGCGATGCGCATCCTCGAGGGGGAGTTCCGCGAAGGGGACTGGGTGACGGTCGACGTCGACCCGAAAGGGGGCTTCACCTTCACCCGTTCCACCACGTAGGCGAGGCGCCCCCGCCCGTCACGTCACCGGGGCCGGGTTGAACAGGGCCAGGGAGTTGTGAAGCCCGAGCCGGTCGGCGGCGACCCGCTTTCTTCCGCTCGCGACGTCGAGAATCAGGCGGAACAGCTCCCAGCCTACGTCGGCGATGCCCGCCTCGCCGGTCGCTATGCGTCCAGCGTCGAGATCGATGAGGTCTCCCCAGCGGTCGCGAAGCGGCATATTGGTTGAAACCTTCACCACCGGGACCATCTGCAGGCCATAGGGGGTGCCCCGGCCGGTCGTGAACACCTGCAGGTTCATGCCCGCCGCCAGTTGCAGCAGCGTGCCGCAGACGAAGTCGCTTGCCGGGGTCGCCGCGAAGACCAGGCCTTTCCGCCGCACGCGCTCGCCGGGTCCGAGCACATCGACGATCCGGCTGCTGCCGGACTTGACGATCGAGCCGAGCGCCTTCTCCACCACGTTCGCCAGGCCACCCTTCTTGTTGCCCGGCGCCGGGTTGGCGCTGCGGTCCGCCCCGCCGCTCTCCAGGTAGCGATCGTACCAGGCCATTTCGCGCAGCAATGCCCGTCCGACGGATTCGTCGAGCGCGCGAGGGGTGAGCAGGTGGATCGCGTCGCGGACCTCCGTCACTTCCGAGAGCAGCACGGTGCCGCCCGCCCGACGATGAGGTCCGCCGCGTACCCCACCGCGGGATTGGCCGTGACGCCCGAAAACGCATCGCTGCCGCCGCACTGCACGCCGACGACCAGGTCGGAGGCGGGACACGGTTCCCGGCGCCGGCGATCCATCCTCGCCAGCCGCTTCTCCGCCATCTCCATCATGGCGGAGACCATCTCCCCGAATCCGTGGAACGATTCCTCCTGGAGGCGCAGGACAGGCGGATCCGGGGGTTCCCCCGCGACGGTCCGGTTCCTCTCCGCGGGTACGAGCCGCTCCGGCTCCAGTTTTTCGCAGCCGAGGCCGATGATCATCACCTCTCCGCCGAAATTCGGATTGCGCGTGAGGTTCTGCAGGGTGCGGATCGGCACGACGGCGGCGGGGGCGTTGATCGCGACGCCGCAGCCGTAGGTGTGGTTCAGCGCGACCACGTCATCGACGTTCGGATAGCGGGGCAACAGCTCTTCCTTGATGCGGCGGACCAGGAGGTCCGTGACGCCGGCGACGCATTGCACGCTGGTGGTGGTGATGCCCAGCACGTTCTTCGTGCCGACGGAGCCGTCCTCGTTGCGAAAGCCGTCGAAAGTGTATCCGTCGAGCGGCGGCGGTTCCGGCGCCGGAGACGTCGCGAGCGGAAGATCGTCGAGCGAGGGGGGCTCGGGCAGCAGAACGAGGGACTCGTCGATCCAGTTCCCGCGGGCGATCGTCCTGGCCGCGCGTCCGATCACCTCTCCGTAACGCACGACCGGCGCGCCTTCGGCCACGTCGGCGAGCGCGACCTTGTGGCCTTGCGGAACGGTGTTGACGACGATCGCGACGTTGTCCCGATCATGGACCTTGATGGTGAACGCCCGTTCCCCCATCGTCAGGTCGTCCCGCGTTCCATCACATGAAACCCGATGTCGACGATCCGTTCCACGGGCCGGCCCTCGATTCTTCCCAGCAGGGACTCCGCGGCGCGCCGGCCGATGGCGGGCCGGTCGATCCGCACCGTCGACAACGGGGGGGAAGTGTGCGCCGCGAAGTCCAGGTCGGCGAAACCGACGATGGCCAGATCCCCCGGCACGGACAGACCGCGCGCCTGCGCCTCGATCAGCACCCCGTGGGCAAGCGTGTCCGAACTGCAGAACACCGCCCGCGGGAGGGATCCGAGTTCAAGAAGGCGAGCGAGCCCTTCGCGGCCGAGCCGGAAATTGGACGGCGCCGGCACGGGGACGGTCTGCACGTCGTCGAGCCGCTTTTCCCCGAGAACCGAAAGAAAGCCCATTCGCCTCACTTCCGCGCGCGCATCGTCGGCCGTTATCACGCCGAAACGCCGATGCCCCCTGCCGACGAGGAACTCGGCCACCGCCTGTCCGACCTTCTCATGGGAGAACCCGACGAGCATGTCGATCGGACTTGGAGTGAGGTCCCACACTTCCACGATCGGGATATTCGCCACGGCAAGGCGTCGACGGCTTTTCAAGGAATGCGAAATGCCGGTGAGGAACAAGCCGTCGGGGCGCCTGCTGAGAATGGCGGCGAGAAGGCTTTCCTCGCGGGACATGGGGTAACCCGATGTCCCGAGCAGCACCTGGTAGCCGCTTTCCCATAATCGATCGGTCAGGGACTGGATGGACTCGGAGAAGATCTGGTTCGAGATCGCAGGCACGATCGCGGCCACGAATCGGGTTCTGCGGGAAGCAAGCCCTCCGGCCACCAGATTCGGGACATACCCGGTGCGTTCGATCACCCGGCGCACATGCTCCAACGTGCCGGTCGCCACCTTTTCCGGCCGGTTGAACACGCGCGAGACGGTGATCGGCGATACTCCCGCCAGTTTGGCCACATCCCGGAGCGTGAGGATGCCTGTCGATCGCCTTATGGCAAAACCTCCGCGAAGAGTCGCATGGAATCCACGATGCGCCCGTCTACGATGATAGCGATATCATAATTTCATGTCAACCAGCGGCAGCACAGATCAGGACAGGATACTTAAAGGCTTATGCTGCGCAGCGGATTTTGCCGCTCCGGCCGGGGGAAAAATGTTGACACCCGTAAATGATAACGCTATCATTTATTCGTTCGGGTCATTGGATATCGGACATTCGGCCGGGTGTTGAGGAGCGATACCTGAACACCGATGGGATCAAGGAGATTTCCTCCAGAGCACCGGTCGTTACCGGAATGCAGGTCATCCCGGTCGCCGGCCGGGACAGCATGCTGCTCAACCTCAGCGGGGCGCACGGCCCGTTTTTCACGCGAAACATCGTCATCCTGGAAGACAGCGCGGGCAACACGGGAATCGGCGAGGTTCCCGGCGGCGAGCGGATCCGTCGGACGCTGGAAGATGCCCGGCGGCTGGTCGTGGGCCGTCCGATCGGGACCTATCACGACATTCTCAATACCATGCGAGGCTCTTTCGCCGACAGGGATGCCGGTGGGCGCGGACTCCAGACCTTCGACCTGCGCACGGCGATCCATGCCGTGACCGCAGTGGAAGCCGCGCTGCTCGACCTGCTGGGGCAGTTTCTCGGCGTGCCCGTCGCCGCGTTGCTTGGGGAAGGGCGGCAGCGCTCAACGGTGGAGATGCTGGGGTACCTGTTCTACGTCGGCGACCGGCGCAAGACGGATCTTCCTTATCCGGACGCCCCCGGCGAGAAGGACGACTGGCTCCGCCTGCGGAACGAAGAGGCCCTGACGCCCGAGGCGGTGGTCCGGCTTGCCGAGGCGGCCCGTGCCCGCTACGGGTTCAACGACTTCAAGTTGAAGGGCGGCGTGCTGCGCGGCGACCAGGAAATCGAGGCGGTCGTGGCGCTGGCGGAACGGTTTCCGGACGCGCGCATCACCATCGATCCGAACGGCGCCTGGTCGCTGGAGGAGGCGGTCCGCCTCTGCAGCGGCCTGCGGCACGTCCTGGCGTATGCCGAAGATCCCTGCGGAGCGGAGAACGGCTACTCCGGGCGCGAGGTGATGGCGGAGTTCCGTCGCGCGACGGGCCTGCCGACCGCCACCAACATGATTGCGACCGACTGGCGCCAGTTGGGGCACGCGATCCGGCTGAATTCGGTCGACATCCCGCTGGCGGACCTCCACTTCTGGACCATGAACGGGTCGGTCCGTGTCGCGCAGATCTGCCATGAATGGGGCCTGACCTGGGGCTCCCACTCCAACAACCACTTCGACATCTCCCTCGCCATGTTCACGCACGTGGCCGCCGCCGCCCCCGGGAAGATCGCGGCCATCGACACGCACTGGATCTGGCAGGACGGCCAGCGGTTGACCGTGGAGCCGCTGCGGATCGTCGGGGGGAAGGTCTCCGTCCCCGACAGGCCAGGCCTCGGCGTGGAACTGGACATGGAGCAGATCGAGAAGGCGCATCGGCTGTACATGGAGACGGGGCTGGGCGCCCGCGACGACGCGAAGACGATGCAGTACCTCATCCCGGGCTGGAAATTCGACAACAAGCGTCCCTGCCTGGTGCGCTGAAAGGGAACGGCCATGGAGACGGGTTTTGTCCGTGGGGTGATCCCCCCCATCATCACCCCGGTGGACGGCGACGAGCGGGTGGATGAAGGTGCGTTGCGGAGGATGGTCGATCACGTGATCTCCGGGGGGGTCCACGGAATCCTCTCGCTCGGAAGCAACGGCGAGTTCTTCGGCCTCGATCGCGAGGAGCAGCGCCGCGCCGCCGCTCTGACCCTGGACCAGGCCGCGGGCCGCGTCCCGGTCTACGTGGGCATCGGCGCCATCTCCACCAGGGAGTGCGTCCGGACGGCCGCGATGGCGGGATCGCTTGGGGCGCAGGCGATCACCATCCTCCCCCCCATGTTCCTCTCGCCCAGCGACGAGGAGCTGTACCGCCACTTCCTCGCGGTCGCGGAATCGACCGATCTGCCCGTCCTTCTCTACAACAACCCGGACCGGATTCGGGTCAACCTTTCGGCGTCCCTCGTGGAACGCCTGGCCGACGTGCCGAACATCGTGGGAGTGAAGGACAGCAGCGGCGACCTGGTCCTGACCGCGGAGTATATCCGCAGGACCCGAAAGAAAGGATTCCGGGTCATGGCCGGCAGGGATGTCATGATCCTCGGGACTCTCGTGTACGGCGGCGTCGGCTGCGTCGCCGCCACGGCGAACATCGTTCCGGCCCTCGTGGTGGAAATCTACGAGAAATTCCTTGACGGCGACCTGGAAGGGGCCCGGGAGGCGCAGTTCCGCCTCGCACCCCTGCGGATGGCGTTCAACCTGGGGAGCTTCCCGGTGGTGACCAAGGAGGCCCTGAACCTGTTGGGGTTCCAGGTCGGGGAGCCGATCCGGCCGAATGCCCGCTGTACGGAGGCCAACCGGGCGAAGCTGCGTGGCGTCCTGGTCCAGTTGGGTGCGCTGAAGGGGGAAGGGTGATATGGCCCGTGCGGAGAGGATCTCCTCGGTCGCACTGGTCGTCTTCGGCGTCTTCGTGGCCGCCTATTCCCGCCACTACCTCAGACTCGGACTCATGATCACTCCGGATGCGGGGTTCCTCCCGTACGGCATCGGTATCGCGCTGTCCGCATTGGGAGCGATCTGGTTCGTTTCCACCTTTCTGACCGGAATGGCTCATGAAGCTGGCGGCGCGGAAGGCGGAGTTGGCGAGGCAGGCGGTGAAGGCGCCCCGGACCGGGCACGGCGGCTCTCCGGGATGCTGCCGGGCGTTCTCATCATCATCCTGTACGCCTGGTTGTTCGAGCGGCTGGGCTACCCGCTGTCCACCGTTCTTTTCATGGTCTGCTGGCAGAAAATCGTCGAGCGGGAGGGGTGGTTGAAAACCGCCGCCATCGCCCTGCTGTCCGCCGCGGCCATGTACATCCTGTTCGTCTACCTGCTCAGGATCTACCTGCCGACAGGCACCTGGTTCTCCTGAAAGGATCAAGGGGCGCGTCATGGAGATCTTTTCGGGACTGATCAACGGCTTTTCCGTCGCCCTGACCCCGGTGAACGTTCTGTTCGCCTTCCTCGGGGCGATCCTCGGCACCGCGGTCGGGGTGCTCCCCGGACTGGGGCCCGCCGCCACGATCGCCCTGCTCCTGCCCGCGACCTACGCCATCAGCTCGCCCGTCACCGCCATCATCCTGATGGCCGGGATCTTCTACGGCTCGCAGTACGGCGGCTCCACCACATCCATCCTCCTGAACCTCCCCGGCGAAGCGTCGTCGGTGGTCACCTGCATCGACGGGTACAAAATGGCGCAGAAGGGCAGGGCCGGGGCGGCGCTCGGCATCGCCGCCATCGGCTCGTTCGCCGCCGGCACCGTCGGGATCGTGGGCATGACGCTGTTCGCCCCGAAGATCGCCGGGTTCGCCCTGAGCTTCGGCCCCCCGGAGATGTTCTCCCTTGCCTTGGTGGGGCTGCTCATGGCGGTGACCCTTTCGGGCGCATCCATCGTCAAGGGGCTCATCATGATGGCCATGGGTCTCCTCCTGGCCTCGGTGGGTCTTGATCCCATCTCCGGCAAGACGCGGTTCTCCTTCGGCGTCATCGAGCTGCAGAGCGGATTCGATTTCGTGACCCTCGCCATGGGGGTCTTCGGGCTGGGGGAGATCTTCACGGGACTGGAATCCGCCATGAAAAGCGAGGCGGTCACCACGAAGGTCGGCCAGGTCTGGCCCACCGTGAAGGATTGGGTGGACTCGCGGATGGCGATCCTCCGCGGCACCCTGATCGGATTCGTCGTCGGGATCATCCCCGGCGGAGGCGCGGTCATCTCCTCTCTCGTCTCCTATGCCGTCGAGAAGAAGGTGTCGAAACGTCCCGAGGAGTTCGGCCAGGGTGCGATCGAAGGGGTGGCGGGGCCCGAATCGGCGAACAACGCGGCGTCGAGTTCGTCGTTCATCCCGCTTCTCACCCTGGGCATTCCCGGCAACGCCTCCATCGCGATGATCTTCGCCGCCCTGATGATCAAGGGGGTCACCCCCGGGCCGTTTCTCATCCAGGAGCACCCGGAGATCTTCTGGGGTGTGATCGCTTCCATGTACGTCGGAAACGTCATGCTCCTCGTCCTGAACCTTCCGCTCGTGGGGCTCTGGGTGCAACTCGTCCGGATTCCGTTCGGGATCCTGGCCCCGGTCATCATCCTCTTCACGGCCATCGGCTCGTACAGCATCCAGGGACAGGTGTTCGATATCTACTCCCTGATCGGGTTCGGGCTGTTCGGGTACCTGCTGCGCAAGCTGAAGTTCGAGCCCGGCCCGCTGGTGCTCGCCTTCGTGCTGGAGCCCATGATCGAAGGGGCCATGCGGCGGTCGCTCCTGATCTCGGGGGGGAGCTTCTCGATCTTCGTGACCCATCCGATCTCGATGGCCCTGATCGGAATGTTCGCCCTGCTCGTCCTCGGCCAGACCGTGGTGATGTTCCGTAAAAAACCTCTGATCAACAACTGAAAGGAGAAGAGAGATGAAAAGAACCGTCACTGTCCTCGCAGCACTGCTGTTCGTCGCCCTCATGCTTCCCGTCGCATCGATGGCCGAGGACGCCTATCCGGCCAAACCGATCACCGGCGTGGTTCCCTTCGGACCGGGCGGGTCCACGGACCTTCTTGCCCGGACCGTCGAGAAGATCTGGCCGAAATATTCGAAGCAGCCGCTGGTGATCGTCAACAAGCCCGGCGGCGGCGGCGTGGTCGGGACGGAAGGCGTAGTCCGCTCCAAGCCGGACGGCTACACCCTGTACTTCGGGTACGGCTCCGGGCACGACATCGTCATGCCGTCGCTCCAGAAGATGCCGTATGATCCGCAGAAGGACCTGATCGCCGTGGCGCGGCTCTCCGTCCACTCCGTAGCCATCCTCACCGGCACGAACTCCCCGTTCAACTCGGTGAAGGAGATGGTCGCGTGGGCCAAGAAGGAGAACAAGCCGATCACCACCGCCGTGGCCGTCAAGGCCGGCGCGGTCGATCTGGCGCTGACCGCCTTGGGCAAGAAGGCGGGAATCCAGATCGTCACGGTTCCCTTCTCCGGCGGCGCGGAGGCAACTACCGCGCTGGCGGGCGGGCACCTGATGATCGGCGGCGGCCATCCCGCGGAAATCCTCTCCCACATCAAGGCCGGCCGGTTCAAGGTGATCGGGGTGGCCCTCCCGCAGCGCGACCCCGCACTTCCCAACGTCCCGACGCTCAGGGAGCAGGGGATCGACGTGGCGACCTGGGGATCCGTGAAGGGCGTGGCCGCGCCCGCCGGAACGCCGAAGGATGTGGTCCATTACCTCGAAAGCACTCTGAAAAAAGTCACCGAGGACCCCGATTTCCGGAAGGCGATGGAGAACATGGGCCAGCCCGTGATGTTCATGGGCAGCGAGGAGTACACCAAGTTCATCAAGCAGGCGACCGCCGATTACGCCAAGATCATCAAGGACCTGAACATCAAGATCAACTGATCCCCCCTTCCCGCGGGGAGGATCGACGGAAGGAGACGCCGCGATGAAGATCGGCTTTATCGGCCTGGGAATCATGGGGAAGCCCATGTCGAAGAACCTTTTGACGGCGGGGTACCGTCTGGTGGTTTTTGACGTCAACGCCGCCCCGATGAAGGAGCTTTCGGCCCTGGGCGCGGAAACGGCGGCGTCGCCGAAAGAGGTCGCGGCGAAGTGCGATGTCGTCGTGACGATGCTTCCCAACTCTCCCCATGTAAAGGCGGTCGTATCGGGACCCCGGGGCGTCATCGAAGGCGCCGGCCCGGGCAAGACCGTCATCGACATGAGTTCGATCGCGCCCCTCGCCAGCCGCGAGATCGCCTCGCTGCTTGCGGAAAAAGGGGTGGAGATGCTCGACGCGCCGGTGAGCGGCGGCGAGCCGAAGGCCATCGACGGGACCCTCTCCGTCATGGTCGGCGGGAAGAAGGACGTCTTCGAACGGTGCTACCCGCTCATGAAGGCCATGGCGGCGTCCGTCGTGCGGGTGGGCGATACCGGCGCGGGCAACGTCGCGAAACTGGCCAACCAGATCGTCGTGGCGCTCAATATCGCCGCCATGTCCGAGGCGCTCGTTTTCGCCGCCAAGGCCGGGGTGCGGCCGGACCTGGTCTACCAGGCCATCCGGGGGGGGCTGGCGGGAAGCACGGTGCTCGACGCGAAGGCGCCGCTGGTCATGGATCGAAAATTCTCCCCCGGGTTCCGCATCAATCTGCATATCAAGGACCTGGGGAACGTTCTGGAAACATCCCGCGAGATCGGGGTGCCGCTCCCGATGACCGCGGCCGTGATGGAGATGATGCAGGCGATCAAGGTCGACGGCCTCGGGGACGCGGATCACTGCAGCCTGGTGCGGCATTATGAGAGAATGGCCCACATCGAGGTGAATCGGTAGAGATCCATCCTCCGGGAGGGGCGCCCGAAGACGCCCCTCCCGGCGTTGCCTTTCGCGCCCGCCATACACCCTGTTTCGGATCCCACTCTTGTTCACGACCTCGAGCTACGCGACACTCGCGAAGTGCTCTCAGGACACGGCCCTGCGCGACATCCTGGCTCTCGTGGAACGAGGTCTCCTCGTCCGCGGCCAGGGAGGAGGCCGGAGCACGAGCTACACCCTCGCGCAGACCTCTCAAGGAGACGACCGGTGAGACCGTTCCCGGTTGCCGCCGGCCCGTGCCCGGCGAGGCCGGCCCGAGTGCCGCGCAAAGCAGCACGCCGCACGCGCCGTGCCGGCGAACCGCGCAGCCCGAGCCTGCCCACGATCGCGGCAACCGCCCGCTAAGTCCCTCTCCGGCCTGACGCGGCGGCGCGCGTCCCGCCGCTGGCACGGCGGCTGCACTTGCACGATGGCGGCGCGAGTCCACGGCGGACGCGCGCACACCCAAGCGATGGCGCTTGTGCCTCGGTTCGAGGCAGGGCGCCATTTTGCGTTCAGGAGGGCGGATGACGGTCACGCGGCGCGAGTTCGTCAGGCTCACCGGGGCGGGCGCGCTCCTCGCCGGCCTGCCCGCCGGCTGGGCCGGCGGCGTGTACGCCGGCGAGGGGCCCGAGACCCCGAGGATCAGGATCGGGATCATCGCGCTCACCGACTGCGCCTCGATCGTCATGGCGCACGAGCTGGGGCTCTTCAAGAAGCACGGGATCGAGTCGACGATCTCGAAGGAAGCCTCGTGGGCGGTGATCCGCGACCGCTTGAGGCTCGGCGAGAACCAGGCGACCCACATGCTCTACGGCATGCCGTACGCCTCGACGATGGGGCTCCAGGGCGCGCCGGTGACGCCGATGATCATCCCCTTCGCGCTCAACCGGAACGGCCAGGGGATCACGCTCAAGAAGGAGCTGCTGGCGCGGGGGATCAGGACGCCCCAGCAGCTCAGGCCCCTCGTGCTCGAGGCGAAGGCGAAGGGCGCGCCGATGACCTTCGCGATGACCTTCCCGCCGGGCACCCACGCGATGTGGATGCGCTACTGGCTCGCCGCGGGCGGGATCAACCCCGACCGCGACGTCACGCTGATCACGATCCCGCCGCCGCAGATGGTCGCCAACATGAAGGTCGGCAAGATGGACGGCTTCTGCGTGGGCGAGCCGTGGAACGCCCGCGCGATCGCCGACGGGATCGGTTTCACGGCCGTCACGAGCCAGCAGCTCTGGCGGGACCACCCGGAGAAAGTGCTCGCCTTCACCGAGGCCTTCGCGGCGAAGAACCCGAAGACCGTGCGCGCGGTGCTCCGCGCGGTCCTCGAGGCGAGCCGGTGGATCGACCAGCTCGAGCACCGCCCGCGGATGGCCGAGGTCGTCGCGCGGCCGCAGTACATCAACACGGCGCCCGACGTCATCCTGGGCCGCCTGCTCGGCGACTACGACTACGGCGACGGCCGCCGCGCGAAGGACAAGCACTACATGACGTTCTTCGACGGGCAGACGAACTTCCCACTGAAGTCCCATGGCGTGTGGTGGCTCAGCCAGTTCCGCCGCTGGGGGATGGTGAAGGAGCCGCCCGACTACAGGGCCGTCGTGGACCGCGTCCACCGGCCCGACATCTACCGCGAGGTCGCCCGGGAGCTGGGCGTCGAGACCCCGCGCGAGGACTCGCGGAAGGAGACCCTCTTCGACGGCGTGCCCTTCGACCCGGCGGACCCCGAGAAGTACGCGCGGAGCTTCGCCGTCCACTCGATGGCGTAGGGAGGAGCCATGGCGCAATCCACCGTGCGGGCGCTCGTGCTGCCGCTCCTGGGTCTGGCCGCCGTCCTGCTCGCCTGGACGGCGCTGAGCCAGACGGTCGCGCCGGACCTGCCCTCGCCCCTCCGGACGTGGCAGGAGTCGCGCCGCTACGTCCTCGAGCCCTTCTTCAAGGACGGCGAGATGAACCAGGGCATCCTGCGGCTCGCCTTCTACTCGCTCGTGCGGGTGGCGAAGGGGTACCTGCTGGCGCTCCTGCTCGGCACGCCCCTCGGCTTCCTCCTCGGACTCTCGCGCACCTTCCACCAGTCGTTCGACCCGATCGTCCAGTTCCTCCGGCCGATCTCGCCGCTCGCGTGGCTGCCGCTCGGGCTCGTGATCTTCCAGAAGTCGGAGCCGGCGGCGGTCTTCACGATCGCCCTCTGCGCCATGTGGCCCACGGTCATCAACACGGCCGTCGGGGTGCGGTCGATCAGCCAGGACTACCTGAACGTCGGGCGCGTCCTCAGGCTCTCGCGGGCGAAGATGCTCAGCAAGATCATCGTCCCGGCCTCCCTGCCGTACGTCTTCACGGGCTACCGCCTCTCGCTCGGCCTCGCCTGGCTCGTGATCGTCGCTGCCGAAATGCTCACGGGAACCCCCGGCGTGGGCGGCTTCCTCTGGCAGGAGTACAACAGCCTCGTCTACTCCCACATCATCCTGAGCGTCGTCACGATCGGGGCCGTCGGCCTCGCGCTCGACCGGCTCATGGGGCTCGTCGAGGCGCGCATCAGGGCGTCGTGATGGCGTACCTCGACGTCCGCGACCTCCGGCGCTCGTACGTCACGCCGCGCGGCACGGCCCACGTGCTGGGCGGGGTGAACCTCGCGCTCGACGAGGGCGAGTTCGTCGCGATCGTCGGCTACTCGGGCTCGGGGAAGACCACCCTCGTCTCGCTCCTCGGCGGGCTCATCCAGCCCGATCACGGGGAGATTGTGCTGGACGGCGCGCCGGTGACCGGGCCGGGCCCGGAGCGCGGGATCGTCTTCCAGCAGTACTCGCTCCTGCCCTGGATGACCGTCCACGAGAACGTCGCCCTCGCGGTCGACGCCGTCAATCCGGGGCGCCCCGCGGCCGAGCGGCGGCGGATCACGGACGAGTTCGTCGCGCTCGTCGGCCTGACGCCCGCGGCGTGGAAGCGCCCGTCGCAGCTCTCCGGGGGGATGCGGCAGCGCGTCGCGGTGGCGCGCGGGCTCGCGATGCGGCCGAAGCTCCTCCTGCTGGACGAGCCCTTCAGCGCCCTCGACGCGCTCACGCGCGCGACGCTCCAGGACGAACTGCTGAGCATCTGGGGCGCGCACCGCTCGACCGTCGTCCTGATCACGAACGACGTCGACGAGGCGATCCTGCTCGCCGACCGCATCTACCCGATGACCCCGGGGCCGGGCGCCGTCCTCGGCCCCGCGATCGAGGTCGGGCTCCCGCGCCCCCGCGCGCGCCGCCACCTGAGCCTCGAGCCCGCGTACCAGAAGGCGCGCCAGGCGATCGTCGACTTCCTGCGCGCCTGCCGGCGCCCGGCCGCCTGAGCGCATGCCGTCCTTCGTCGAGATCGCGCAGCTCGGCAAGACGTACGACACGCCGTCGGGCCCGGCCGTCATCGTCCGCGACTTCACGCTCTACGTGGACGCGGGCGAGTTCGTCTGCCTGGTCGGCCACTCGGGCTGCGGCAAGACCACGGTCCTCTCGATCCTGATGGGTCTCGCCACGCCGACGACGGGCGGCGTCGTCATCGGCGGGCGCGAGATCGACGGCCCGGGGACGGACCGCGGCGTGGTGTTCCAGTCGGCGACGCTCCTACCCTGGATGACGGCCGCGGACAACGTGCGCCTCGCCCTCGGCCAGGTCGGCGCCCCCGCCGGCCGCGCTGACGACTACCTCGCCGCCGTCGGGCTGCCCGGCCTGGGGAGCCGCTACCCGCGCGAGCTGTCGGCGGGCATGCAGCAGCGGGTCGGGATCGCGCGCGCCTTCGCCCTCGAGCCGAAGCTGCTGCTCCTCGACGAGCCGTTCTCGCTCCTCGACGCCCTCACGCGCATGGAGCTGCAGGACGAGCTGGTCGCGCTCTGGGAGGCGAAGCGCCAGACCGTCGTCATGGTCACCCACGACGTGGACGAGGCGCTCCTGCTCGCCGACCGCATCGTCATGATGACCAGCGGCCCCGCGGCGACGATCGGCCGCGTCCTCGACGTGCCGTTCGCGCGCCCGCGCAGCCGCGAGGCCGTCCTGGCGCGCCCCGACTACTTCTGGCTCCGGGACACGATCGTCGGGTTCCTGGAGGAGCAGAGCGTTGCCTGAGCACCGGACGCTGTGCCCCTACTGCGGCGTCGGCTGCGGGCTCCTCGTCGAGGTGCGCGACGGCGCCGTCACGCGGGTCAAGGGCGACCCGGCGCACCCGGCCAACTTCGGCGACGTCTGCGCCAAGGCCGTGCACCTGCCGCCCGTGCTCCGGACGGCCGACCGGCTCCGGTACCCGATGCTGCGCGCGCGGCGCGACGCGCCGCTCGCGCGCGCGCCGTGGGAGCTGGCGCTCCGGCACGCGGGCGACCGGCTCCGCGAGATCGTCGCCGCTCACGGCCCCGACGCTGTCGCGTTCTACGCCTCAGGCCAGCTCACGACCGAGGAGTACTACGTCGCGTCGAAGCTCGCGAAGGGCTTCCTCGGCACCAACAACTTCGACACCAACTCGCGCCTGTGCATGGCCTCCGCCGCCGCCGGCTACGCCCGCTCCCTCGGCGCCGACGGGCCGCCCGCCGCCTACGCGGACTTCGAGCGCGCCGACTGCTTCTTCCTGATCGGGACGAACACCGCCGACTGCCACCCGATCGCGTTCAAGCGCATCCGGCGGCGGAAGCTCGCGGCGCCGGCCGAGGTCACGGTGCTCGTCGCCGACCCTCGCTGGACCGAGACGGCGGACCTCGCCGACCTCCACCTGCCGCTCCGGCCCGGGTCGGACGTCGCGCTGCTGAACGCGATGCTCCACGTGCTCTGGCGCGAGGACCTGCTCGACCGGCGCTTCCTCGCCGCGCGGACGTCGGGCTGGGAGGCGCTGCGCGCGGTGATCGCGCGCTACCCGCCCGAGCGCGCTGCCTCGCTCACGGGGCTCTCGCCCGAGATCATCGTCGCCGCCGCGCGCTCATTCGGGCGCGCGCGCGCGGCGCTCACCCTCTGGGCCATGGGGCTGAACCAGAGCCACGCCGGCACCGACAAGAACACGGCGGTCCTCAACCTCCACCTCGCGACGGGCCAGATCGGCCGGCCCGGCGCCGGGCCGTTCTCGCTGACCGGCCAGCCGAACGCGATGGGCGGGCGCGAGACGGGCGGTCTCGCCCACCTGCTCCCCGGCTATCGCGCGGTCGCCGATCCCGCGGCGCGCGCGGCCGTGGAGCGCCACTGGGGCCTTCCGGCGGGCGCCATCTCGCCGCGGCCCGGCCGCTCGGCGCTCGAGATCTTCGAGGGACTCGCCGCGGGCGAGGTGCGCGCCGTGTGGATCATGGCGACGAACCCGGCCGCCTCGATGCCCGACCTCGACCTCGTCGAGAAGGCCCTGCGCCAGGCCGACCTCGTCGTCGTCCAGGACGCCTATCACCCGACCGAGACGACGCGCTTCGCCGACGTGCTGCTGCCCGCCGCGCAGTGGCCCGAGAAGGACGGGGTCATGACCAATTCCGAGCGGCGCCTCACGTACCTGCCGAAGCTCGTCGAGCCGCCGGGCGAGGCGCTGCCGGACGCCGAGATCGTCGTCCGCCTGGCGCGCGAGCTGGGCTGGAAGGACGCGTTCCCGTACGAGGGCGCGGCCGAGATCTTCGACGAGTTCGCGGCGCTGACGGCCGGGACGCCGTGTGACTACGCGGGCGCGAGCCACGAGAGGCTCCGGGACGAGGGGCCGCTCCAGTGGCCGGTGCCCGCGCCCGACCACCCGGGCACCGCGCGCCTCTACGCCGACGGGCGCTTCCCGACGGCGACCGGCCGCGCGCGCCTGGTGCCGGTCGAGCACAACGAGCCCGTCGAGCCGCCCGACGCGGCGTTCCCGCTCACGCTCACGACCGGCCGGGTGCGCGACCACTGGCACACGTTGACGCGCACGGGAAAGGCCCCGGCCCTGGCGGCGCGCACCCCGGAACCCGTGCTCGAGGTGAACCTCCACGACGCGCGCCGCGCGGGCCTCCAGGACGGTGACTTCGCCGAGATCACCTCGCGGCGCGGGAAGGCGATCGCGCAGTGCCGCGTGAGCGCGGCGATCCGGGAGGGGACGTGCTTCCTGCCGTTCCACTGGGGACGCCAGGCCGGCTTCTACAAGAGCGCCAACAACCTGACCCTCGGCGCGCGCGACCCCATCTCGCAGCAGCCCGAGCTGAAGGCGTGCGCCGTCCGGCTGCGGCGCCTGCCGGAGGGCGGGGCGTGAACAAGATCGAAGCGCTCAAGGCGGAGCGGGACGGGCTCGCCGTCGCCGAGGACCTCGCACGGTTCGCGCGCGAGGGCTGGCGGACGATCGCCGACGACGACAAGGAGCGGCTCAAGTGGCTCGGCGTGTTCCACCGCCGGCCGACGCCCGGGCACTTCATGATGCGCATCCGCATGCCGAACGGCATCCTCACGGCCGCGCAGGCGCGCCTGCTCGGGGAGATCACGCAGCGTAGCGGCAAGAACGTCGCCGACGTCACGACGCGCCAGCAGCTCCAGCTCCGCTGGGTGACGATCGAGGGCGTGCCGGAGATCCTTGCGCGGCTCGAGGCGGCGGGGCTCTCCAGCCTCCAGACGGGCATGGACAACGTCCGCGGCGTCGTCGGCTGCCCGGCCACCGGCCTCACCGCGCGGGAGCTCTTCGACACCGCGCCGATCGCCCGCGACTTCCAGCGGATCTTCCTGGGCAACCGGGAGTTCACGAACCTGCCGCGCAAGTTCAACGTGACCATCACCGGCTGCCCCGACCACTGCACGACCGGCGAGACCCAGGACGTCTCGATGACGCCCGCGCGCGCCGAGCCGGACGGCGTGGAGGTCGCCGGGCTCAACGTCGCCGTCGGCGGCAAGCAGGGATCGGGCGGCCCGGTCTTCGCGGCGAGCCTCGACGCCTTCGTGCTGCCGGCGGAGGCGGCCGAGGTGTGCGCCGCGATCGCGCTCCTCTTCCGCGATCACGGCCCCCGCGAGTCGCGGAGCCGCGCGCGCTTGGCCTTCCTCGTCGAGGCGTGGGGCGCCGAGCGCTTCCGCAAGGAGCTGGAGGTGCGGCTCGGCCGCCCGCTGCCGCCCGCGGGGCGCGACGCGCGGGGCGCCCGGACGACCGAGCACGTCGGGATCTTCCGCCAGCGAGAGCCCGGGCTCAACTACGTCGGGCTCAAGACGCCGGCGGGGCGCGTGAGCGGCGAGCAGCTCCTCGAGCTGGCGCGGCTCAGCGAGCGCTACGGGCGGGGCGAGCTGCGTCTCACGCCGTCCCAGAACGTGCTGCTCCCTCACGTGCCGGATCGGCTCCTCGGCGACCTGACCCAGGAGCCGCTCCTGCGCGAGCTGCCGTACAACCCCTCGGAGGTCCAGCGCGGGCTCGTCGCGTGCACGGGCACCGACTTCTGCAACCTGGCGCTCATCGACACCAAGACGCGCGCGATGGCCTTCGCGCGCGAGTTCGAGCAGCGCTGGGGCCGGACGCGCCCGCTCACGGTCCGCTGGTCGGGGTGCCCCGCCTCCTGCGGCAACCACCACACCGCCGACGTCGGGCTGCAGGGCTGCAAGGTGAAGGTGGACGGCCGGATCGTGGACGGCGTCCACGTCTTCGTCGGCGGCCGCGGCGGCGCCGCCCCGCGCGCCGCGATGAAGATCCTCGAGGACGTGCCGTGCGACGAGCTGCCCGCGGTGCTCGAACGCCTGCTGCGGTTCTTCCCGCGGCCCGAGCGCAAGGAGGAAGAGACGTGACCGGGGGCCACCTCGTCTCGTTCGTGGGCGCGGGGCCCGGGGATCCCGAGCTGATCACGCAGAAGGGCCTCCGGCGGCTGCGCGAGGCCGAGGTCGTGCTGCACGACCGGCTGATCCCGCGCGCCCTGCTCGACGAGACGGCGCCGGGCGCCCTCGTGCTCGACGTGGGCAAGGCGCCGGGACGCCCGTGCCTCGGCCAGGGCCGCATCAACCGGCTGCTCGTGGACTGGGCGCGGCGCCGCGGACGCGTCGTGCGCCTCAAGGGCGGCGATCCCGCGGTCTTCGGGCGCCTCGGGGAGGAGATCCAGGCGGTGCGGGAGGCCGGCCTCCCGTTCGAGGTCGTCCCCGGCGTCACGGCGGCGACCGCGGCGGCGGCGCGCGCCGGGATCTCGCTCACCGAGCGCGGGAGCGCCTCCACGCTGGTCCTGGCGACGGGCACCGACCACACCGGCCACCGCCCGGTCGCGCTCGACTGGGAGTTCCTCGCGCGCGTCGAGGGCACGCTCGTCTTCTACATGCCGGTCGGCTCGCTCGACGCCATCACGGCCTCGCTCACTGCGCTCGGCCGCGACCCGCGCGAGCCGGCGCTCCTGATCGAGCGCGCGGGGACGGAGGGGGAGCGGGTGACCGCGGGCCGCCTCGGGGACATCGCTGGCGCCGCGCGCGCGGCCGGGTGCACGCCGCCCGCCGTGCTCGTCACCGGCCCGACCGTCGCGTCGGCCTCCGTGCCCCACGGCGTGCCGCCGCGGCTCGCCGGAGTCGGGGCCTGAGCCGTGCCCGACTACTTCCCGGCGCTCCTCGACCTCCGCGGCCGCGGTTGTCTGGTCGTCGGCGGGGGCGCGGTCGGCGAACGGAAGGTCCGCGCCCTGCTGCGGTGCGGGGCGTCCGTGACCGTCGTGAGCCCGCGGCTCACGCGAGCACTCGCCGCGCTCGCCGCGGCGGGTCGGATCGCCCACCGCCCGCGCCCGTACCGGCGGGGCGACGTGCGTGGCGCCCTCCTCGTGCTCGTCGCGACGGGCGTGCCCCAGGTGGACCGGGCGGTCGCCGCCGAAGCGCGGCGCCGGCGTGCCCTCGTGAACGTCGCGGACACCCCCGCGCTCTGCGACTTCATCCTGCCGGCGGTGCTGCGCCGGGGCGGCCTCCAGGTCGCGGTGTCCACCGGCGGCCGGAGCCCCGCCCTCGCCCGCGAGGTCCGGAAGCGGCTCGAGCGCGTGCTCGGCCCCGAGTACGCCGCCCTCGTCGCCCGCGTGGGCCACGCCCGCGCGGGCGCCCGGGCCCTCGCCGCGACGCCCGCTGAGAGGCTCGCCGCGGGCGAGCGGGTGGTCGCGGAGGCGCTCGCGGAGTTCGGCGCGCCGGCGGCCGAGCCCGCCGGCGCCCCCGTCAGAGCCGGATCGGGTTGAAGTCCGTCCGGTCGTCGTACGTGTCGATCCCCTCGCGCGCCTTGAGCCACCCGACGGCCGCGTAGGTCAGCGGCGTCGCCGCCGCCTCCCAGGCGACCTTGACGGCCCACTGCCCCGCGACGAGCGCGGCGAGCGCCGCGCCGGGCACCACGCCCGCGAACGCGAGGGTCACGAAGACCACGGTGTCGAGCGCCTGGCCGACGAGCGTCGAGCCGATCGTCCGCGTCCAGAGCCAGCGCCCGCGCGTGGCGAGCTTCAGCCGGGCGAGCACGTAGGCGTTGGCGAACTCGCCGACGAGGTAGGCGAGGAAGGAGGCCGCGAGGATCCGCGGCGTCTGCCCGAGGATCTCCTCGTACGCGGCCTGGCCGCGCCAGAAGGGGGCCGCCGGGAGCGCGCCGCCGAGCCAGACGGCCGCCACCAGGAGCGCGTTGCACGCGAAGCCGAGCCAGATCACGCGCCGCGACGCCGCGTAGCCCCAGACCTCGGTCAGGACGTCGCCGAGCACGTACGAGAGCGGGAAGATCACGATCGCCGCCGAGAGCACCAGCCCGCCGAGCACGATCAGCTTCGCGGCCATGGTGTTCGCGGCCAGCAGGGACGCCACGAAGAGCGCCGTGCAGGTGACGAACCGCCAGCTCATACGTTCGTCGTGATCGCGGCGTCCTCGTTCGGGTTGAGCGCCCGTTCCAGCGCCTTGGCGAGAACCGCGTCGTGCTCGTGGCTCGTCGCGAAGATCCGGCACTGCGCGACCTTGCCCGGCAGGTACTTGAGGATCTCCGTCAGCGGCTCCTCGGAGACCGTGTCCGTCGCCGAGTCGTAGACGTAGATCTGGCGGTCGCCCATCTTGAGCGGGTTGAGCGGCCGGGGGTCCTGCAGCGCCATGTCGATGTCGAAGTTGAAGTCCCGGAGCGCCAGCGGCAGGAAGCTCCGCACCCGGCGCTTCACGGTCTCGGCGTCGAGGAAGCTGTGGCCCCGGCGGGGCTCGAAGAGGTCCAGGACGACCTCGTGCGACATGCGCCACTTGAGCTTCCGGTCGAGGACGTGACGCCACTCGAGCCCGAGCCGCCTCCGCTCGGGGTCCTCCGCGTCGTGCCACTTGCCCACGTCCTCGAGGAGCGTCCACTCCGTCAGGTGCAGGTAGGGGTGCAGCTCCTTGCGCAGGTCGTAGGGGAACGCGATCCGCATCGTGTCGCGGAAGATCTCCTTGAGGTGCAGGTCGATCCCGCGCGTCGTGCGGTGGTAGTAGACGTTCGTGTAC
>MGBU01000191.1 GCA_001790205.1 Candidatus Rokubacteria bacterium GWA2_73_35 | reverse complement strand
GAGGGCGAGGATCACGTCGTCCATCAGCCGGGCGTACATCCGCACCGACTCCTGGCCGGACGCGCCCTCGGCGTGCCTCACCTTGAGGGAATCGAATCCCTCGGCGAGGGCCTGGCGGAAGAATTCGAGCCGGAGGCGGCGCCGGTCCGGGGCGCTCGCGGCCTTCGCCTCGGCTCGCCGGGCCCGGCGGTACAACTCGACGGACATGACGGGCAGAGGGTAGCACAACGGCCCGCGGACTGACTAGAATGGCCGGGTGCGAAGGATCTGGCGCTCCGCCCTGGAGCCGATCGTGCCCTACGCCGCGGGCAAGGCGATCGAGGCGCTGGCCGCCGAGCTCGGCGGCGTCGATCTCGTCCGCCTGTCGGCGAACGAGAACCCGCTGGGCCCGGCGCCCCGCGTGGTCGAGGCGGTGCGCCGCGAGGCCGCGCGCATCCACCTCTACCCCGACAGCGGCTCCACCGCGCTGCGCGAGGCGCTCGCGCAGCGCCTCGGCGTCGGCAGAGACGAGCTCGTCGTCGGCAACGGCGCGGACGAGCTGATCGGGCTGGTCGCGCTGGCGGCGTTCGAGCCGGGCGACGAGGTGATCGTGCCGCACCCGTCGTTCGAGCCCTACACGACCGGCGTGGCGCTCGCGGGCGCCACCCTCGTGCCGAGCCCGCTCGCCGGGTACGAGACCGACCTCGAGGACATGGGGCGCCGGCTCACGCCGCGCACGAAGGCGGTCATCCTCTGCTCGCCGCACAACCCCGCGACGACGATCGTCCGCCGTGGCCCGCTCGGCGCGTTCCTCGCGCGCCTCGGCGCCGACCCGCCGCTCGTCGTGCTCGACGAGGCGTACGGCGACTTCTGCGACGATCCCGAGTACCCGGACGGCATCGCGCTGCTCCGGCACCACCCGCGCCTGATCGTGCTGCGCACGTTCTCGAAGATCGCGGGGCTCGCCGGGCTGCGCGTCGGCTACGCGGTCGCGCGCGCGGAGACGATCGACCGCCTGAACCGCGTCCGCGCGCCGTACAACGTGAACCGTCTCGCCCAGGTCGCGGCCCGCGCCGCGCTCGAGGACACGGAGCACTGGGAGCGGACGCGGAAGCTCGTCATCGAGGAGCGCGCCCGGCTCTCCGCGGCGCTCGCGCGCCGCGGCCTCGCGCATCCGCCGTCGCAGGCGAACTTCCTGCTCGCCCGCGTGCCCGACGCGGCGGCGGCCTGCGAGCGTCTCTTCCGCGCCGGGATCCTCGTGCGCGACGGCGCGGGCGTGGGATTCCCGGGTCACCTGCGGATCTCCGTCGGGCTGCCCGCGACGAACGAGCGGCTGCTGGCCCTGCTCTAGCCTGCCGTCCGCGACATCCGGGGAAGCCCCGGCGAACGCGGGGCCGGCCGGCGCGTGCGGTCGGGGTCAGGGGATCCCGTTCCCGCCACGTGGGTCGCGGGCCGCGCGCGCCTGGATGGAGCCCAGCCGCAACGGGACACGCGGACGCGTGCCGCGTGGTCCCCTCGACCCCGGGCGCGCGCGGCGCGGGCGGCTACCGGCGGCCGCGCAGCGCGGCCAGCTCCCGCTCGAGGCCCTCGAGGCGCTTGGCGAGCACGTCCCGCTCCGCCGTGAGCGCCGCGAGCTGCCGGTCGCGCACGGCGTGCCGCTGGTCCACCTGGGCGAGCCGGCTCTGCAGCTCCGCCTCGCGCGCGTAGAGCGCCTTGAGCTCCCGCTCGAGGCCCGCCACGCGCTGCTTGGCCGGCAGGTAGCCCACGAAGAGGACGTAGAGGAGCAGCACGGTCAGCAGCACGCTCGCGGCGACGAGGAGCCACGGGAGCTTCGCGCGGGGACGCTCGCCCACGGCACGAATTCTAGCAAATCTGCTATCATCCGGGCGTGGAGCTCCGGCGTTTCTTCGAGCGGGCGATCGGCGCCAGCTTCAGGGACCTGGCGCTCGGCGACGACCCGGCCTCCGCGTACCTCGCGGACCTCCTCACGCGGTTCGCACGGACCGAGAACCTCTTCCCCCGCGGCCTGGCGACGCCGCGCCTCGAGACCGTCGTGGACGTGCTGCTCGAGACGCAGGCCGTCTGGGAGGACCCCGCGCACTTCCGGCCCGAGCACGAGGTCACGCTGCGCCGCCACATCGGCGACTACGCGCTGTTCATGACCGGCGTCTTCCGCGAGCGCGTGGAGCGCAGCGCCTCGACCGGCTACTACGTCGTCCAGGGCAAGAGCGCCTACCGGTTCGTCTCCGAGCACGACCGGGCGAGCACGCGGCCGGCGTCGCCCGCCTCCGCGCCGCTCTACCGCCGGCTCGCCGACCGCTTCGAGCACTACGCGGGCGCGCTCGACTACGCGCGGCGCGTCCACTTCCCCGAGCACCCGGAGCACCCCTTCTTCCGCCTGAGCTTCGGATGACCGACGCCGCGCCTGTCTCAGGCCACCCACGGTTGGAGCCGGCCTCGCGGCCCCCGCTACAAATGACCGACGCCGCGCCGGGCCTCGACGCTGCGCGGCTCGCGACCCTCGGCGAGGCCGCGCTCGACGACGCGCTCCGGACCTTCGCCGACGCCCACGGCGCCGCGGCCCTGCCCGCGCTCCACGACCTGGCCGCCGGCGCCGCCGGGCGCGCCGTCCGCCGCGGCGCCCGGCGCGCGCTCTACCGGCTCGCGCAGCGCGGCGTCGCGTCCCCGGCCGCGCCCGCGGCGCGGCCGATCGTCGAGCGCGGGGTGGAGCACGCCGCGCGGGCCTGGATCTCGGGCGTGGACGGCCACGGCTCGCGCGCGGTGTGGATCGTCTTCGAGGGCGCGTACGGCGCCGCCACGCTCTGCTCGCTCATCCTGAACGACACGGTCGGCGTCGTGGACGCCGCGGGCGGCGCGATCACGAAGAAGCGCCTGGAGGCGGAGCTGGCGGCGCTCCGCGCCTCGCAGAAGCTCCCCTGGGTGGAGCTCGACCCGGCGCGCGCCGTCGGCCTCGTCGCCGAGGCGCTCGCCCTCCACCGCGCGCGCGCGACCGCGCCGCCGGCCGCATTCGCGCGCTGGGCGCCGCGGTTCGGCGGCGCCGCGCCGGCGCCCGTGCCGGAGCTGCAGGCACCCGACCCCGCGCTCGTCGAGCGGGCCGCGGAGCTGCTCGAGCTGCCCGAGCTCGCGGGCTGGTTCCTGGACCCCGAGAGCGTCCAGGCCGACGCGATCGAGCGGGAGGCCGCGCGCGCGAGCCGGCTCGTCGTGCCGGAGCCGGTCAAGGCCGAGCGCGAGGAGGCGATCGTCGCGGGCGTCCTCGCGCGCGAGCTCGGACCCGAGGCGCGGGCCCGCTGGGCCCGGCGGCTCGCCGAGACCGCGCTCGTCCTCGAGGCCGCCGGCCGGCCCGAGCCCGCCGCGCTCGCCCGCGCCGCGGCCGCCGCGCTCGCCGCGCCCGGCGCCGACCCCGCTCGCCACCCGCTGGCGCGCGGCCTCGCGCTGCGCGCGCTCGACGTCGCCGCCGAGGTCGCGGCCGGGCGGATCCCGGCCGCCGACGCGAGCCGCCGGCCCTGATCACGGACGTCCCCGGCCTCCGCGTCGGACACGCGACCGACACGACGGCGCTCACCGGCGTGAGCGTCCTCGTGTGCGACCGGCCCGCCGTGTGTGGCGTCGCGCTGCGCGGCGGCGCCAACGACGTCGTCGGCCTCGACTACCTCGACCCCGGCCACCTGGTGCCCACCGTGGACGGCGTGGTCCTCGGCGGCGGCAGCCGCTTCGGCGAGGAGGCCGTGTACGGCGTGCTGCGCTGGCTCGAGGAGCGCGGCCGCGGCTTCGCCGCCGGCCCGACCGTCGTGCCGCACGTGCCGGGCGCCTTCCTGTTCGACCTCGGCGTGGGCGACGGCCGCGTCCGGCCGACGCGCGAGGCGGGGTACGCGGCCGCGGCCGCCGCGGCCGCGGGACCGGTCGCCGAGGGCAGCGTCGGCGCCGGCACCGGGGCGAGCGTCGGCAAGCTTCACGGCGTCGCGCGGGCGATGCGGGGCGGGCTCGGCAGCGCCTCGGTGCGGCTCGGCGACGTCGTCGTGGGCGCGCTCGTCGCCGTCAACGCGCTCGGCGACGTGCGCGACCCGGACACGGGCGCCCTCGTCGCGGGCACGCGCGACGCCGCCGACGGCCGCCGGCTGATCGACACGGCGCGGGCGCTCGCCGCGGGCGCGGCGCCGGGCGGCTTCGGCGCACCGCGGCACACGACGATCGGCGTCATCGCGACGGACGCGCGTCTGGGCAAGGCGGAGGCGGGCACGCTCGCGGCGCTCGGGATGCTCGGCTTCGCGCGCGCGCTCTCGCCGCCGCACACCGCGCTGGACGGCGACACGCTCTTCGCGCTTTCGGTGGGCGAGCGCGCCGCCGATCCGACGCGCCTCGGCCTCGCCGCCGCGGAGGCCGTGGCGCGCGCGATCGTCCGCGGCGTCCGGGCGGCGACGTCCCTGCCGGGCCTGCCCGCCGCGCGCGACCTCTAGCGTGGAGCATTCACGAACGACGAACCCGCGAGGGCACCAGACCTGTCGGCGCGCGCGCTGCTCCTGACGCTCCTGATCGTGCTCGGCGCCGGCGGCTACTACGCGACGGGCACCCCGCAGTACTCCCTCTACCTCCTGGCCCGCGGGCTCCAGGACCGCGACGAGACCGCCGTCGGCGCGCACTTCGACACCGAGCGCGTCGCCGAGGACGCCGCCGCGCTCTTCTGGGAGCGCGCCCGCGCGCGGCTGCGCCTGCAATTCGACGAGGCGACGCTCGAAGCCCGGATCGACGAGATCAAGCCCGAGCTCGACCGCCTCCTCAGGGCGGGCGCGCGCCCGGGCATCGAGAGGCTGCTCGCCGAGGCGCTGGGGCCGCTCGCGTTTCCGTGGGGGCTCGTCACCACCTGGCAGCGCGCGGCGGTCGCGCGCGACACGGACGGCGCGGCCGTGAGGGTGCGCGGCGCGGCGCAGCGGGAGGTGGAGCTCCGGATGGCGCCGGCGCCCGGCCGGCGCTGGCGCGTCGTCGCGTTCGACCGGGACGGCGTCGCGCGGATGATCGAGACGGCGCTCGAGTGACCGGCCGCGGCCGGCCCCCGCGGGACGCCCGGCTGGGCCGGGTGCGGGTCCGCGGCGCGCCGCGCGAGATTTCCTGTTGTCGATCCCTCGCCCTCGTGCTCTGATCGACGCAAGGGCTCTCGAACCCGAACCGATATGCGGAACGGCACCGCGCTCCTCGTGGTCCTCGGGCTCGTCGCGCTCGGAGCGCTCCTGTTCGTCCTTCTCGAGGCGCTGTGGCCCAGGAAGCGGGGGCGCCGCCACCACCGCGCCGCGGGCCCAGCGCGGACCGGTCCGTCGCCGTCCTCGCCGTCGTCGCCGCCACGCCCCCACGGGTTCGGGTCCCCCACGCCCGCGGTCCCGGGAACGGTCGAGACGCTGCCCGGCGCCGACGCCCGGCGCGCGGAGCGGCTGCGCGCGGCAGGGCCGGCCCCGGTCGAGCGCCGGGGAACCGAGCCGCAGGAGGCGGCGGTGTCCCGCGCGACGCCGCACGCCGGATCCTGGACGAGCCTGGAGGGTATCGTCCAGGATCTCGCGCGGCAGCACGAGTTCGCGGAGTCGCGCCGTCTGCTCGCCGAGGCGCTCGACGCCCGGGACCTTCCCCCCGAGCTCCGCGAGGTGTTCTCGAGGCTTCGCGTGGACATGGCAGGCGCCGAGGTGGGTCAGCTCACGGCGACGGCCCTCCGCGAGGCGCAGCGCGGCAGCGCGCAGGACGTCCTCGGCCTGCTGCGGCAGGTGGAGGACTCGGTGCGCGCGGCGGGCGACGCGCTCCCCGACGACCGCCGGGACGAGGCGACGCGCCGGCTCTGGCTGACCTGCACGCGGCTCGCCGCGCGCCGCCTCGGCGCGAACGACGCGGCCGAGGCGCTGGACTGGCTCTTCCGGTCGATGCCGTACGCGGGGGGCGAGCCCGAGCGGCTCGGCGAGTCGTCGGCGTCGATCGCCCGGGCGCTCGACGTGCTGGTCGAGCAGTGCGCCGGCGGGATCCAGACCGCGATCGGGGCCGGGCAGCACGATGCGGCGCGTGCCGAGGCGGAGCGCTGTGAGGCCCTCGTCCGGAGGGCGGCCGACGCCGGCGTCGCCGAGGGGGTGCTGGACGGGGTGGCCGCGAGGGTGCGCGGGCTGCTGGAAGACTCCTCGTCGGCCGCCTGACCGCGTCGTGAACTACGCCCGAGCGCCGATCAGCGCCTGGAGCCCGAGACGCCGCAGGGTGTCGGCGACCGGCCCGGGCGCGACCGTCACCGTCGTCGACGCGCCGCCGCTCGCCCGCGCGTGACGGAACGCCAGCAACAGCTGGAGCGTCGTGCAATCGATCGCGGCGCACGCGCTCATGTCGATCGCGACACCCCGCCGGTCGTGCACCAGCTCCGTCAGAACCCGGTGCAGGTCGGCGGCTTCGACCACATCCACCTGCTCGCTGAGGGTGAGGCGGACGGCGTCGCGTCCGGGCTCAAGCGTCCAGGGCATGCAGCCTCCTCCCGGGGGCCGCGCCGGCGGACTCCTGACCACCCAGGAAGCCGAGGACGACGCGGGCGATCCTGCCGAGCGGCACGACGAACTCCGCGGCGCCGACCGCGATGGCCTCCCGCGGCATCCCGAACACCACGCACGAGCTCTCGTCCTGGACGACGGTGCGCGCGCCCGCGCGCCGCATGGCGAGCAGGCCCCGGGAGCCGTCCGTCCCCATGCCGGTGAGCAGAACGCCGATGCTGTCCGAGCCCGCCGCGTCCACCACGGACTCGAACAGCGCGTCGACCGACGGCCGATGCCGGTTGATGGGGGGCTGCTCGTCGAGGGAGACCCAGTAGCGGCGATCCGTGCGACGCACCCGCGCGTGCTGGCCGCCGGGGGCGATCAACGCCCATCCGGTCCGGACCTCGTCCCCGTGCTCCGCCTCCTTCACGCGGACCGCCGTCCGTGTGTCGCAGCGCTCGGCGAAACGCCGGGTGAACTCGCGTGGCATGTGCTGGACGATCACCATGCCGGGGCTGTCGGACGGCATCTCCATCAGCAGCTCCACGATGGCCTCGGTCCCCCCCGTCGAGGCCCCGATGGCGATCAGCGGCCGCGCGGTCCGCGCGGCGGCGGCCGGGACGGGGGGACGGAGCGCCTCGCGCAGGGGCAACGGGCGCAGCCGCGCGCGGGCCGCCTGCTTGACCTTCTCCACGATCTCGTCGCCGGCGACCGCGATCCAAGCCTGCAGATCCTCCTGCGGCTTGCAGATGAAATCGACGGCCCCGCGCTCCAGCGCCTGGAGCGTC
Source organism: Candidatus Rokubacteria bacterium GWA2_73_35 (assembly GCA_001790205.1). Taxonomy (GTDB): domain Bacteria; phylum Methylomirabilota; class Methylomirabilia; order Rokubacteriales; family CSP1-6; genus GWA2-73-35. The sequence continues at coordinate 206 of MGBU01000191.1, read as the reverse complement.
ACGTCACAGCTCTCGGCGGTCTGGCCCGAGATCATCACCACCGGCAGCGGGCGCACGCGCATCAACTCCCCGAGGAGCGTGAGCCCGTCCATCCGCGGCATCACGACGTCAAGCGTGACCACGTCCGGGCGCAGCGCCTGCACCTTGCGCCGCGCGATGTACCCGTCGCCCGCGGTGGCGACCACCTGGATGCCGGGGTCACGCTC
>MGBU01000190.1 GCA_001790205.1 Candidatus Rokubacteria bacterium GWA2_73_35 | reverse complement strand
CCGGAGCGCGACCGTGACGATCTCCGCGCCCGACGCCTCGTGCGCCTGCTTCATGATCTCCATCGTCGCGTACTTGCCCGTGCCGACGATCAGCCGCGACGAGAACTCCTTGCCGCCCAGGACCAGGTTCGTGTCACTCATGCTAGCCGCCCCCCATCGGTCGTACGATTTCCACCCGGTCGCCCTCGCGCAGGGTGGTCGCCGCGTACGCGCTCTTCGGCGTCACCTCGCGGTTCACGGCCACCGCCGTGAACTCGCGCGTGACGCCGAGGTGCGCGAGCAGGCCTTCGACGCTGAGCCCGTCGGCGACCTCCAGCTCCTTGCCGTTCACCGAGATCCTCATAAACGAAACGGCCGCGCCCTCTCGGGTGCGGCCGCCGGTTCCATCGTGCTCGCCGTGTTCCCTTCGCTGGGATTATCCAGGTCAGGTTCGAGGGGTCCCGGGCCGCACCCGGTTCTCAGGAATCCCTCCCCCCACGACGACAGTCGGAGTATACCACCTGGACCCGCCAGCGATGCCTTGTCGCGGGCCCGCCGTTGTTGCACCATGGATGCAACATGCCGATCTCCACCGGCCCCCTGAGCGTCGTCGACATCCTCCGAAGCATTCCGGATTCCGTCCTGACGATCGACCGCGACAAGCGGATCGTGGCACTGAACGGTCCCGCCGAGGCCCTCACGGGCGTCGAGGAGGCCCGCGCCGTCGGGCGGCCGTGCCGGACGATCCTGAACAGCGAGATCTGCGACACCGACCGCTGCCCGTTCGAGCGGACGCTCGCGGCCGGCGAGACCATTACCAACTTCAACGTCGCGATGCACGACGCCGGGGGCGCCGAGACGCCCATCTGCCTCAACACGTCGCCGCTGAAGAACGCCCACGGCGAGGTCGTGGGCGTGGTCGAGACCATCCGGAATGTGAGCCACATCAACCGCCTGATGGAGGAGCTGCGCGCCCAGCGCAACACGGTCCAGTCCATCCTGGACTCCCTGGCCGAGGGCGTGCTCACGGTCGACCGCGAGGGCAGGATCACGAGCGTCAACCGGCGCGCCGAGGAGATCCTGGGCTCGACGGCGGACACGCTCCTGGGCCGCCGCGCGGACCGGGTCCTGCCGCCGGAGGTCGGCGGTCCGGCCGCGCCGCTCACGGCCACGCTCCGGGACGGGCGCCAGGTGCACGACCGCGAGGTGGTCATCCCCACGCGCGGCGGCGAGCTGCTGGCCCTCAGCCTGTCCACGGGCCCCTTCCGCACCGAAACCGGGACGACGCTCGGCGCCGTCTGCACGCTGCGCGATCTCCGCGAGATCGAGCGGATCGCCGAGGAGCGGCGCGGTCGCACGCCCTTCGCGGCCATCATCGGTAAGCACCGCAGCATCCGCGAGATCTTCGACCTGATGGAGATGATCAAGGACAGCGACTCGACGGTGCTGCTCCAGGGGGAGAGCGGCACCGGCAAGGGCCTGTTCGCGCAGACCCTGCACGCGATCAGCGCGCGCCACGCCCAGCCCTTCGTGAAGGTGAGCTGCGCGGCGCTGCCCGAGACGCTGCTCGAGAGCGAGCTGTTCGGCCACGAGAAGGGGTCGTTCACCGGCGCGATCCGGGATCGCAAGGGACGGTTCGAGCTGGCCGACGGGGGCACGATCTTCCTCGACGAGATCGGCGATTTGAGCCCGAGCGTGCAGGTCAAGCTGCTCCGCGTCCTGCAGGAGCAGGAGTTCGAGCGCGTCGGGAGCAACCAGACGATCAGGACGGACGTGCGGATCATCGCCGCGACCCATCAGGACCTGACCCGGCTGATGCGCGAAGGGCGATTCCGGGAAGACCTCTACTATCGGCTGAACGTCATCCCGATCCACCTGCCGGGGCTGCGCGACCGGAAGTCCGACATCCCCCTGCTCGTGGAGTTCCTCCTCGAGCGATTCGCCGCCAAGGGCAAGGGCACGGCGCGGACCCTGTCCCCCCGCGCCATGGCGGTGCTCATGGAGCACGACTGGCCCGGCAACATCCGGGAGCTGGAGAACGCGCTCGAGCACGCGATCGTCTGCTCCCGGGGCGGCGTCATCGACGTGGACGCCCTGCCCCGCGCGCTGGCGCTGCGCGGCGCCACGCCCGCAGCCGAGCGGGCCCGGCCGGCGCGCGAGGGCGTCCGCCGGCCCCGCGGCGCGGCCCCGCGAGAGGCCGTGCTCCGCGCGCTGCGCGCGGCGGGCTGGAACCGTGGCCGCGCCGCCGCCATGCTCGGCGTGGACCGCACGACCCTCTGGCGGAAGATGCGCCGCCTGGGGATCGCCCCCGACCGGTAGCCCCCGCGCTCCCGGCCCTCGGGAGAACCCGAGCGCCGCGGCTTGTTGCAAGCAACATCTCGCAACTCTCTGCAACATCGGGCCATGGCCGCCTGAACCCGGACCTCTGAGGAGGAATGTTCCTCAGATCAATGGCTTGCGCCGCACGAGCCGATGCTTGCGGACGCTGGAACGCCTCTTGCTCCTCTCGCATGGCGGGAGGAGCGGCCATGGCGAGATCGCGAGTCGGACGGTGCATGCGCCTCCTGGGCCTCGCGCTCTTCGCGCTGGTCGCCGGGCTGGACTTCCCGCCGACCGACTGCTCCGCGGCGGCGACGTCGGCCCCCCAGAGCGCGTGCGTCGCCTGCCACACCGACGCCGCCAGGCTCGAGGCCCTGACGCCGCCCGACCCGCCGGCGGCAGAGCAAGGCGAGGGCTGAGGGGCCCCCGCACCCCGGTCGGGGCGGCCCTGGGAGCGGTTCCTCGTCAAGCCGGCCTTCCTCGGCAGCACGCACGACGCGGGCGGGTGCGAGAGCTGCCACGCCGGCGACCGCGCCGCCGCCGACAAGGGCCGCGCCCACGAGGGGCTGGTCGCCCGGCCGTCACGCCGGCCCGACGCCGCGTGTGGCGCGTGCCACGCCGAGCAGGTGGCGAGCGTGAAGACCAGCCTCCACTTCACCGTGCGCGGCGACGAGACGCTCATGAAGCTCCGCGCCGCGCACCGCTGGCCCGCGTTGCAACCCGCCTTCCAGCAGGCGTGCGCGAGCTGCCACGCGACCTGCGGCGACTGCCACGTGAGCAAGGCGAAGTCGGTGCGCGGCGGCCTGATGGACGGCCACAGCTTCCTGAGAGTCGGCCCGATGGAAGAGGCCTGCGGCACCTGCCACGGCGGACGCGTGTTCCCCGAGTACACGGGGAAGAACGAAGGGTTCCCGGCGGACGTGCACTGGGAGAAGGGCCGGATGCACTGCGCGGCCTGCCACTCCGTGACCCAGCTCCACGGCGACGGCACCGCCTATCCCGACCGGCACGCGGTGGCGTCGAAGGCGACGTGTCTCGGCTGCCACCCGAACGCGCGGGCCGAGGGCTCGAGCGTCGAGCAGCACGCCGTCCACCGGGACAGGATCAACTGTGTCGTCTGCCACGCCACGGTGTACCGCGGCTGCGAGAACTGCCACGTGGGCGCCGGCGCCAAGTCCGCGCTCCAGTTCAAGATCGGCCGGAGCGCGCGGCCCGACGCGCCGTACACCTACACGCTCCTGCGCCACGTCCCCACGGTGCGCGGCATGTGGGATGCGAAGGTCGCCGACGCGATGCCCGGCTACGACGCCGTGCCGACCTGGAAGGACACGGTGCCTCATAACATCCAGCGGAAGACGCCGCGAACAGCGAGCTGCAACAACTGCCACGGCAATGCCCGGATCTTCCTCAAGCCGGGCGATCTCAACCCCACGGAGGCCGCGGCCAACGCCAGGGTCGTGGTCACCACCATCCCGCCGCGACGCTAGAGGCGCCGCGGCGGCGCACGAGGAGGTCTCCATGCTCCGACAGATGCGCGCTCCGGTCGCAGTCCTCGCGCTGGCCGTGGTCGTCGGCCTGGCCGGCGCCGTTCCCGCCGCCGAGAACTCCACCGCGTGGGAGGCGGCCGCCGCCTACGTGAGCAGCCTGCCCGAGGGCTTCAACGGCATCAAGGGCGAAGTCCTCAAGGCCAAGCTCGAGGCGGGCGAGCAGATCTTCGTGCTGGACGTGCGCCAGCCCAGCGAGTTCGCGGCGGGCCACATCGAGGGCGCCCTCAACGTCCCGGTGCGCAGCGTCCCGGCGGCGCTCGACAAGCTGCCCGCTGACAAGAACGCGCCGATCGTCGTCGTGTGCGCCTCCGCCGTGCGCTCCGGCTACGTGGCGATGGCGCTGGCCTTCAAGGGCTACACGAACGTGAAGCACCTGGCCGCGGGCTACGTGGCCGGCTGGCAGAAGGCGGGATACCCGGCCGTGAAGTAGATGCCCCGCGCGAGGGGGCCGCGCCCGGGCCCCCTCGCCTACCCGGCCTCGCTGATCGCCCTCACGGCCTGCGGGTTCTCGAGCGAGGAGAGGTCGCCCGCCTCCTTGCCGAGATAGGTCGCGCGGATCACGCGCCGCATGATCTTGGCGCTCCGCGTCTTCGGCAGGTCGCGCGCGAAGAGCACGCGCTCGGGCTTGAGCGCCTTGCCCATGCGGTCGGCGACGAGCGCCGCCAGCTCGGCGCGGAGCGCCTCGGACGGCGCGCGCCCCGGCCGCAGCACCGCGAAGCAGACGATCGCCTCGCCCTTCACCGCGTGCGGCACGCCGATCGCGGCCGACTCCGCGACCGCCTCGTGCGAGACCAGCACCGACTCGACCTCCGCGGGCCCGAGCCGCTTGCCCGCGATCTTGAGCGTGTCGTCCGAGCGCCCCTGGATGTACCAGAAGCCGTCCTCGTCCACGTAGGCCCAGTCGCCGTGCACCCAGACGTCGGGCCAGCGCGACCAGTACGTCTCCTCGTAGCGCGCGGGGTCCTTCCAGAAGCCCTGCGTCATGCCGGGCCACGGCGCCGTCAGGACCAGCTCGCCCACCTGGCCGCGCACGGGCCGGCCGTCCTCGCCGAAGCACTCGGCCGCCATGCCCGGGATCGGCCCCACGAACGAGCACGCCTTGATCGGCGCGATCGGGACGCAGCCGAGGATCCCGCCCGAGATCTCGGTGCCGCCCGTGTAGTTGATGATGGGCAGCCGCGCCTTGCCCGCGTTCTCGAACAGCCAGCGGTAGGGCTCGGGGTTCCAGGGCTCGCCGGTGGAGCCGATGATCCTGAGCGAGCCGAGGTCGTGGGCGTGCACGTGCTCCGGCCCGTGGGGCATGAGGGCGCGCACCGCCGTCGGCGAGAGCCCCATGACCGTCACCCCGTGGCGCTCGACGAGCCCCCACAGCCGGTCGGGCTTCGGATAGTCGGGCACGCCCTCGAAGACGACGGCCGTGCCGCCGGCCTGGAGCGCCGCGGTGAGCAGCATCGGCCCCATGAGCCAGCCGAGGTCGGTGAGCCAGAAGAGCCGGTCGCCCTCGCCGACGTCCATCAGATAGGAGAAGTCGTGGGCGCACTTGAGGAGGAACCCTCCCTGCGTGAGCACGGCGCCCTTCGGCCGTCCCGTCGTGCCCGACGTGTAGATGATGAGGCACGGGTGGTCGGCCGGCACCGGCAGCGCCGGGCACCCCTCGCTCTCCTTGTCCGTCAGCTCGTGCCACCAGAGGTCGCGCCCCGCCGTCCACGGGATCTCGCGCCCGAGCCGGCGGTAGACGATCACGTGCTTCACGGACGGGCACGCGCCGGCGGCCTCGTCGGCCGTCTCCTTCATCTTCACGACCTGGCCGCGGCGGTAGAAGCCGTCGGCCGTGACGAGCGCCTTCGCCTCGCAGTCTTGCAGCCGCGAGGCGACGGCGCCCGCGCCGTAGCCCGAGAAGCACGGCGTGTAGATCGCGCCGATCCGGACGACGGCGAGCGTCGCGATGGCCGCCTCGGGCGACATCGGTAGGAACACGCCCACGCGGTCGCCCGCCCCCACGCCCAGGCGCGTGAGCGCGTTCGCGAGCTTCGCGACCTCCCGCCCCAGCTCCGCGTACGTGAGCGTGCGCGACTGGCCGTCATCGCCCTCCCAGACGATCGCGGGCTTGGCGCCGCGGCCGGCGTCGAGGTGCCGATCCACGCAGTTGTCGGCGAAGTTCATGAGCCCGCCCGGGAACCACTCGGGCCACTGGATCCCACGCGAGACGTCGAGCACCCGCGTGTAGGGCCGGGACCAGCGGATGCCGAGGTCCTTCACGACGGCGTCCCAGTACCACTCCGGCTCCGCGACCGAGCGCCGCTGGAGCGTCGCCAGGTCGGCGACGCCCTGCGCCTTCATGAAGCGCGCGATGCGCGAGCGCTCGAGGTGCTCCCTGGTGGGCCGCCAGACGATCTCGCCCTTGCCGGTCTCGCTCATCCTTGAGCCCCCTCACGAGAGTTCCGCAGCGGAGGTGATGATATCGCTTCCCGACGACTTCGTTAAGCGGGTCGATCGGGCGACCCGTGCCCAGAGCCGGTCCCGGAGCGAGCTGATCCGCGAGGCTCTCCGAGCCCACCTCTCCCGGGTGAGCTTCGTGGGCTGACCCGCTCCGGGCGAGCCCGCCGACGGGCAGCGGCTCCCGACCCGCGGTGCATCCGAGCGGCACCTGTCGCCCACCTGCACTTGCCGACCCGAGGCGACGGCGACTATAGTGCCCACGTGAGTCGCACTGTCGCCCTCGCCGCCCGACGTATCGGGATTCGAACATTGCGTGACCCAGGCTCGTCGTCTACCCTGTTCGCTGACAGAGGGCGAGCCCTGGCATGACCAGCGTTCTCACAGAGCTTCCGCTCTCGTACGCGGTGCTGTCGGAGGGCCGCCGGTGCGGATCCGCGCCCACGGTCCGCGAGCCGAGCCCCGCGCCCGGGTCTTCCACCCCGCGGGTACACCTGCATCTCAAGCCGGGCCAGAAGGGCACGAAGCCCGTGGAGCTCCTCGTCGCCGAACGCGGTTGGCAACCGCCACAGCCTCGCTTCGCTCACGACCAGATCGTTGGGTTACGCGTCGCCTTTGCCGACGTGGCAGTGCGCGACCGCGTGAAGCAGGCCGGTGGGACGTGGAATCCAGAGCGGAGGGTCTGGCAGTTGCGCTATGACCGCGTGGTCGCGCTCGGCCTGAACAGCCGCATTGTCGACGAACCCGCATCCAATAGTAGATGCCCAGGGGCGAGCTGAGAGAATCTCCATGCAGATGCCCGGGCAGCATCCAGGCAAAGATGCTTGCATCCACTGTTGGATGCCGGCATCCCGTGGTAGATGACGGCGTTGCAGCCGAATAGTAGTTAGACATTCAGAGGGCTCGCACGATCGAGAATAGAGACCAGCCTCTTCCGACCCAGCGACGGATGACAGCCGCCATTCTGGATGGTCCACCCATCGCGCGGATATTGTTCCCGTACATGGCTGAGAGGACTCGTGACGTAATCGCCGCAGGAGGCCGATTCGTTTACTACACGACGGCCGATACCGCAACGCGCATCCTCGCGAATCGCCAGGTCTGGATGCGAAGCACCACGGCGATGAACGACTATATGGAGGTGGAGCACGGCTTCGAATGCCTAAACGCCGCCTACAAGGCCGAACCAGGTCAGGTTTTCAACCGCGCCCTCGACGCCTCTTTTCCTGGCCTCGCGCAAGAACTCCGAGATTTCTTCAACGCATGGCTGCCTGGCATTCGCCAGGAGACCTATATGCTTTGCGTGTCGGAACACCTACCTGACGAGGACCAGCATGGGCGCCTTTCGATGTGGAGGGCCTATGGTGGTCAGGCTGGTGTTGCTCTGGTTCTGAATGGTGGAGTAATGTTTCGCGAGTCCGACGCCCTCGGTGCCTATTCAAGCCCTGTTGCATACCTCACGCCGGGCGTGTTTGCGGCCGATTTCGCGAGAATCGCTGAGACCATCGCCGCGAAGGCCGCTTATATTCAAACACTGGATCGAGACACGGTGAAGACCCATGCCTTCAACATGCTGCGTTTCGCGGTTTTGTGCACCAAGCATCCCGGCTTTCACGAGGAGCGAGAATGGCGCGTTGTGGCGTCACCGACGATGTATCCGTCGCAACTTCTCAAGTCCAGCGTTGAAGTTGTGCGCGGCATCCCGCAGACGGTGTTGAAGATTGACCTTCAGGACCATCCAGACCAAGGCCTTACTGGTTTCGCTCTGCCCGAACTCCTCGATCGCATCATCATCGGACCGTGCGAGTTCCCGCTTGTAGTTCTGAAAGCTTTCCGTCAGCTCCTTGTCGCGGCGGACGTACCTCAACCTGACTCGAAAATCTTCGTGTCAGACATCCCGTTGCGGCACTTGGGAGCATAGTGATGTCTAACGAGCCGCTGGACCCGACGGCCGAGGCGGCCGCGGGTCAGCGCCGGCGTTCGGCAGATTCCGTCAGGCGAGGGGCCAGGCCAGGCATCGTATACTCGTGATACGGAGGGCATACTCGCTTGATCACGTTCAA
>MGBU01000189.1 GCA_001790205.1 Candidatus Rokubacteria bacterium GWA2_73_35 | reverse complement strand
GTCACGCGGATCCTCGCCGTGCTCGTCGCGCTGCGCGCGGTCTACGTCGCGCGGCTCGCGGTCTCGGGCGCCGAGTCGCTGCGCATGCCGGGCCTGGGCGGCGGGGTGCCGCCGAGCACCGCCGGCGCCGTGCTGATGGCCCTCGTCGCCGCGGCCACGGCCGTCATGCTGATCCGCGCGGGCTGGCAGCGGGAGCCGACGGGGGAGCGCGCGTGAAGCGCTACCGGGACATCGCGGGCGACGGCGGCTCGGACATCGCGGGGCAGGTCGAGGCCCAGCAGGCCCGGCTCCGGAGCCGCCTCGCCGCCGTGAAGCGGATCGTCGCCGTCGTCTCCGGCAAGGGCGGCGTCGGCAAGTCGTCGCTCACCGCGGGCCTCGCCGCCTGCTTCGCGACGGACGGCCGGCGCGTGGGCGTCCTCGACGCCGACCTCAACGGGCCCACGATGGCCAAGATGCTCGGCGTCCGGGGCCGGCAGCTCGTCGTCACGGGCGCGGGCGTCGAGCCGCCCCGGAGCGCGCTCGGCGTCAAGGTGATGTCGATGGACCTGCTCCTGCCCACGGACGCCACGCCGCTCGAGTGGGAGGCTCCGACGCAGTCGGAGTCGCACACCTGGCGCGGGACGATGGAGGCCAACGCGCTGCGCGAGTTCCTCGCCGACACGTGCTGGGGCGAGCTCGACCTCCTCCTGCTCGACCTGCCGCCCGGCGCCGACCGGCTCGCGACGGTCGCCGCGCTGGTGCCCGGGCTCGCCGGCTCCGTCGTCGTGACGATCCCCTCCGACGTCGCGCACCTGGTCGTGCGGCGGTCCATCACCGTCGCGGCCCGGGCGCGGGCGCCGGTGCTGGGGCTCGTCGAGAACATGGCGGGCCTCTTTCCCGGGCCCGACGCCGCGGCGCTCGCGCGGGAGGCGGGCATCCCGTTCCTCGGCCGCGTGCCGTTCGATCCCGAGCTCGCCGCGGCCGCCGACCGGGGCGAGGCCTTCGTCGCGCTCCGGCCGGAAGCGCCGGCCGCGCGGGCGCTCCGGGCCGTCGCCGCGGGGATCCGCGCGGCGCTCGGCGACGCGTGACGGCGAGGTTCTGCCTCGCCTGCGGCGGCCGCCTCGCGAGGGTGCGCGAGGACGGGCGCGCGCGGCGCCGCTGCCGGCGCTGCGGGTGGACCTTCTACGGCAACCCGGTGCCCGCGGCCGTCGGCGTCGTCGTGCGCGGCGGGCGCGTGCTGCTGGCGCGGCGCGCGCGGCCGCCCTACGTCGGCACGTGGGACCTGCCCGGCGGCTTCCTGGAGGCGGGCGAGCTGCCGCAGGCGTGCCTGGCGCGCGAGGTCGCCGAGGAGCTGGGGCTCAGGGTGCGGCGCGCGCGGCTGCTCGGCTTCGCGACGGACCGCTACGGCCCCCGGGGCTTCCCCGTGCTGACGGCGGTGTACCGCGTGGAGGTCCGGGCCGGACGGCCGCGCCCGGCCGACGACGTGTCGGAGGCGCGCTGGTTCCCCCGCGGGGCGGTCCCCTTCGGGGCCATCGCGTTCCCGGCGATGCGGCGGCTCTTGCGGCGTTACCTCAGCGGCAGGTGAACCGGGGGTCCGGCGTGTAGCCGGTCACCCGGTACGTCCGCGCGAAATCGTCGGCCCAGCCCCGCACCTTCACCTCGCCGAGCCGCGTCTCGCCGTCCCACGCGAGCACCTGCGCCCGCTCCGCGAGCTGGGCGACGCCGACCCGCGCGGCGAGATAGTCCGCCACGAGCGGCTTCGCCATGAAGGCGGCGATCGTGTCGAAGACGGGGCGCTCGCGCGCGCCGGGCTCCTTCTGCAGCCAGCTCACGATCACGGTGAAGCCGTCGAGCTGCGGCTCGGCGAGCAGCTCGGCGGCGCCGGTCATCGCGCGGAGCAGGTGCGGCACGTAGCGCGAGAACATCGCGGACGCCCGCCCCTCGACGGGCTGCGCCATGAACGTCGCGTTCGGCTGCTGATCGACGTCGACGTTCAGCGAGAGGTAGCGCGCGTCGCTCGCGAGGTGCTTCGGCTTGTAGAAGCCGATGCCCTCCTTCTTCACGTCGAGCCACGGCATGCAGTTGAAGATCCCGGCGTTGAGCTTCTTCAAGATCGCGTCGTAGCGCTGCGCGAGCGTGCGGCCCTTGTCGGAGGTGTAGCGGTCGAGCGGGAGCACCCGGTCGGCCTGGGGCTCGGCGGCCGACGCGGCGGGGGCCGGGAGCCCGAGCATCCCCGCCACGAGGAGAGCGCCGAGCAGGGCGTGCGTGGATCTCATGCCGAGCCCGTTCCCGCATGCGCCGTGCCAGGCGCGCAAACGCGCGAATCCTCGGCGGAGTGGTGGGGCCGGGGCGGTCCGGCCGCGCCAGAATGGCCCGACACCGTCGAGCGGACGACGCTCCCGCCGCGGGCCGCGCGACTACCGCTCAAGGATCTGTTCCTGGCTCACCGTGATGGGCTTGCCCCACCAGCTCTGCTCGCGCGCCGTCGCGATGTCCTGGCGCGTGACGCGCGGCTGCGTGCCCTCGCGGTTCCGCACCGAGAACCCCATGTGCGAGCCGGAGGCGAAGTGGCTCGGGTTGGCCCGCCACGTCGCCCACTCCTCGCTCGTCGCGCACCCCGACGTCGCCACGAGCGCCCCACCGATCAGCAGCAGTCCGATCCGACGCATTCGCATTGCTGGGCCCCCTCGTGAGGAATGTCTGCGGCCCCCATGCTAGCGTCGGAGCGGCGACGGGGTCAATGGGACATTCGTGATAGACTCGGAGCGCACCTCGAGGTGATCCGATGCTGACCATGCACGCGCAGCCGCAGGGACTCCGCCGGCCGATCCTGATCCTGGCGTGGGGCGGGTGGAACGACGCGGCCGAGGCCGCGACGACCGCCGCCCGCTACCTGGCGACGTCCTTCCGCGCCGAGAAGTTCGCCGAGATCGATCCCGAGGAGTTCTACCACTTCGGCCTCTCGCGGCCCGCGGTGCGGTTCCGCGCGGGCTCGGAGACCGAGCGCGAGCTCGTGTGGCCCGCGACGGAGTTCTCGATCGCGCAGTCGCCCGACCTCGCGCGTGACCTCATCGTGGGCGTGGCGACCGAGCCCCACCTCCGCTGGAAGGCGTACTGCGGCGCGGTGCTCGAGCTCGCGCGGCGCTGCCAGGTGACGCTCGTGCTCACGCTGGGCGCGCTCCTGGCGGAGGTCCCGCACACGCGACCGGTGCGCCTCGTCGGCGGCGCCTCCGACCCCGAGCTCGCCGCGCGCCTGGGCGTCCGCCCGACGCGGTACGAGGGGCCGACGGGCATCGTCGGCGTCATCAACACGCTCTCGCGCGAACAGGGCTTCGCGACCGCGAGCCTGTGGGCGAACGTGCCGCACTACATCTCGGGGATCGAGAACCCGAAGGCGACGCGGACCCTCGTCGAGCGCGTGCTGTCCCTCCTGGGGGCGACGCTCGACCTCGGCGACCTGGACGAGGCGGTCAAGCAGTTCGAGGCCAACCTCGCCGAGATCGTCGCGCAGAACGCGAAGATCGCCGGCTACGTCCGGAAGCTCGAGTCGAAGGCCGCCGAGGAGCAGGCGACGGCCGCGCCGCCCGCGACCGGCAGCGACTTGCCGCCCGCCTCCGAGCTGGTCGCCGAGATCGAGCAGTTCCTCCGCCAGCAGCGGCCCGAGTGAGGGGCTTCGGGGCCGCCCTCGCCGCTCTGGCGGTGCTACTCGCGTCAGCGCCGTCCGCGGCGGCGGGGGAGCGGCTCGGGGTCGCCTGGCAGCCGCCCCGGCCGCGCGTCGGCGACGTCCTGTGGCTCCACGTCAAGACGGTGCCGGACACCGCGACCGTCGAGGGCTCCGTGGCCGGCCGGCCGCTCGCCTTCTTCCCGTACGCCGGTGGCCAGGCCGCGCTGGTCGGGTTCGACCTCGAGACGAAGCCGGGCGCGCGCGCGTGGCGGGTCGCGGTGCTGGAGCCCGGGCGCGAGCCGCGGGCCGCGGGCGGCCGGCTCCCGGTGGGGCGCCGCGCGTTCCCCGTCGAGCGGCTCGCGCTGCCCCGCGGCATGGTCGACCTCGACCCCGCCACGGAGCAGCGGGCGGTCGCCGAGGGCCGGCGGCTCACGACGCTCTACCGCACGATCACGCCCGAGCGGCTGTGGCGCGGGCGCTTCACGCGGCCGGTCGCGGGGACCGAGCCGGGCACCGGGTTCGGCGCCCGCCGCATCATCAACGGCCAGCCGCGGTCGCCGCACGGCGGCACCGACTACGCGGCGCCCCGCGGGACGCCGGTGGTGGCGGCCAACGCGGGGCGGGTCGCCCTCGTCGCCGAGTTCTTCTTCCCGGGCCGGCTCGTGGTGCTCGACCACGGCCTGGGCCTCTACACGCTCTACTTCCACCTCGACGGCGTCGCGGTCGCCGAGGGCGAGCGCGTCGAGCGCGGCCAGACTCTCGGCGGGGTCGGGGCGACCGGGCGCGCCACCGGGCCGCACCTGCACTTCGGCGCCCAGGTCGCCGGCGCGCGGGTCGATCCCGCGACGCTCCTCGGTCTGGCGTTTCGCGACTGACCAGATGGGGGGCCCCGACATGGCCCCCCCCCCACCCCCCAACGCTCGGAGCGCCCCGGGGAACCCGTGGCGCTCCTCGATCGCCCGAGTCTTCGACGGGTTCCCAGGTGGGGGGCCCCGACATGGCCCCCCCATCCCCCGACGCTCGGAGCGCCCCGGTAAAGCCGGGGCGCTCCTCGGTCCTCCGCAAGGCTCCTCGCTAGCGGCGCCGGCGCGCCTTCTTCGCCTTGCCCTTCCGCGCCTTCGCCCGGGCCTTCGCCTTGGCCTTGGGCTTCGGGCGGCGCGCCTTGGCCTTCGGCTTGGGCCGGGCGGCCTTGCGCCGCGGCCTCGCGGGCGTGGCCGGCGCCGGCGCCATCGGGGCTGGCGCGGGCGGAGCGGGGGTCGGCATCCAGGGCTCGGGCTCACCGAACGTGCGTTCCATCGTCGCCTCCGTGTCGTGGGGATCGTCCGGAACCGGACCCTACGGTGCCGTCCCGGCCGGGCGAGCGCAAGGGCGAAATCAGGGCGCGAGGCGGCGCCTCCGGCGCGCGGCGCCGGCCGCGAGCGCGCGATTGGACCACACGGTGAGCGCCGAGCGGGCGAGCAGCGCCCGCACCGCGCCCCGCGGCAGCCTGATCGGCGCCGGCGCGGCGAGCGGGTTCGGGTGCGCCCAGAGCCGCTCCAGCGTCCCGAGCCCGATCAGGAGCGGCCACGCGCACGCCAAGCGCATGCGCCACTCCGCGCGCGGGACGGCGAGCGTGTAGCGCCACGCGGCGTCGTAGTGCTCGAGCGCGACCGCGAGGAGCCGGCGGAGGAGCGGCCGCGCCCGCGCGGCGCCCGAGGCGTCGAGCAGGTCGGCCGGGGCGAGCCCGAGCGCCCCGAGCTCGCGCGCGGGCAGGTAGCAGCGTCCGTGGCGGAGGTCCGCGGGGACGTCGCGGAGCACGTTCGTGAGCTGCAGCGCCTTGCCGAACCGCACGCCGAGCGCGCCCATCTCGCGCACGTCCCACCGCCCGAGCCGCGGCCGGTGCGCGACGTGGAGCGACGTCCAGAAGGGGCCCACGCAGCCGGCGACGAGATACGTGTAGTGGTCCAGCTCCTCGAGCGTCTCCAGCGCCGCGAGGCCTGCTCCATCCTCGCCGGGGAAGCGCGTGAGGTCGAGGATCATGCCCGAGGTGAGGGTGGCGAGCACAGCCCGCACTTCGGCGCGGTCGCCGGACGCGAGCGCCGCCACGCGGGCGAGGGCCTTGGGGACGCGCTCGAGCAGCTCGCGCTCGGCCGCGTGCGCCTGGTGCGGCGCGCAGGCGCGCGCGGCCGCGCCCGCGTCGGCGGGCCCGCCCGCGAACGCCTCGCGCAGCGTGCCGAGGTGGGCGAGGCGCTCGGCGCGCGCGATCAGTCGCGTGTCGGCGACGGTGTCGGCGGCGCGGGCGAGGAGGTACGCGAGCCCGATCGGCTCGCGGAGCTGCCGCGGCAGGATCGCGAGGGAGAGGTAGAAGCTCCGGCTGACCCGCCGCAGGAGACCGCGCAGCAGGCGGTCGCTCCCCCCGACGTCGACGTCAGTCGTAGTCGTAGGGGCGCGGCGGAGGGTCGGGCGAGTCTTTCGCCCGCTTGAGCCCCTCCTGGAACTTCCGATCGAGGAGCTTGCCCTTCTCGCCCTCGGCGCGGAGCTGCTCCTTGAAGGCCTCCTCGCGCTCCGCCGACCGCGTGCGCAGCTTGTCGAAGGCGGCGCCGAGGTTGCCGACGGTGCGCCGCGGGGGCGGCGGCTCGTGCGACAGGACGGCCCGGAGCTCCGGGTCGAGCGTCAGCTTGGCCTTGCAGCACGGGCACTCGACGGTGAACGACGTCGGCTCCATCGCGAGGAGAAAGTACCATACAATGCCGGGGATGGGCGAGATCGCGAACGAGTTCTCGTGGTCGCGCAGCCGTGACAACACCTTCCAGGAGTGCCGCCGCAAGTACTTCTACCACTACTACGGCGCCTGGGGCGGCTGGGACGCGGGGGCGCCCGAGGAGGTCCGGCGCCTGTACGTGCTGAAACAGCTCGCCTCGCGCCAGCAGTGGGCGGGGCGGGTCGTCCACGACGCGATCGAGATGGCCTTCCACGCCTTCGCCGACGGGCACGACATCCCGGTCGAGCCCTTCGTCGCCGACGTCATCGAGCGCATGCGGGGCGACTGGCGCTCCTCGAAGGCGGGCCGCTACCGGGACAGCCCGAAGACCCCGGCGCTCTTCGAGCACGAGTACGCGGTCGAGCTCAAGCCCGAGGTGTGGCGGGCGATCTCGCGGAACGTCGCCACGTGCCTGCGCAACTTCTTCCGGCTGCCGCTGCTCGCGGCGATCCGGAGGACGGCGCCCGAGCACTGGTCGATCGAGCACTGGTCGAAGGTCTTCGACTTCGAGGGCACGGCCGTGTGGGTGGCGCCCGACTTCGGGTTCTGGAGCGAGGAGGGCCGGCTCGCGCTCGTGGACTGGAAGACCGGCGCGGGCAACGGGGAGACCGCCGCGTTCCAGCTCGGCTGCTACGCGCTCTACGCCAACGAGGTGCTCGGCGTGCCGCCGGCGAAGGTGGACCTCTACGAGGCGAATCTGAGAGAGCCCCGGGTGACGCCGCTCCAGTGGGACGACGCGCGGCTCGAGCAGATCAAGGAGCAGGTCCGGCTCTCGGTCCGGTCGATGAAGGCCTACCTCGCGGACCCCGAAGCCAACGTCGCGGCGCTCCCCGACTTCGAGAAGACCGAGGACCTCAGGCTCTGCCGCTGGTGCAACTTCCGCGTCGTGTGCCGGCCGGAGCTCTGACAGGAGAGGGACCGTGAGAGAGAACACGCTGCGGGCCATCTGGGCGAAGGGCGGGGCGGTGGTAAACGGCTGGCTCGCGATCCCGAGCGCCTTCTCCGCCGAGGTCATGGCGCACCAGGGGTTCGACTCGCTGACGATCGACATGCAGCACGGCGTCGTCGACTACCAGGTCGCGGTCACGATGCTCCAGGCGATCGCCACCACGCCGGTGATCCCGCTGGCGCGCGTGCCGTGGAACGACCCCGGGCGACTCATGAAGATCCTCGACGCGGGCGTCTACGGCGTCATCTGCCCGATGATCAACACCCGGGCCGAGGCCGAGGCGCTGGTCGCCGCGTGCAAGTACCCGCCACGCGGCTACCGGAGCTGGGGGCCCGTGCGCGCCTCCCTCTACGCGGGCGCCGACTACGGCGACCACGCCAACCAGGACCTGCTCGTGATCCCGATGATCGAGACCGCCGAGGCCCTGAAGAACCTCGACGCGATCCTGAGCGTGCCCGGGGTCGACGCCGTGTACGTCGGCCCCGGGGACCTGTCCCTGGCGCTCGGCTGCAAGCCGCGCCTCGACCAGACCGACCCGCCCGTGGTCGAGGCCCAGCAGCGGATCGTGGAGGCGTGCAAGCACCACGGCGTCGTGGCCGGCATCCACAACAACACCGCGGCGTACGCGCTCACGATGATCGAGGCGGGCTACCAGTTCGTCACGCTCGCGAGCGACAGCCGCTTCCTCGCCGCCCGGGCGGGCGAGGAGGTGACGGCGGTGCGGAAGAGCGCCACGAAGGCCGGGCGCCTGCCCGCCTACTGAGCGTGACCGTCCCGGACGACTACGCGTTCGCCGACGCGCTGCGCGCGCGGGCGAGCGCCCACCTCGCGGGCTTCGCGCGGCGCGCCGCCGCCCCCGATGGCCGCCGCCCCGCGGCCGTGGCGGTCGTCGTGCTCCCCGACGAGGCCGGCCGCGCGTGCTTCCTCCTGACCCGCCGCGCGGCGTCGCTCCGGGCCCACGCGCGCCAGTGGGCGCTGCCCGGCGGCGGGATCGACCCCGGCGAGAGCGCCGAGGCGGCGGCGCTCCGCGAGCTGGAGGAGGAGGTGGGCCTCCGCCTCGGCGCCGCCGCGGTGCTCGGCGCGCTCGACGACTACCCGACGCGCTCGGGCTTCGTCATCACGCCGGTCGTGGTCTGGGGCGGCCCGGACGCCGCGCCGGCGCCGAACCCCGCCGAGGTCGCGGGCGTGTACCGGGTCCCGCTCGCCGACCTCGACGCGCCCGGCGTGCCGCGGCTCGTCTCGATCCCGGAGAGTGACCGCCCGGTGATCCAGCTCCCGATCCTCTCGTCGCTGATCCACGCCCCCACCGCCGCCGTGCTCTACCAGTTCCGCGAGGTCGTGGTCCACGGGCGCGCGACGCGCGTGGACCACTTCGAGCAGCCGGTGTGGGCGTGGTGATATCCTCGCGCGCGTGAGCCTCCTCTCCGGCCAGGTGGCGATCGTCACGGGCGCCGGCACCGGCATCGGCCGCGAGACCGCGAAGCTCCTCGCGGCCGAGGACGCGCACGTCGTGCTCACGGGGCGCCGCCAGGCGCCGCTCGACGCCGTCGCCGCGGAGATCGCGCAGGCGGGGGGGCGGGCGACGGCGCGCCGGCTCGACGTCGAGGACGCGGCCGCGGCGCGCGCGCTGGTCGAGTGGGCGGAGCGGACCCTCGGCCGCGTGGACGTCCTCGTGAACAACGCCGGCTACTCGAGCCGCGTGCGGAACGTCCGCTGGGTGACCCGCGAGGAGTGGGACGGCGTCCTCAACGTGAACCTGAACGCGGTGTTCACGCTGACCCAGGCGGTGCTGCCCGGCATGATCGCGCGCGGCGGCGGGACGATCGTCACCGTGTCATCGCTGGCGGCGCTCAAGCCCGGCCTGATCGGCGGCGCGCCGTACGGCGCCGCCAAGGCCGCCGTGCGGAACCTGATGGGCCACGTCCACACCGTGCTGCGCGAGAAGGGGATCCGCGCGACGACGATCATGCCGGCCGAGGTCGACACGCCGATCCTCGAGCGCCGGCCGATCCCACCGGACGCGGCGGCGCGCGCGACGATGATGCAGCCGGAGGACGTCGCGCGCGCGATCCTCCTCTGCGTCACGCTGCCGCCGCGGACCGTGATCGAGGAGATCGTGCTGAGCCCGACGATCCTGCGCGACCAGAGCCGGGACATCGAGATCGCGCGGCGGCTCGGCGCCCCCGAGGGGCAGGCGTAGGCCCGCCGCAGGAGGACCCGATGGCGCCGCGGCGGTTCACGCTCATCGACGACGGCCGGCTCCTCGAGGTGGAGGAGGCCGAGGGCCTCGCGCTCGCCGAGCGGGCCCGGGCCGGGGGGCGGCCCGTCGCGCTCGACCCGGAGGAGCGCGCCGCGTACCTCGGCATCCCCGCCAGCGAGCGCGCGGGGCCGCTCGCGGCCCTCGAGGCGCCCGACTTCACGCTGCCCGACCTCGAGGGACGCCCGCACTCGCTCGCGGCGCACCGGGGACGCAAGGTGCTGCTGGTCGCCTACGCCTCCTGGTGAGGCTGCCGCCTCGACCTGCCCGTGTGGCAGGCGCTCTCGGAGGAGCTCGGCGGCGCGGGCCTCGCGGTCATCACGGTGGCGCTCGACCGGAGCCCCGAGGACGCGCGTCCGTGGATCGAGGCGGCCCGCCCGACGCACCCTTCGCTCATCGACACGCGGCACGTGCTGGCCGACCTCTACAACATCGTGAACGTGCCCACGATCCTCTGGATCGACGAGCGCGGGCGCATCGCGCGCCCGAACGACGTGGCCTTCGGCACCGACACCTTCACGCACATCACGGGCCTCGCCTCTGCCCGGCCCCTCGCCGCGCTCCGGGCATGGGTGCGCGGCGCGACGCCGGGACTCGCGCCCGAGGAGGTGCGCCGGCACCTCGTCCTGCCCTCGGAGGAGGACCAGCTCGCGCGCGCGGAGTTCGGCCTCGCCGACTGGCTCGCGCGCGAGGGGCGCCCCGAGGCCGCCGAGCGTCACTTCGTGCGCGCGGGCGAGCTGGCGCCCCACGACTTCACGATCCGGCGCGGGAGCCTGCCGATCCGGGGGATCGACCCGATGGGCCCGCGGTTCCGCGAGATGCTCGGCGAGTGGACGCGGGCGGGTCGCCCGTACTACCGCCCGCTGCCCGACACCCGTGGCTAGGACCGTCCTCGTCGTCTGCCAGGCCAACACGGCGCGCAGCGTGATGGCGCACGCGCTCCTCGAGCGGCTGCTCGAGGCGCGCGCCGCACCGGGCCGCGTGCGCGTGCGCTCCGGCGGCATCGCCCCGTACGCGCGCGACGGCATGCTCGCCTCGCTCGACGCGCGCCTGGTGCTGCGCGAGGAGGGGATC
>MGBU01000188.1 GCA_001790205.1 Candidatus Rokubacteria bacterium GWA2_73_35 | reverse complement strand
CCTGGCTCGTCGCGGGCGACCGCGAGATCGCGCCGAGCTTCGTCCAGAACGAGCGGACCGCGCTGCGGCAGGACGGCGGCCGGTACCTCGCGCGATCCGTGTACGGCTTCCCGACCCGCGACCTCGACGGGAGGGCGCGCGTGCAGCTTGTGATCCGCGATCCGGACGGCCGGGACGTCGGTCGCTTCACGATCGACCTGTCCGCGATGCGCTGACGGGGCGAGGCTCGTGAGGCGCCACGGCTGGGTGGGCCTCGGCATCGTCGCCGGCACCGAGGCGCTGCTGTTCGCGGGCGAGCCGACCGTCGGACGGTGGTTCACGCCCCTGGTGTGGACGGGCTACGTTCTCGCCGCGGACGCGCTCGTCGCCCGCCTCACCGGCCGCTCGTACCTCACGACCGACCGCCTCGAGGGCGCGCTCGTCGCCCTCGTCTCGGTCGGCGCCTGGTGGCTCTTCGAGTGGTACAACGCGCCGCGCTTCTGGCGCGGCGGCGACGACCTCCGGGGCCTCTGGTGGCAGTACCACGCGCTGGAGCCGAACCTCCTGCTGCGGCGCGTGGGCTACGACTGGGCCTTCGCGACGATCTTCCCCGCGCTCTTCCTGACGGCCGCGGCCCTGCGCGCGACGGTGTTCGCGGGGCTCTCCGTGCGGCCGTGGCGCCCGCCGCCCGCGCTCCTGCGCGGCGCGGTCGCCGCCGGCGCCGTGGCGGTCGCGCTGCCCCTGCTCGCCCCCTCGGCGTGGCTCGTCCCGCTGGTCTGGACCGGCTTCGTCCTGCTCCTCGAGCCGCTGAACTTCCGGCGCGGCCGCCCGTCCTGGCTCGCCGCCCTCGAGCGCGGCGACGCGTCGCTGCTCTGCGCGCTGCTCGCCGCGGGCGCGCTGTGCGGCGTGCTCTGGGAGTTCTGGAACTACTGGGCGGTCACGCGCTGGACGTACACGGTGCCGTACGCCAGCGACCTGAAGGTCTTCGAGATGCCGGTGGTCGGCTACCTCGGCTTCCTGCCCTTCGCGCTCGAGTGCTTCGCGATGTACCACTGGGTGCGCGGCCGGCTCGGCGCGCGCGAGGCCCCGGCGGTGGTCTAGCCCGGCTCGAGCCAGGACAGGACCACGCGGCCGGGGCTGTCAAGCGCAGGCGCGTCCGGCCCCGAGGCTACTCTGCCCGACCGAACGCCTTGATCTCCTCGATCTCCTGCGGCGAGAGCTTGCGCGGGACTTCGCCGCGGCCGACCTTCTCCGCCTGGACGTGGTGGCGAATGTCGTCGACCACCCCGGGGTTTGCCAGGGTGGTCGTGTCACCGACGTCGGTGAAGTTGGAGATCGCGGCGATGACCCTGCGCATGATCTTTCCGGAGCGTGTCTTCGGCATGTCCGGAACGATCCAGATATTCTTGGGCCGGGCGATCTTGCCGATCTCGGTCTCGATCGCCTTGGCCACCTTCTCCTCGATGGCGCGGCTCGGAGCGACCCCCGGCTTGACCGACACGTACATCTCGACCGCCCGCCCGCGAAGCTCGTCCATCACCGGGACCGCGGCGGCCTCGGCGATCTCCTCGACCGTGAGGCTCGCCGACTCGAGCTCTTTCGTTCCGAGCCGGTGCCCGGCCACGTTGATCACGTCGTCGACCCGGCCCAGGATCCGGAAGTAGCCGTCGGCGGCCTGGACCGCGCCGTCGCCCGCGAAGTACGGCCAGTCCCGCCAGTCCTTGCTCTGCTTGTTCCGGCAGTACTTCTCGTAGTAGATCTGCACGAACCGCTCGGGCTGGCCCCAGATCGTCTGGAAGATCCCGGGCCAGGGGTTGCGGATACAGATGTTACCGGCGCGGCCGCTTCCGGCCTCGACCACCGCGCCGTTCTCGTCGTAGATCACCGGGTAGACGCCGAGGACCCCCGGCCCGCAGCTCCCGGGCTTCATCGGCTTCAGAGCGGGCAGGGTGCTGCCCAGGAATCCTCCGTTCTCGGTCTGCCACCAGGTGTCGACGATGACGGCTTCGCCCTTGCCGACGACGTCGTGGTACCAGCGCCAGACGTCCGGCTCGATGGGCTCGCCCACCGTGGTCATGTGCTTGAAGTGGTAGTCGTACTTGGGCGGCTCGTCCGGACCGAGCTTTCGCAGCATGCGGATCGTCGTGGGGGCGGTGTGGAAGATGGTTACCCCGAGCCGCTCGGCGATCCGCCAGGGGCGACCGGGATCGGGATACGCGGGCACGCCCTCGTACATCACGCTGGTGGTCCCGAGCGACAGGGGGCCGTAGACGATGTAGGAGTGGCCCGTGATCCAGCCGATGTCGGCGAAGCACCAGTAGGTGTCCTCGGGGTGGATGTCCTGGTAATACTTCGAGGTGCCGGTGACGTAGGCGAGGTAGCCGCCGGTGCTGTGCTGGCAGCCTTTGGGGCGGGCGGTCGTGCCGCTCGTGTACATGAGAAACAGCGGCGCCTCGGCTGGCATGGAGACCGGCTCGACCACTGTCCGGCGATAGTCACGCAGCAGATCGTCCACGAAGAAATCCCGGCCGGGGACCATCGGACTCCTGGACGCGTACTGGCCAGGGTGGCGGCGCCAGACCAGCACCTTGTCGACCCCGGCCCCGAGGTCGCGCGCCTTGGCCACTGCCTCGTCGGCCCTGGCCTTGTGGTCGATCAGCTCGCCGTTGCGGTAGTAGCCGTCCATCGTCACCAGGATGTGGCTGCCCGAATCGGCGATCCGCTCGCCGCACGCCACACCGCTGAACCCGCCGAACACCTCGGAGTGGACCACGCCGAGCCGGGCGCACGCGAGCATCGAGACGGGCAGCTCGGGGACCATCGGCAGATGGAAGGTCACCCGGTCGCCCACGCGGACCCCGCAGAAGTCCCGGAGGAGCGCGGCGAACTCGTTGACCCGCCTGTAGAGCTCCTGGTAGGTGATCGCCTTGGTCTCTTCGGTCTCCAGCTCGGGCACCCAGATGAACGCCGCCTTGTTCCGACTCGTCGCCAGGTGGCGGTCCACGCAGTTGTACGAGGCGTTCAGGCGGCCCCCGACGAACCACTTCCAGAACGGGGGGTTACTGGTGTCCAGCGTCGTGTGCCAGTAGGCGTCCCAGGTGAGCAGGTCCGCATATTCCTTGAAGCACTCGGGGAAGCGCTGTTCGCTGAACCGCTCGAAGATGGCCGGGTCGGCCGCGTTCGCCTGGCCGATGAACTTCGCGGGGGGGTGGTAATAGTTCTCCTCCCGCCAGTGCACGGCGATCTGCGCCTCGGAGAGCTGCGTCCCCTGTTCTGCCGCCATACGTCCGCCTCCCGCCGGAAGATGACTCGGGTCCGAAGTGCCTACGCAGCGCGAGGGCCCCGCCGCCCACGGTGAGCGGGGGCTTCGCACGCGTAGGCGCAGACATACCCGGCGTCGGCCGACCTGTCAAGGCCCGCGTCCGTGACACCCGCGAGAGACTCGATGGCTCTCTTCCTCGATTCTTCGCGGAGAGTCCGGGCCAGGGGGCGGGGGGAAAGCGGCGCGGTGCTATAATCCGCGCGCGCCGAATCCAATCCACGGGAGGTCGCGCCGATGAAAGCCGTTCGCGTGCACACGCTCGGTGGCCCCGAGGCCCTCAGGTACGAGGACGTCCCCGAGCCGACACCCAAGGCGGGCGAGGCGGTCGTTAAGGTCGACGCCGCCGGGCTCAACTACATCGATGTCTACTTCCGGACCGGGGTGTACAAGGCGGCGCTGCCGGTCACGCTCGGCATGGAGGCGGGCGGCACGGTGACGGCGGTCGGGCCGGGCGTCACGGAGGTGCAGGCGGGCGACCGGGTCGCCTACACGGGCGTGCCGGGCGCGTACGCGGAGCTCGCCGCGGTGCCGGCCCAGCGGCTCGTCGTGCTCCCGGCCGGCGTCGGCACCAGGCAGGGCGCCGCGGCGATGCTCCAGGGCATGACCGCCCACTATCTCGCGTCCTCCACCTGGCCGCTCAAGAGCGGCGACACGTGCCTGGTCCACGCCGCGGCGGGCGGCGTCGGCCTGCTCCTCTGCCAGATGGCGCGGATGCGCGGGGCGCGCGTGATCGGCACGGTCTCCACCGAGGCGAAGGCCCGGCTCGCCCGCGAGGCCGGCGCCGACGAGGTGATCCTCTACACGACGCAGGACTTCGAGGCCGAGGTGAAGCGGCTGACCGACGGCAAGGGCGTGCAGGTCGTCTACGACTCGGTCGGCAAGACGACGTTCGACAAGGGGTTCAACTGCCTGGCGCCCCGCGGGATGATGATCCTGTACGGCCAATCGAGCGGACCCGTCGGGACGTTCGACCCCCAGGTCCTGAACCAGAAGGGCTCGGTTTTCCTCACGCGTCCGAGTCTCTTCCACTACACCGCGACGCGGGCCGAGCTGCTCGCGCGCGCGGGCGAGGTGCTCGGCTGGGTCCGCGACGGCGCGCTCAAGCTCCGGACGGAGCTCGAGTTCCCGCTCAAGGACGCGGCCGAGGCGCACCGGGCGCTCGAGGCGCGCCGGACGACCGGCAAGGTGCTGCTGATCCCGTGAACGTCGCGCAGCTCCTCGAGGCCTCGGCGCGCTACCACGCGGAGCGGCCCGCGCTCGTCGCCGGGGACCGCCGCTTCACCTACCGCGAGCTGGACGCCGCCTGCTCCCTCCTCGCCGGCCGGCTCCGGCGGCTCGGGCTCGAGCCCGGCGACCGGCTGGGCCTGCACCTGCCGAACTCGGCGGAGTTCGTGCTGGTCTACTATGCCGCGCAGAAGCTCGGCGTGGTGCCGCTCTCGCTCAACGTCACGTACGCGGGCGAAGAGATCGCCTACATCGCGGGCGACGCCACGCCCAGGGCCATCGTGACCGCGGCGGCCGTGGCGGGCAACCTGCCGCCGCGCGACCGGATGCCGTCCGTGCGCCACGTGCTCCACGCCGACGAGCTCGCCGGCCTCCCGGGCGGGGAGCCGGCGCGCGCGCTCGACCTCGACCGCGAGGCGACCGCGGCGATCCTCTACACCTCGGCGACGACGGGACGCCCGAAGGGCGTCATGCTCACGCACGCCAACGTCGTCTCCAACGCGTACGCCACCGCGCACCACCTGCGCATGACGCCGGAGGACCGGGGGCTCTGCGCGGTGCCGATGTTCCACTGCTTCGGCCAGAACTTCGTCATGAACGCGCTCGTGACCACGGGCGGACTCCTCGTCGTCCACGAGCGCTTCGTGCCCGACCAGTTTCTCCAGGCGGTCGCGCGCCACCGCATTACGCTCCTCTACGGCGTGCCGACGATGTACATCCTGTTCCTCTCGATGGACCGGGCGCTCGACTTCGGCTCGGTCCGGATCTTCTTCTCGGCGGCCGCGACGCTGCCGACCGACGTCGAGCGGCGCTGGGGCGAGCGCTACGGGCGCCCGATCAACCAGGGCTACGGGCTCACCGAGTGCTCGCCGTTCGCGGCGTGGAACCACGACTTCGCGATCCGGCCGGGCTCGGTCGGCACGCCGATCGAGGGGGTGGAGATGCGGGTCGTCGACGGCGAGGGGCGCGAGGTGCCCGACGGCGAGCTCGGCGAGATCCTCATCAAGGGCCCGAACGTGATGAAGGGCTACTTCGGCAACGACGCGGCCACGGCCGAGGCGATCCGGCAGGGCTGGCTCCACTCGGGCGACATCGGCTCCCGCGACGCCGACGGCTACTACTACCTCGTCGACCGCGTGAAGGACATGATCAACGTGGCCGGCTTCAAGGTGTTCCCGCGCGAGGTCGAGGAAGTGCTCTACCGCCACGAGGCGGTCAAGGAAGCCGCGGTGGTCGGTATGCCGGACCCGGTCCGCGGCGAGGCCGTGAAGGCCTTCGTCGTGCTCCAGGAGGGCCGAAGCGCAACGGCCGAGGCACTCCAGGAGGTGTGCCGGGGCGCGGTCGCCTCCTACAAGGTGCCGGAGAAGATCGAGTTCATCGCCGCCCTCCCCAAGAATCCAACCGGCAAGATCTTGAAGAAGGAGCTTCGTCGCCTCGGCTAGACCGGGAAGTTCCTGACCAGTCGGGTGAGGCCGGCCGAATCGGGACAGGCCGGCGGCCGATGGGAGACGTCCCTAAGGCCCCGTTTTCGCGGTGCTCCTTTTCCTGGCTCCACTCTTGCTCTGCACCATGCGATGGCTGTCGACTGTCCGCTGCCAAGGGAGTGGACCATGAGACGTCTGGCCTCGCTCTCGCTCGTCTCGCTCGCGGTGATGGTCTGGCTCACGATCGACGCCGACCCCGCCTGGGCGCGCGCCCGGGGCTTCGGCGCTCGCGGCTCCAGCGCGTACTCGACGGCGCCCCGCCCGCCGGCACGCGTCGCGCCGGCGGCGCCGTCAAACCCGACGCGCCTCGACGCGGGAGGTCGGCGGGTCGCGGCGCCCGCGGCCGGGCTCGGCGGGTTCGTGGTCGGCGGGCTCCTGGGCCGGATGCTCTTCGGCGCCGGCGGGACCGGCGCGGGCGTCGGCCCCGTCGAGCTATTGCTCGTCGCCGGCGGCCTGTACCTCGTCGTCTCGTTCTTCCGCCACCCCAAGGCGACGACGCCCGGGCCCGCCCACGCGCTCGCGGACGCGTCGGCCGCCGTGCCGATCGCGTCGCCGAGCGCGCCCGCTCGGGGGGCCGTGCCGAGCCCGCCGCTCGCGCGCCCGGGGCCGCGGCGGGAGGCCATCGCGACGCTCGACCGCGCGGGCCTCTCCGACGCCGCGCGCGCCCTGTTCGTGGTCGTGCAGAGCGGGCTCGCGCTCCGGGACATGGGCATGGTCCGCAACCGCCTGACGCCCGAGATGCACGCGTCGCTCCAGGCCGAGTGCGACCGGCTGCGCGCGGCCCGGCAGTCGCCCCACATCGAGACGATCGACGTCGCGCAGGCCGAGGTGGAGGACGCCTGGCGAGAGCTGGGCCAGGAGTTCGCGACCGTGCGGCTCCGCGGCACGCTCTTCGCGTACGCGGTCGACGACACCACCGGCACGGTGCTCGAGGGCTCCGGGAGCGAGGCGCGGGGCTTCGAGGAGCACTGGGCGTTCACGCGCCAGGCCGGCGCGAAGCCCTGGAGGCTCGCGGCGCTCCAGACGGGGTGAGCGGGTGCCGGGTAGGCTAGCGAGTCTCGTGGAATCGGGTGACGCTGCGCCGGAGCCCGGCGCGAGCGGGGGCCCCGCGACCCGGGCCGGCGTCACCCGATTCCACGAGACTCATTAGTTATCCGACGCCGACAAGCTCTGGGATCCCGGCCTTCGCCGTCGGCGCCCTGCGGTCGTGCTATCTTCGGCATCATCCTCCCGTGAACCCCACACACGATCGACGCGGGTCCGTCGCGATCGGAGGGCTCCTGGCCCTCGCCTCCATCGTCGTGACGCTCGTCGCCCTCGAGCTCGGCGTTCGCTTGGTCGCCCCGCAGGACGTGGATCTCTACGACGCCGACAAGCTCCTGCGAAACGACACGGAAGCTGGGTTCCGCCTGTATCGGGCGCGCGCGGCCAGCCATTTCAGCGGGGTTGACGTGCGCATCAACAGCCTCGGCTTTCGGGACCGCGAGGTGCTCCTTCCCAAGCCGGCCGAGGTCTTTCGCATCCTCGCCGTCGGCGATTCGGTCACCTTCGGGTTCGGAGTCGAGCTGGCGGAGACCTACGCCAAGCGGCTCGAGAGGCGCCTCAGCACCCTCGCCGGCGGTGGCCGGCGGGTCGAGGTGGTGAACGCAGGGCTCGGCGACACCGGACTCGACTACTC
The DNA here is from genome assembly GCA_001790205.1 of Candidatus Rokubacteria bacterium GWA2_73_35. Classification (GTDB taxonomy): domain Bacteria; phylum Methylomirabilota; class Methylomirabilia; order Rokubacteriales; family CSP1-6; genus GWA2-73-35. The sequence continues at coordinate 21,039 of MGBU01000188.1, read as the reverse complement.
CCTGTTTGTGCTGCAGACCCGGGCCCGGCGCCTCGAAGCCGACCTCGTCCTGGTCGGGATCGTCCTGAACGACATCTACGACTACGAGGAAGCGGCGCAGGGCCGTGCGGCGGCCGGACGGGTCTCCCGCCGGCTGCGCGACCTGAACTATGGCCTCCTCCGACGCTCGCACCTGTACCTGGTCAACTACCTCGCGCTGAGGTCGGCGCTGTACCGTAGAGGCCTCCTCGACATCAACGCCATCCGTGGGCACAGCTTCCTGGCGCTCGCCGACTCCTCGGAGCGCCAGGCGCGCGCCTGGCGCTCGAGCCTCGCCCTTCTCGAGCGCCTCGTGCAAGCGGGGAAAGACGCGCGGATCCCGCTGGTGTTCGTCGTCTTTCCCCTGGGCCTCCAGCTCGACGAGCAAGCCCTCCAGACCTACCGCGACGCGCTCGGCATCCGCGTGGGCGCGAGCGCCCTCGCCGGCATCCCCCAGCGGCGCCTGGCCGACTTCGCCGCGGCGCACGGCACTCCGCTGGTCGACCTCCTGCCAGCCTTTCGCGCGTCACGCGGAGAGTGGCTGTTTCTGCGCGGGCGGTCGATCTCGCACGACTGGGTCCACCCCTCGCCGGCGGGTCATCGGGTGGCCGCCGAGGAGATCGCCCGGGCGCTCGCGAGGCTCGGCGTCCTACGGCAGGGGTAGCAGGGCGAGGATCTCGGCCTTCCCTTATCGCCCGGAACCGTGCCGAGTCGGGGCGACGGTGCCGAGCTTGTCCTCCAAGGCCACCTTGAGCTCGGTTGTCGTTGCCCTGATCAACGCGGCTTCGGCGGCGCCGGTGGACGAGGCGGAGGCCGGCGCGGCGGACGGGTCGGCTTTGGCGCCGGTGGGGCCGGCGCGGTCTTCTGGCGTACCCAGCCTTCGAGGTTCTGGCGTGATCCCCGCCCCCTCACCGACTCACCTCGTCCGCCTCGAACTCGTCCGCCGTGAACCCGCGCGTGCGCTCGATCTGGATCGCCATGACGATGCTCCGCCCCGAGTATACGACCGAGACGCCACGAGCGGCGCCACGATCCCGTGATCGCCTCGATCGTCGGACCGGCAACGGGCTCTTACCTCCCGGGTAGGCTAGAATAGGGCCCGGAGGGACATCCATGACATCCCGAGGCTTCCTGGTTGTTCTCGGACTTGCGCTCAGCGCGCTGCTCCTGGCCGACACTGCGAGCGTCTGGGCGCGCGCCGCCAGGGGCGGTAGCCGCGGCTCGCGCTCCTACTCGGCGCCGGCGCGGCCGTCGTCGCCCGCCATGCCCACGACGCCCTCGAGCCCGTCGCGCTCGCTGAGCCAGCCGGGGGCCACGACGCCGTCGGCGGGACGGCCGGGCCTCTTCGGGGGACTCATGGGTGGCCTCGCGGGCTTCGCGCTGGGCGGCCTCATCGGCTCGATGCTCTTCGGCGGCCTTCGCGGAGGCTTGGGCGGCGGCATCGGTCTGCTCGAGCTGCTGATCCTCGGCGGCGCCGTCTTGTTCCTGGTGCGGATGTTCCGCAGCCGTCCGGCGCCCGAGCCCGCGTACGCCGGGGCCGCGGCCGGCGGCAGCGCGTACGGCGCCCCCGGCTCGACCTGGACCGGCGCGCAGGGCGGTCCCGCGGTCGCGGAGGCGGCCACGCCCTCGGACCTCGCGCGTGGCCTGGGCCACATCGGCCAGATGGACACGGACTTCGATCCCGAGGCGTTCAGCCGGTGGGCCCGGGCGGTGTTCAACGACGTCCAGCAGGGGATCGTCCGCCGCGACATGAGCGCGCTCGACGACCGGCTCACGCCGCAGGAGTACGCGCGCCTGCAGGCCCAGTGCGACCAGCTCCGCGGCGCCCGCCAGACCAACCGCATCGAGCAGATCGTGTTCGACCGCGCCGAGATCAGCGAGGCCTGGCAGGAGAGCGGCCAGGACTGGGTGACGGTGTACTTCGTGGTCTCGCTCGTGGACTACACGGTGGACGACGCCTCGGGCGGTCTCGTGGACGGCTCGAAGAGCCCGCAGGGCGTCGAGGAGTTCTGGACCTTCACCCGGCCGGTCGGCCCCAAGCCCTGGAGGCTCTCCGCGATCCAGCCGGCCTAGGCTCGCGCGGTGAAGTGGGTCTTCGGCGTCCTCGCGGCGATCGTCCTCCTGGCGGTCGCCGCGGGGCTCGCCCTGCCGTTCCTCGTCGACACCCCCCGCGTCCAGGCGCTCATCGCCGGCAACGCCGCCCAGGCGCTCGGCCGTCCCGTGAAGTTCGCCTCGGCGTCGGTCGCGCTCCTGCCGCTGCCCGCCGTCGAGCTCCGACGCCTCGAGGTCGCCGAGGACCCGGCGTTCGGCCGCACGCCGTTCCTCACGCTCGAGCGGGGGCGCCTGCGGCTCCGCCTGCGCCCGCTGCTCGCGGGGCGCGTGGAGTTCGGCGACCTGGTCCTCGAGGGGCCGGTGATCACGCTCGTCCAGGGCGCCGACGGACGGTTCAACGTCGCGAGCCTCGGCGGCGGCTCGGCCGAGGCGCGGGGCCCCGCGCGTCCGGGGCGCGGCGCCGGCGGCCCGGGCGGCCCCGCGGGCGCCGGCGCGCCCGCGCTCGCCTCGCGCGTCCGGATCGAGCGCGGCGTCGTGACCTACGCCTCGCGGGCGGGGCAGGGGCCTGCGGTGCGCTGGCGCCTCGAGGACGTCGACGTGACGCTCGCCAACGGCGGCCCGGCACTCGCCTTCGAGGGCGAGGCGCGGCTCGCGCCCGGCGACGTGGTCGCGAAGGTCCGCGAGGGCCGGCTCGCCCTCGACGGGCGGGGCCTGCTCGAGGCGCCGCTGGCCGCCCGGGTGACGCTCGACGGCAAGGACGTCAGTGCGCTCGTGGCGGCCGTCGCGGGCCCGGCGACCGGCGTCGCGGGGCCGGTGCGGGCGACGCTCGCGGTCACGGGCACGCTCGGGGCGCCGCGGGCGGCCGGCGACCTCGAGCTCGCGAGCGCGCGCGTCACGCGCGTGCAGCCCGCGTGCCCCGAGCCCACGCGCCGCACGCTCGCGCTCGACAGCCTCAGGGTCGCCGCGGCGTGGCAGGACGCGCGCTTCACCGGCCGGCCCGTCACGACGCGCCTCGGCGGCGGCACGCTCACGGCGAACGTCACCGCGAGCCTCGAGCGCGGCGTGCGGATCCAGGTCACCGACCTCGCGATCAAGGCGCTTCCGCTCGAGCGCGTGCTCGTCGACTTCCTCTGCCAGGGCTACGCGGTGGCGGCCCCGCTCGAGCTCACCGGCGCGCTCGCGTTCAGCGGGGCGGACCCGCTCGGCACGCTCTCGGGGCCCGGTCGGCTCCGCATCGGGCCCGGGCGGGTCGTCGGCGCGCAGGCGCTCCGGCTCATGGACGGCGTGGTGCGGCTGGGCGGCGCCGTCTCGGCGCTGCTCGCCGCCGACGTTCCCGCGGCCCTCTTCGGCTCGCCGCTCGAGTTCGACTCGATCACCGGCACCTACCGGATCGCGGACGGCGTGGCGACGACGCGAGACCTCCTCTACACGAGCCGGGCAATGAAGGTCGCCGTCGCGGGCGACTACGCGCTCGGCACCGGGCGGATGAACCTCACGCTCCGCATCAACCACGGGCGCGGGGAGGTGAAGGCCCTCGTCGCCGGCACGGCCGCCGCCCCCTCGATCCGCGTCGTGCCCTCGACGATCCTCCGCGACGTCAGGCCGCGGGAGATCGAGAGCGGACTCCAGGACTTGCTGCGCCGCTTCCGCCGCTAATGAGTCCCGCGGAATACGCTAACGCCCGGGCCCGGGGCGCGAAGGCCCCGGTCGCACCGGGCTGGCTCGCCTGGATGCCGTCGCTCGCTCGGGCGGGGCTGCGCGCGACCCCCCATCCCCCCACGGGGCGGCACGAGGGCAGTCGACCCGCGGCGGCGCGCTCGCCCCGCCCGGAGCGGAGCGCGGCGACACGGCTCGCCAGACGGTGCTCCCGGGGCCCCCGCGCCCCGGGCTCGCGCCCATCGCCGTCGACGTAGTCCGCGAGACTCATTGGCCGCCCCGCCGGAGGCCGTGCGCGCCGGCGGCCGACCCGGCACGACGTCGCCGCCGAGCCACCCGCTAGCGCGTCGCGGTGAAGCGGCCGCCGCCGAGCCGGCCCGCCTCCACGAGGCCCACGAAGAACGCGTAGAGGCGGTCGTACTCCCCGAAGCGCGCCTCGCCGAGCCGCGCCACGGTGTCCGCGCGCATCGCGCGAAACATCCTGAGACGCGCGCGTAAGACCTGGCGCCACGCGTCGGACAGGTCCTCGGCCTCCACCGCGCCGAACCCCACGCGGCCGAGCAGCGCGCGATAGCCCTCGAGCGTCTGGAGCGAGGTCGCCGCCATCCACTCCCGGAGCTGCTCGCGCGCGCGGTCGCCGAGGCCCGGCCGGGCGACCCAGTCGGTGAAGGCGAGCCGGCCGCCCGGTGCGAGCACGCGGTGGCACTCGGCGAGGACCGACGGCTTGCGCTCGATGTGCAGGAACGCTTCCTGGCTCAGGCACGCGTCGAACGCGCCGGCGGCGAAGGGCAGCGTCGTCGCGTCGCCGCGGACGACGCTGACGCGCCCGGCCAGGCCCACGCGCCGGGTCAGCCGGGCGCCGCCGGCGGCGCGGCCGGCGTGGAGCTCGACGCCCACGACGCGGCAGCCGCGCCGGCTCGCGAGGAAGCGCGCCGGGCCCGCGAGACCCGCGCACACGTCGAGGACCCGGCTCCGCGCGATGACGCCGGCACGCCGGGCGAGCGTGTCGACCGCGTCGAGCCCGCCGTAGTGGTCCTGGTCGAACTCGAACAGGTCCTCGGCCGTGAGCGCGCCCTCGACGCCACCGCGGCGCCGGGCGACGGCGGCCAGCACCTGCGCCTCGCTGATCGGATGGCGGTCGTAGAAATCGACGACGCGGTCGGGCATCCCTTGAAGCCTCCCCCCGCGTATGATAAAAGCAAACCCGGTCTTCACACCTCTGCGGCGAGGGAGCCCATGAGCGGCGAGCACAAGGGGGGTCTCGAGGACGTCGTCGTCTCGACGTCGGACATCTGCCTCATCGACGGCAACGAGGGCCGCCTGGTCTATCGCGGCTACGACGTCGACGAGCTGGTCGAGCACTCGAGCTTCGAGGAGGTCGTCTACCTCCTCTGGCACGGCGGCCTCCCGACCCGGAAGGAGCTCGTGGCCCACACGCGGGCGCTCGCGTCCACGGCGAACCGGCGGCTGCCGCCGAAGCTCCTCGCGATCCTGCGCGCGCTGCCGAGGAAGACCACGCCGATGGAGGTGCTCCGGACCGGCGTGTCGGCGCTCTCCGCGTTCGACCCGGACGCCGCGGACAACTCGCGCGACGCCACGCTCCGCAAGTCGATCCGGCTCACGGCACAGCTCCCGACCCTGGTCGCCGCGTGGGAGCGGATCCGCCGCGGCAAGACGCCCGTGGCGCCGGATCCGCGGCTCGGCCTCGCGGCGAACTTCCTCGCCATGATGCGGGGCGCCCGGCCGAGCCCGCTCGCCGTGAAGACGTTCGACGTGGGCCTCATCCTGCACGCCGACCACGAGTTCAACGCCTCGACGTTCGCCGCCCGCGTGACCGCGGCGACCCTGTCCGACGTGCACTCGGCGATCACCTCCGCGATCGGCGCCTTGAAGGGCCCGCTCCACGGCGGCGCCAACGAGCAGGTCATGCGCATGGTCGAGCGGATCAAGACGCCCGTGCGCGCCGAGGCGTGGATCCGGAAGGCGCTCGCGGACAAGGCGCGCGTCATGGGCTTCGGCCATCGCGTGTACCGCGTCGAGGACCCGCGCGCCCGGCACCTGCGCCGTCTGGCGACGGAGCTGGGCCGGCAGACCGGCGACACGAGCGCCGTCGAGATCCTCGACATCGTCGCGCGCCTCGTCTCCGCCGACAAGCACATCTACCCGAACGTGGACCTGTACTCGGGCGCGGCGTACGCGTCGATGGGCATCCCGACCGACGCGTTCACGCCGATCTTCGCGATCAGCCGGGTGGCGGGCTGGACGGCGCACGTCATGGAGCAGCACGCCAACAACCGGCTGATCCGGCCGCGCTCGGAGTACACGGGGTCGACGCACCTCGCCTACGTTCCGCTCGACCGGCGCTAGGACGGACGGCGCGTCGCGCGGCGCATGGACGCGCGAGTCACCCTGGTGATGGTGGTGTTCGACGGCCTCGCGCTGACCCGCGCCTGCCTCGAGAGCCTGCGCACGACGACGGCGCCGTTCCGGCTCGCCGTCGTGGACAACGGCTCGACCGACGGGACGGCGGAGCTCTTCGAGCGCTTCGCGTACCCGTACCCGCTCGCGTTCGAGCGGCGCCCCGCGGGCGGCCCGGTCATCGCCGCGCTCAACCGCGCCTGGCGCCTCGCGGAGACCGAGATCCTCTGCTTCCTGCACAACGACACCGAGGCGGTCGAGCCCGCGTGGCTCGCGCGGCTGCTCGCGGCGCTCGACACGTCCGGCGCGGGCCTCGCCGGCCTCTACGGCGCCAAGCGGCTCCGCCGCGACGGCCGCGCCGTCGGCCGGACGATCGTCCACAGCCTGGCCGAGGGGCCCACGGTGCGCGCGCCCTGGGAGGAGGTGGCGTTCGTCGACTCCGTCTGCATGTGCCTGCCCCGGGCGCTCATGGAGGAAATCGGCGGCTTCGACGAGGGCTACGGGTTCTACCACGGCCACGATCGCGATCTGTCTCTCGCGGTCCGCGAGCGCGGCCGGCGCTGCCTCGTCGTCCACGCCCCGTTCGTCCACCGCGGGGGCGGGACGCGGGCGCGGGACTTCGCGCGCGACCCCGCGCGCGAGCGCGCGGATCTCGGCTTGCGCGACGCGTCGCTGGCGCGCTTCGCGGCCAAATGGCGCCATCGGCTGCCGTGCGACGCGCGGTCCCGCGGCGCGCGCCTGCGCGACTGGCTGCGCGCGGGGCTCGCGTGAGACCGCTCGGCGTCGGGATCGTCGGCGCGGGCTTCGCCGCCGAGCTGCACGCGGTGAACTACCGGCCGCTGCGCGGCGCGAGAGCGGAGCTGGCCGCCGTCTGCGCCCGGACGCGCGCCGGCGCGGAGGCGTTCGCCGCGCGCCACGGCATCCCGCGCGTCTTCACCGACTACCGGGCGCTCGTCGAGGCGCCGGACGTCGAGGTCGTGGACATCTGCTCGACGACCGACACGCACCACGAGATCGCGATCGCCGCGGCGCGCGCCGGCAGGCACGTGATCGTCGAGAAGCCGCTGACCGGCGCCTTCTGCGAGGCGACCGAGCCGCGGGAGGCGATGCGCGCGCGGGCGCTCGCGAACGCCGACGCGGTGCTCGACGCCGTGGCGCGGGCCGGCGTGACGCTCTGCTACGCGGAGGACTTCGTCTACGCGCCGCCCGTCGCGAAGCTCCGGCGGCTCGTCGAGGCGAGCGGGGGCGCGATCCTCGAGCTCCGGGCCGAGGAGAGCCACTCGGGGTCCCACGCCGCGTACGCCGCGCGCTGGCGGACCTCCGGCGGCGGTTCGCTCCTCCGGATGGGCTCGCACCCGGTCGGCGCGGTGCTGCACCTCAAGCACTGGGAGGGGCAGCGCCGCCGCGGCCGCCCGATCCGCGCGCGAGCGGTCACGGCCGAGGTGGCGAGCCTCACGCGCCTGCCGTCGATCGTGGGGCTGCGCCGCTACCTGTCCACCCGGGCGGAGGACGTCGAGGACTGGGCGGTCGCGGTCGTCACGTTCGAGGACGGCACGCTGGCGACGGTCCACGCGACCGACGTCACGCTCGGCGGCGTGCGGAACGTCGTGAGCGCGTACCTCACGAACGGGGTCGTCCACGCGAACATCACGCCCAACACCACGCTCGCCGCGTACGCGCCCGACGCGGCCGTGTGGGGTGACGAGTACATCAGCGAGAAAGTCGAGACCAAGGCCGGCTGGCAGTTCCCGAGCCCCGAGGAGGACTGGATGCGCGGGTACCCCCAGGAGCTGGAGGACTTCGTGGGCGCCGTCCGGGAGCGGCGCGAGCCCCTCGCGGGGGCCCTGCTGGCCCGGGAGGTGGTCGAGGTGATCTACGCGGCCTACGTCTCCGCGGCGACGGGCCGGCGGGTCGAGCTCGGACGGCCATGATTCCCTTCGTGAAGGGTCACGGCCTCGGCAACGACTACATCGTGATGAGCGAGGAGGACCTGCCCGGACCCCTCTCCGCGCGGGCGATCGTGAGGATCTGCGACCGCAACCGGGGCGTCGGCTCCGACGGGATCCTGCTGCGCGTGCCGACCACGCGCGCCGACTTCGGGCTCCGGATCTTCAACCCCGACGGCAGCGAGGCGGAGAAGTCCGGCAACGGCCTCAGGATCTTCGCGAAGTTCCTCTGGGACCACGGGCACGCGAGCGCGGCGACCTTCACCGTGGACACCAAGGGGGGCGTGGTCGAGTGCCGGTGCCACGTCCGGGACGGCCGCGTCGGCTTCGTCACGGTCGAGATGGGCCGGGCGACGTTCCGGGCGCCCGAGATCCCCATGAGCGGCCCGGACCGCGAGGTCGTCGGCGTACCCCTCCAGCTCGCCGACGGCACCGCGCTCTCGGTGACGGCGGTCTCGGTGGGCAACCCCCACTGCGTCGTGTTCGTGGACCGGCTCGACGAGGCCGCGTGCCGCCGCCTCGGCCCGCTCGTGGAGCGCCACCCGGCGTTCCCCAACCGGACCAACGTCCAGTTCGCGCGCGTGCACGCGCGCGACACGCTCGACATCCTCATCTGGGAGCGCGGCGCCGGCTTCACGCTGGCGTCCGGCTCGTCGTCGTGCGGCGCCGCGGCGGCGGCGGTCCGGAACGGCCTGTGCGACCACGGCCGCGTCCGGGTGCGGATGCCCGGCGGGGAGCTCGTCATCGAGGTCCGCCCCGACTGGTCGCTCCGCCTCGAGGGCCCCGTCGAGGAAGTCTGCCGCGGGACGCTCTCGGCCGAGTTCGTGGAGGCGCACCTGCCGTGAAGCGCGTCTGCGTGTTCGCGGGCTCCGCGGCCGGCGCCCGCCGCGCGTACGCCGACGCGGCGCGCGCGCTCGGCGCGGTGCTCTGTCGGCGCGGCCTCGGCCTCGTCTACGGGGGCGGCTCGGTCGGTCTCATGGGGGTGCTGGCCGACACGGTCCTCGCCGGCGGCGGCGAGGTGATCGGCGTCATCCCCAACGGGCTCGCGACACGCGAGCTCGCGCACCCCGGCGTCACCGATCTGCGCGTCGTCGGCTCCATGCACGAGCGCAAGGCGACGATGGCGGCGCTCGCCGACGCGTTCGTCGCGCTACCCGGCGGGCTCGGCACGCTCGAGGAGGCGCTCGAGGTCCTCACGTGGTCGCAGCTCGGGATCCACGCCAAGCCGGTCGGCGCGCTCGATGTCGAGGGCTACTGGGACGGTCTCAAGCGCATGCTCGCGCACTCGGTGGACGAGGGCTTCGTGCGGCCCGAGTACGCGGCGCTCCTGCTCTTCGGCGGGGCGCCCGACGAGCTGCTCGACCGTCTCGCCGCGTGGCGCGCTCCCGGCTTCCGCCGCGCCTGGCTCGGCCCGGCTCAGACCTGAGCCGCGGTGCGCGCGGGCGCGCCGCCGGCGGGCTCGAGCACCGCCGCGAGCCGGACGGCGCACCAGCCCCCCGCGAGCGCGGCCGCGAGCGTGAGCGCGAGCGCGAGCAGGGCGTCGCCGGGCGCGGGCAGCGCGTGGGCGAGCGCGGGCGCCCGGCCGAGCGTCACGCCCGAGGCGGCGAGGAGCGTGGCCCCGAAGACGAGCGCGGCCAGGCGCCAGCGCCGCCGCGCGTCGACGAGGACCATCAGCGCCGCGGGCAGGAGCGGGACGAGGCGCAGGGTGAGGGAGCGTCCGGGCACGCCGCCGTTGCGCCGCGCCATCTCGTGGGCGAGCGCGATCGGCGAGCCCGGGTCCCCGGCGAGCGCCGCCTCGAGGGCGGGCACCGGCTGGAGGAGCGCGAAGCCGAGGTCGCCGACGCCGATGATCGACGCGTGCACGAGCACCACGCCCAGCGCGAGCACGAGCGGCGCGCTCCGGCGCCCGGTGAGGCGCGCGAGCAGCACGAGCGTGAACGTGAAGGCGAGGCCGCCCAGCATCGCGTGCGTGAAGAAGAAGACGCCCCCGCGGCGGAACGCGGTCTGCACGGCCGGGTCGGCGAGCACGGAGAACGTGCCGAGCAGGAAGGTGCCGCCGAGCGCCAGCGCCGCGGCGCGCGCGCGGCCGGGCGCGTAGACCTCGCGGGCGATCACGAGGCCCCCGAGGCCGGTCACCTGGGAGCCCGCGAAGCCCAGCAGGTGCGGCGGGCTCCAGAGCGTGACGTCGATCCCGAACAGCCGGTGCCAGAGGTCGTCGAGCGGCGCGGCGAGGATGATGAGGGCGGTGCCCCACCAGGCGACGTGGAAGCCGGGGGTGCCCACGAGCCCGGCCGCGCGGACCGTGTCCGGGCCGCCGGCCCCGCGCCGCGCCCGCCGGGTCTCGTGCAGGAGGACGCCGAGGGAGAGCACGGCGCCCGCCGCGACGGAGGCGTAGGTCAGCAGGTGTGGCGGGATCCAGAACGAGTCGCGGCCGATCAGGAGGTGCCAGCGGATGTCCCAGCCCACGCCCCAGCCGCCCGCGAGCCGCGTCGCCAGCAGGGCCCAGAGCGCGGCACGTCGCAGGGCCATCGGCGCGGGCGCGGCCACGCGGCCATGATACACTCGCGCCGCGGTGATCGCCGCCTGGTGCTGGGAGCTGATCGAGCCGTACCTCGCGCGCAACCTCCTTAACCGGGGCGTCGAGCGGCCGACGCGCCGGCAGCTCCTCGAGGAATTCGCCCGCGTGTGGCCGGCGCTCACCGCGACGATCGGGGTGCAGGCGCCGTTCGCGGGAACGATCCGCTTCAAGTGGCTCGCGCGGCTCTCCGCCGACGAGATGGAGCCGTTCCTCGGGGACCCGGCCGGCTGGATCGCCGCGCGCTGGGGCGGGGGGAAGTACAAGGTGAATCTCCATCACGGCCTGCACTTCGTGGGGACGAGGAACTTCAAGCCCGGGGGCGCGCCGGGCTGGCGGGACGCCCCCGAGCTCGAGGCCGACTGAGGAGCGACGCGATGCCGACTGACGAGACGCGGCGGGTGCTCAAGGTGTTCGGCGTGGCGGTGACCAACCTCGAGGACGCGATCGAGCGCAAGGCGCCGTTCGAGGAGGTCATGAAGTGGGACGCGGAGGTGGCCGACCGGCTGCGCGAGACGATCGCGCTCGTGGACCGTCTGCGGAGCCGCCGCATCGGGTGATGGCCGCGCGGGTCGACGCCTCCGGCGCGGCGCTCACGCTCGGCCGGCCGCCGCGCCGCATCGTCTCGCTCCTGCCCTCCACGACCGAGACCCTCTGCGCGCTCGGCCTGGCGGACGCGCTCGTCGGCGTCACGACCTACTGCGCCGAGCCGCGTGCCGCGGTGCGGGGCAAGGTCCGCGTCGGCGGCACGAAGGACCCCGACCTCGACCGGATCCGGGGACTCGCCCCCGACCTCGTCGTCGCGAACATCGAGGAGAACGTGCGCGAGCACGTCGAGCGCCTGCGCGCCTGGGGGATCCCGGTCTGGGTGACCTACCCGCGCACCGTCGCGGAGGGCCTCGGGATGATCCGGGAGCTCGGGGCGCTCACCGGCGCCGCGGCGCGCGCGGACGAGCTCCTGGCGGAGCTCGAGCCCCTCCTCGCGCGCGTCGGCGCCGAGTGCGCGCGGCGCCCGCCCGTCCCGGTCTTCTACCCGATCTGGCGCGAGCCGTACATGACCATCGGCGCCGACACGTACATCCACGACGTGCTCGCGGTCTGCGGGGGGCGGAACGTCTTCGGCGACCGCGCCGAGCGCTACCCGAGCGTCACGCTCGAGGAGGTCGCCGCGCGGCGGCCGGAGGTGATCCTGCTGCCGGACGAGCCGTTCCGTTTCCGTGCCGCGCACGTGGCCGACTTCGCGGCGGTCGGCGCGCGGCGGATCGAGCTGGTGGACGGCAAGCGCTTCTCCTGGTACGGGCCGAGGATCGCCGAGGCGCTCCGCATGATCCCCGCGCTGCTCGAAGCGGCCGGCGGGAGCTAGCGCCGCTTCGGGCGGATGGGCAGGAGCCAGTCGAGCCAGGGCGCGGCCGCCGCCATGAACAGGGCCGGCACCGCCACGCCGCTGATGATCCCCAGGATCCCGAGGAAGACCAGGGAGACCAGGGTGATGTAGGCATCGAAGAGCAGCGCCATCAGACCTCCGCTCCGTCAGCGCTCGGGTGACTCGACCTCGAGCACCAGCTCGATCTCCACGGGGATGCCCATCGGGAGCTCCGCCATGCCGACCGCCGAGCGCGCATGCTTGCCGACGGCCTCGCCGAACACCTCGACCATCAGATCCGAGAAGCCGTTGATGACCTTCGGCTGGTCGCTGAAGCCCTCCGCCGAGTTCACCATGCCGAGCACCTTCACGACCCGCTTGACCCGGTCGAGGCTGCCGAGGGCCGCGCGCGTCGTCGCGAGCAGCGACAGACCGACCTCGCGCGCCACCTGGTAGCCCTGCTCGACGGTGAGATCACGCCCGAGCTTGCCCCGTGCGGAGGGCTTGCCGTCGGTGCGCAGCGGGCCGTGGCCCGAGACGAAGAGCAGCGGGCCCGTGCGCACGGCGCCGACGTAGTTGGCGACCGGCGTGGCCGGCTGCGGCAGCGTGATGTTCCGTTCCTTGAGTCGCGCCTCGGCGCCCATGCGGACGTGTCCTCCTCGGGGTGATGACAGCGGCCCGCTCATCGTGTCACAGTACGTCGTGCCCGTCAAACCGCCGCCCGCGACGCCGGCGCCCGCCGCCACGCTCGCCCTGCTCCGCGACCGCCCCGCGGGGGCGTTCGACGTCCTGCTGATCCGGCGCCACGGCGCGAGCCGGTTCGCCGCGGGGGACTTCGTGTTCCCGGGCGGCAAGGTCGAGGCCGAGGACAACCCGGACGATGCGGCCGCCTGGTGCGCGGGCCCGGACCCCGCGCGGGCGACGCGGGTGCTCGGGCTCGAGACGGCGCCGCACGCCGCGCTCGGCTACTGGATCGGCGCGATCCGCGAGACGTTCGAGGAGGTCGGCATCCTCCTCGCGTACGGCCCGGACGGCGCGCCCGCGCGCGCCGCCGACGCGCGCTTCGCGGACCACCGGCGCGCCTGCCAGGCGGACCACCGCGCGTTCTGGGACATGGTGCGCGCCGAGCGCCTCGTGCTCGCGACCGACCGGCTCGTCTACTTCGCCCACTGGATCACGCCGGACGTCCAGCCCCTGCGCTTCGACACCCGGTTCTTCGCCGCGCCGATGCCGCCGGGACAGGACGCGGTCGCCGACGCCCACGAGATCACCGAGGTCCGCTGGCTCGCGCCCGGGGAGGCGCTCGCGGCGACCCGGCGCGGCGAGCTCTCGCTGCGCGTTCCGACGATCAGGAACCTCGGCCTGCTCGACGGCGAGGTCTCCGCCGCCGCGACGCTCCGGCGCCTCCAGGGCCGTCCCGTGCCGACGATCAGGCCGCGGGTGATCGTCGAGGGGGGAACGCGGCGGGTGCTGCTGCCGGGCGAGCCCGGCTATCGCGAGGCGGGGGAGGGCGGGGCCCGGCAGGAACAATAGGGCCACGACGGCCTTGACGGCGGCACGAAGTAGTACCAGAATGGTGCAATTGCACCAGGCTTCAGGAGGGGGACCGGCATGAACACTCCCGGGATGACCCTGGTGGTGCTCGGGCTTACCGCGTTCTGCAACTCGGGCGCCTCCGACGGGCGGCTCACCTCCGCCCAGCCGGGGCCGATCACGTGCGCGCTCGACCCCGGGGGCGTGCGCTACCAGCGGCCCTGCGAGGCGCAGTTCGCGTCCTCGGCCGCGAACATCAAGGCCAAGGCCTCCGTCCTCCAGAAGGTCGGCGTCGAGCTCGGCCTGTCGCGCGACAAGATTGCGGAGGTCGCCGACAAGACGCTGAACAGCGTCGCGTGGCTGCGCGACCTCTGCGCCGACTGGAACGCGTGCGCGATCAGCCAGGACGCGTACCAGGAGCGCAAGACCAGGCTCGTCGCGATCGAAGACAACTTCTACTCCCTGGCCCGCCAGGCCGAGAAGCTCCGGCAAGCGGGCACGACGAAGTCGGTCAGCGACCCCGCCGTCCGCGACCTGGAGGCCCGGTTCGCGGTGCACGTGGCCGAGGCCTCGAGGCTCGCTCCCGCCCGGTGATGCGAGGGTGTCGGTGACGCGGCGCCTCCTGCTCGCGTGCTCGGTCGGCGCCGCCCTCCTGGCGGCGACGGGGACGGCGACAGCCCAGCCGCCCGCGACGACGAGAGTCACGCAGCCGCTGCCCCCAACGACGCGTGGAGCCGAGGGCGTCGCGCGCACCCCAGAGAAGGCCAGACCCGAGCCGAAGGTGCACGTCACGGTGCCTGACCTGGCTCGCGCGAATGAGCGCGGCGAGGTCGAGGTCGTGGCTCGCGTGGAGTTCCCGGAGACGACACTGGAGGAGCGCCTGCGGTCCGCCGCGTTCACCATCCGTCTCGAATCGGTCACCACGGCGGCGGACGAGGAGCGCTGGGACGCCGTGTCTTTGCCGTCGTGCGCGAAGGGCCTGTGCGACGAGCCACTCGTACCTCCCGAGCGCGGCGCCGTGACGAAGACGTACAGGGTCAGGCTTCAGCGGAACCGGACGGCCTTTCGGGTTGTCCTGCGGCGCGGCGGCGCGCAGCCCCGCGAGATCCTGTCGTCCCGGGTCGAGGTCCCGTTCGCGCCGGCTCCGCGGGTGTTCGTGCTGGCCATCGGGATCAGCAAGTACAAGGAGACCGAGAAGCGCGTACCGAATCTCTGCTATCCCGCCAACGACGCGCGCGCCATCCGGGCGTACTTCGAGAGCGTCCGCCTCACGGCGTACTCGGGCAAGGAGGAGCTGCTGCGGTCGCTGCGTCAGGTCGAGGTCAAGGACCTGGTCGACGAGCAGGCGACGAAGCAGGGCATGCTCGACACATTCGCGGACATGCTCGAGCGGACGACCCATCAGGACACCGTGATCCTCGTGTTCTCGGGGCACGGTGTGCGCGGTCCCGTGATCGAGGACCCTCTGTACCTGATCCCCCACGACGGGGAGTTCACCGGCAACTGGTGGCGGTTTCACCAGAGGAACCTCGCGCTCAGCGAGCTGCTCCGGCCGTTCCGCCTGAGCGTGTGGAAGGGGGGCGCACGGCGCCTGCTGATGATCATCGACACCTGTTACAGCGGCGCGGCGCTCGTGGAGAAGGAACTGGACGCGCGCGTGGGAGCGGAGGTGGCGATCATCGCCTCGGCACTGCCATACCAGAAGGCCAAGGACTCGCCGGACGGCAGGTGCCTCCTGCAGCCCTACGGCGACCGCGACCGCGGGTTCTTCGCCAAGATCCTCCTCGGCGCCCTGCGCGGGCGGGGCGATGGCCCGGCCGTGGAAGAAGCGGGCGGGGTGAAGGCGATCTCGATGTACGGCCTCATGGACCACGTCCGCCGGGGAATGATGAAAGAGACCCAGGACCAGAGACCGATGGGGATCGGTCGCTTCCAGGGTTGGTTGCTCCCGGTGATTCCGTGAGGCGGACCGGGCACCACCTGAGGGCGCTCGGCCTCGTTTCGGGTCTGGCCGTGCTCCTGACCGCGCCCGGCGCGAGGGCCGACGAGGGCGTGCGCCTCGAACCCGTGACCTACACGCTGTTCACACCGGGGCGTGGCGTGGCGCTCGAGCGGACGCTCCGCGCGGCGCGTCCGATCGGCCGCTACGAAATCCTGGTGGATGACAAGACGTGGCAGACCTTCAGGCCGGACACCCCGCGCCTCGTCGAGGAGCTGAGGACGACGATCGAGCTGCCGGCGCCGGGCACCTATCGAGTCGGAATCCGCGTCTTCGGCACGGACGGGACGCTCGTCGGCCAGACCGAGCTGACCGCCGTGCGCGAACGGCGCGACGCCGAGGTCTTCGCGGTGGTCGTCGGCGTCAACGAGGTCGGCGCCGCCGCGCCGCGACTCAGGTTCGCCGAGCGCGACGCGCGCGCCGTCGCCGCCGCTCTGGAAAAGGCCGGCGTGCGCAGCGACAACCTCAGGCTCCTCGCCGGTCCCGACGCGACGCCCGACCGGCTCGACAACGCCTTCCAGCGGCTGTCGCTCGCGACGCAGCCGGGCGACACGCTGATCTTCTACTTCTCCGTGCCGTCGGACCACGGCGGCGCCGAGGGGGGCCGGCAGAAGGCATCGTTCCGACGCGGGCCCGGCACGCTGCTGCTCAAGGCCGGGCCCGGTGAGGGCACGAGCCGCCTGCCGGTGCTCGACCTCGCGTGGATCTCCCAGGTCCTGGGAGCTGCCCGGTCCGTCCTCGTGCTGGACACCTGCCTCAGCGGGGACTTCAGGGATTTCGCGCCCGTGGCGAAGCGCGAGGTCCTGGTCCTGTGGAGCGGGTGCGCGCCGGAGAGCGACGCGCACCAGGGAGGGATCTTCACGCACCACCTGCTGGCCCGCTTCCCCGAGCGGGCGGACTTCGGCGACGTGCGGAGGTGGTGGCCCGAGGTGCGGGACGCGGTGAGAACCGAGGCGGCGGCTCTCGGGCGGCGGGAGCCGTTCCTGGTGACGGGACCGACCTTCGTTCCGGTGCCGGAGCAGGAGCTGGGCTCCCCGGTGCTGGGCGAGGGCGAACGCCCCAGGCTTCCTCCCGACGCTAAGGCGCCCGTGCCCTCGGCGCGGACGCCTCGACTTGCGGGAGAGTCGTCCCGATCCGCGGCCGGGGCGCCGACACCCGTGGACGCGGCGGGGCAGCGGCCCCGGTAGCGCGCCTCCCGCCGGCCTAGGCCGGGCGGCTGACGAGCGGGCCGAAGCGGCTCACGAGCTCCTGCTCGTCGAGGTTGCCCGCGCGGGCGAGCGCGGCGCGCGTCGCCGGGTCGTCGAAGTCCTCGGGCTTGAGCCGGATCATGTACGCGTAGAGCGTCTGGTACATCTCCGAGTCCACGTCCACGTACCGCACCCGGACCTTGCCCGTCTTCGGATCGAGCATGAGGGCGAACGGGATCGGGACGAGCCGTCCCGCCTGGATCGTGACCATCGCGTTGCTCCCGCCGTCGAGCAGGAAGCGCGTGGCCCAGTAGCCGAGGCTGCGGCAGTACTGGATGTCGTGGGCGCCCGGCGCGGCGCAGCGGAGCTCGTAGCCCATGTCCTTGGGGACGATCGTCACGTCCACGTCGCGCGCGCGCAGGCGGCCGGCCACGCGATCCTTGAGCAGCCGCCCGAGGTCGAGCTCCCCCAGCCGCACGTTGCCGTACTGGTCGCGCTCGACGGGCGCGATCGGGTCGAGCTCGAGCTTCTCGGCCAGGCCCTCGGAGAGGATCGCGACGCCGTGCTCGCGCCCCTGCATGCGCCGCTTGATGATCGCGCCCTCCAGGACGTCGGCGACCCGGTCGAGGGGGATCTTCGGCTCGGCGAACTCCTCGGCGATCACCGTGAGCGTCGCGCCGGCCGAGCCGCCGATGCCGAGGGCCAGGTGGCCGGCGCGGCGGCCCATGACCGTCACGAAGAACCAGCGCTCGGTCGTGGAGGCGTCCTGCATGAGGTTGCGGACCAGCTCCTTGCCGAGGTTGCAGGCCGTCGTGTAGCCGAAGGTCACGATGTCGCCGGGCAGAGGGAGGTCGTTGTCGATCGTCTTCGGCACGTGCGCGACGGTGAGCCCGGGCATCGCCCGCGCGACGCGCGAGGAGGCGAACGCCGTGTCGTCGCCGCCGATGGTGATGAGGTGCTCGACGCCGAGCCGCTTGAGCGCCTCGGCGACGCGCGTCACGCCCTCGGGCGAGCGCGCGGGGTTGGTGCGCGAGGTGCGGATGATCGAGCCGCCGTCGAAGTGGATGCGCGAGAGGTCGTCGATGGTCAGCTCGACGACGTGCTCGGTGTTGCCCTCGACGAGCCACTTGTAGCCGTCGTAGCAGCCGAGCACCCGGCAGCCCTGGTTGCGCGCCTCGATCGTCGCTGCCGCGATGACCGCGTTGATGCCGGGGGCCGGGCCCCCGCCGACCAGGATCGCGAGCGTCTTCATGCGTGGTGTCTCATGGCACCCATCCTAAGAGAATGGCCAACGGAGAAAAATAAACTTGACCTCGCCATGTGTTGAGTGCCAAATAATGAGTGCCTCTTGACGGAGGGGACCGTATCTAGTAGGTTTCGCCCAACCTTACGCGAAGTCGTAGACGGAGCCGGGCCATGATGACGGCTGGACGAGAACTGACGATCGATGCGAAGTTTGCCGCGAAGCGTCGTGCTTGGGCCCGCAAGCCAGCGATCCTGAACACAGAGCATCGCGTGTATCTTGGGGATGGGCGCCGAATGAGCGAACTCGGTGCCGAGTCTGTTCACTTGGTTGTCACCTCGCCGCCCTACTGGAACCTCAAGGAATACCCGGATGGTATCGACGCGCAACTGGGGAACCTGGCGGACTACCGAGCATTCAGTAAGGAACTTCGAAGTGTCTGGGAACGATGCTTCCAACTACTGGTTCCCGGTGGTCGTCTGTGTGTCGTGGTGGGTGACGTGTGTTTGTCGCGGCGGAAGGCTGGTCGTCACAGCGTCGTCCCGCTACATGCCGACATCGCTTCCATGTGTCTGGAGGCCGGATTCGACTATCTGAGCCCGATTTTCTGGTACAAGATCGCGAACGCGGCAACGGAAGTTGATGGCAATGGCTCTACCTTCTTGGGCAAACCCTACGAGCCGAACGCGGTCATCAAGAACGACGTTGAATACATCCTCATTCTGCGGAAGCCGGGGGCTTACCGCAACCCCACATCGGAGCAGCGAGCACTCAGCATCATCGATCGCAAGGATCACGATCGATGGTTCAGGCAAGTCTGGACGGATGTCCCGGGGCAAGCTCGCCTACAGGGCCATCCCGCGCCGTACCCTAAGGAGGTGGCGTTCCGGCTCATCAACATGTTTTCGTTTGTCGGTGACAGCGTGTTGGATCCGTTCTGGGGCACCGGGACGACGACGGCTGCGGCTATCGATGCGCATCGGTCGAGTATCGGGTATGAGATAGAGCCGCGATACATCGAGGTCGGCAAAGCCAGGTTTCAACAGGGGTACATCGACGCGAAAGTCCATTTCTTCGAAAGCCTCGGTGTCGCGGCACTCTCCGCACCCATCGAGGCGCAGACACGAATTGTGACCACCGCTGGGTGATGCCGGCCCCTGAGTTGTTTGTCGCGCACCTCAACGAAGCGGGCTATCATCCCCGCTCCAGCAAACACGGCTACGCTCTCTGCGGGTTCGTTCTGGCGGACCTGCTGACGTCGTGTCCAAAGATCGCTGAACATGCTGCCGCGGGAAGACTGGTCTACGATCTCCAGCGCAAGGTGATAGTGGGAAACAGTGAATGGAACATTGATCTAGTTCTTGGCCCGCCACCCGGGGGTGCAAAATCGAAGCCGCCGGCAGAAATGATCGCTCGTGAGCCACCGGCGACGATTCGAATCGCGATCGAAGCAAAGACGATCATGACAGAACACGGAAAGGCCCGCCGAAATCGACAACGCGATCTGGACTCGTACCATCAATTTCTGCACAGATATGATCCCGCCGCGGTAGCGGCGGCCCTTACGATCGTCAATCTGGCCGGTCGATTCAAGTCTCCGCTTCGAAATGAGATCAACACCCACAGAAATGTCAGAGCCCTCGTAGAGGGGACGCTTAACCTGCTTCGCGCGCTTCCAATCAGAAGCGCGGTGGATGTTGCTGGGCTCGAAGCGAACGGGGCCATTGTTGTAGAGCACGACAACATCGCCAGCGGAAGCACCCAGTTGGTTACAGCTGCTCCTGCCCCGCAGGTGGGCGACCCCTTACACTACGAGACCTTTCTGCGACGCATCTGCGACCGATATACTCAGCGTTGGCCGTAGCCGGCCCCGGCCGAAACCGTGAGCAGGATCCCGAACGAACGGCTCACAGCGAGCCATCGCTGCGCTGCTGCGCGGTGGTGCTCTCCTCCGGGGCGACGTCCTCGGCGACGATCGCACAGAGGGCGCCGGACTCGCTGACGCCGGCGCCCTCAGGCGGTGGCGCCCTGGCCGGGCTTCGGGGCGTTGACGAGGACGCCCATGTTCCCGTACGGGTGCCGGTTCTCGAGCATGAGCTGGTGGCACGCGGGGATGTCGTCGAAGGCGTGGGTCTTCGACAGGCACGGGTCCACCCGGCCCTCGGCCACGAGCCGCGTCACCGCCGCCGCCTGCTCGTCGTTCGAGAGGTGGCTGCCCTGGAACCGCTTCTGGCGCATCCAGTGGTAGCGCAGGTCGAGGGTCACGTTGTAGCCCGTCGTGCCAGCGCAGATCACGATCATGCCGCCGGTGGCGCAGACGAACTCGGACGTGGGCAGGGTCGCCTCGCCGGGATGCTCGAAGACGATCCGCGGGCTCGTCCGCTCGCCGAGGGCGTCCCAGACGGCCTTGCCGAACGCGCGGGCGCCCTTGGCCCACTCGCCGTAGGCCTTGGCGTCCTTGGTGTCGGGCATCGGCCCCCAGTGCGAGAACTGGCTCCGGTTGACGACGCCCGCGGCGCCGTGCTCGAGGCAGAACGCCTTCTTGGCGTCGTCGGAGACGACGGCGACCGCGCGCCCGCCGAGGGCGCGCGTGATCTCGAGCGCCATGCTCCCGAGCCCGCCCGCCGCGCCCCAGACGAGCACGACGTCCCCGCGCTCGACGACGTGGGGCGCCCAGCCCATGAGCATCCGGTACGCGGTCGAGGCGCAGAGGAGGAAGCAGCCCGCCTGCTCCCAGGTCAGCCGCGCGGGCTTCGGCACGCACTGGTGGGCCTGGGCGCGCGCGAACTGGCAGTAGCTGCCGTAGTTGGTCTGATAGCCCCAGATGCGCGTGCTCTCCGCGAGCATCGGGTCCTTGCCCGAGCGCACCCACGGATCGTCCGGGCGCCACCAGCCGCTGTGGACGATGACCTCGTCGCCGATCTTGACGCTCCGGACGTCGCGGCCGACGGCCCAGACGATGCCCGAGCAGTCGCTGCCGCCGGCGTGGAAGTCCTCGGGCTCGCCGAGCTTCTGCCGCTCGCCGATGACGTCGAGCGGATAGCCGAGC
>MGBU01000187.1 GCA_001790205.1 Candidatus Rokubacteria bacterium GWA2_73_35 | reverse complement strand
CCAGTACCGGGCCGCCGCGCTCGAGACCTTCCGCGCGCTGGCCCCGCTCTACCGGCTGCGCTGATGGCCGTGCGAGGTGAGCGCCGTCGCGGCGCGAGCCGAGCGGTGAAATGGCCGGAGGACAGGCCGTGCGAGGTGAGCGCCGTCGCGGCGCGAGCCGAGCGGTGAGATGATCGACCGATGACTCCGCGCGGCGTGATCTTCGACATGGACGGCGTGCTCGTGGACTCGGGCGCCCACCACCGGGCCGCCTGGCGCGCGCTGCTCGACGAGCTCGGCGAGCGCCCCGCCCGGGAGGAGCACTGGCGGCTCACGATCGGCCGGCCCGGCGCCGAGGCCGTCGCCCTGCTGCTGGGCCGGCCCGTGCCCGAGGCGGAGGCGCGCCGCCTCGCGGGGCGCAAGCGCGCGCACTACCAGCGGCTCGCGCGCGCGGGCGTCGTCGCGATCCCGGGCGCCCCCACCTTCGTCGAAACGCTCGCCGCCCGCGGGATCCCGCGCGCGGTCGCGACCTCCGCGGCCCGCGAGGACGCCGAGCGCCTCCTCGCGGGGCTCGGGCTCCGGCGGCACTTCGAGGTGGTCGTCGCCTCGGAGGACGTGTGGCGCGGCAAGCCCGATCCCGAGGTGTACCTGCTGGCCGCGCGGCGCCTCGGGCTCGAGCCGGGCGCGTGCCTCGTGTTCGAGGACTCCGTCGTCGGCGTGGAGGCGGCGCGGCGCGCGGGCATGCCGGTCGTCGGCGTGAGCACCGCGCACGCGGCGGACGAGCTCTCCGCGGCGGGTGCCCGCCGCGTGATCGCCTCCTTCGAGGGCGTGACGTGGCCGATGTGAGCGTGCCGGCGTTCTGGACCGATCTCTACGCCCGCGGCGGCGACGGTTGGGAGCTGCGCGAGCCGGCGCCGCCGCTCGTCGACTTCGTCGAGCGCACGCCGCCGCCGCGCGGGCGCGTCGCGGTCCCGGGCTGCGGCCGCGGCCACGACGTCCGCTTCCTCGCCCGCCACGGCTACGACGCCGTCGGCTTCGACTTCTCCCCGCCCGCGGTCGCGGCCGCGCGCGCCCTCGCCCGCGCGGAGGGCGTCGCGGCCGAGTTCCTCGAGCGCGACATCTTCTCGCTTCCGCACGACTTCACGAACGCCTTCGACGGCATCTGGGAGTACACGTGCTTCTGCGCGATCGACCCCGCGCGGCGCGCCGAGTACGTGCGGACGATGGCCACGATCCTCCGGCCCGGCGGCTGGCTCCTCGCGTGCTTCTACCCGCTCCGGCGCCGGGCCGCCGGACCGCCGTTCGCGGTCCCGCCGGCCGAGGTGCGCCGGCGCTTCGCGCCCGGCTTCCGGCTCGAGCGCGCCCTCCTGCCCCGCTCCGTGCGGCTCCGGCAGAGCCAGGAATGGCTGGTCCTCTTCCGGAGGACCGGCTGACGGCGATGGCGAAGGAGCCCTCGCGCGAGGCGCAGGCGCTCGCCGCGCAGGTCGAGCGCGACGGCGGGCGTGTGCTGGCCGTCTACCAGGAGCCGGTCGGCGGCCACTGGCAGCTCTTCTGCCTGCTGCCCCGGGCGAAGTGCGAGGCGTCCCCGTACCAGCGCGACCTCTCGCCGACCCACGTCAAGCGCCTCACGGAGGCAGTCCGGCGTCTCGACCGGTTCGTGGACCCGATCGTCGCGGTCTCGCCGCGGGGGGGCATCTACTGGACGCCCAACGGCAACCACCGCCGCGCCGTCCTCGACAAGCTCCGGGTGGACACGGTCCCGGCGATCCTCGTCGTCGAGCCGGAGGTCCTGTTCGAGGTCCTGCCGCTCAACGTCGAGAAGGCGCACAACCTCAAGGAGAAGTCGCTCGAGGTGATCCGCATGTACCGGGCGCTCGCGAAGGAGGAGCCGCAGAGCACGGAGGAGGCCTGGGCCTTCCAGTTCGAGTCGCCCCACTTCGTCACGCTCGGCCTCCTCTACGAGGAGAACAAGCGGTTCGCCGGCGGCGCCTTCGCGCCCATCCTCCGCCGGGTGGACCGGTTCCTGAAGCTGACGCTCACGAAGGGGCTCGAGGCGCGGGAGGAGCGGGCCGACCGGGTCCGCGAGGCCGACGAGGCGCTCGGCGCGGTCGTCGCGAAGCTCCGCAAGCGCGGCATCACCCACCCGTACGTCAAGAACTACGTGCTCGCGCGCACGACGCCGCTCACGCGCGCGCGCAAGACGCTGCCCTCGTTCGAGCAGACGTTCAGGCGGCTCCGGGACAGCCTCGAGGCGTTCGACGTGACCCGCGTCCGCTACGACGAGATCCAGCGCTCGGCCATCATGGGCGCGCCCGAATGACCCGATGACGCCCCTCGCCGGCCGCGTGGCCCTCGTGACGGGTGGCACCGGCGCCCTCGGCCAGGCGGTGAGCCTGCGCCTGCTCGCCGACGGCGCGACCGTCGCGATCCCGTACCTCGACGCGCGCGAGCGCGACTGGCTCGCGGCGCGCGTCGCGCCGGCCGACCGCGACCGGCTCCTCGCCGAGCCGGTGGACGTCACCGACGTCGAGGCGGTGGCGGCGTTCGGGGCGCGCCTCGTCGCCGCGCTGGGCCGGCTCGACGTGCTCGTCGCCGCGGTCGGCGGCTTCGCCGGCGGCGCGCTGCTCGAGACCGACGCGGCCACGTGGCGGCGGATGCTCGACCTGAACCTCACGAGCGCGTTCGCGGCGGCGAAGGCGACGCTGCCGCACATGGTCGGCGCCGGCTGGGGCCGCGTCGTCTTCGTAGCCTCCCGCGCCGTCGTGCCGCCCGCGGGCGGCTTCGTCGCCTACACGGTCGCGAAGGCGGGCGTCGTGGCGCTCGCGCAGGCGCTCGCCGTGGAGACGCGCGGGAGCGGCGTGACCGTGAACGCGGTGCTGCCGAGCACCATGGACACGGAGGCGAACCGCGCCGCGATGCCCGACGCCGACCGCGGCGGCTGGGTGCCCGTCGAGGCGGTCGCGGACGCGATCGCGATGCTCGCGCGGCCGGAGTCCGCCCACATCACCGGCACCCTGCTCGCGATCTGACGCCGTGTACCCCCACCAGGCCGAACGGCTCGGCGAGGCGCTGGCGGCGTCCGGCTCGGCCGCGCTGGTCGCGACCGCGCCCGAGAACGTCCGGTACGTCACCGGCTTCCGGAGCCTGACCGCCACGGTCTTCGCCACCCCGCACCTCGCCGTCGTGAGCCCGCGCGGCACCGCGCTCGTCGTGCCGGCGATCGACGTCGCGCCGCTCGTCGCCGACGGGGTCTCCGTGGACCACGTCGTCTGCTTCGGCGGGTTCCGCTCGCAGCGTCCCGCGGCCCCCACCGACGAGGCGCGCCGCGTGCACGAGCTCATGGACCGGCGAGCCCGGAGCCCCGCGGACGCGCTCGCGGCGGCGCTCGACGCGCTCGGCGCCGCGGACGGCACGATCGGCGTGGACGAGGGCGGGCTCACGCCGGCGGCGTGGCAGCGGCTCGCCGAGCGGCTCGCGCCGCGCGGGCTCGCGCCCGCGGCGGAGCGCTTCGGCGCCGCGCGGCGGGTCAAGGGCCCGCACGAGATCGAGTGCCTCCACCGGGCGCTCGGGATCGCCGAGGAGGCCCTCGACGCGGTCGTGCAGACGCTCGGCCGGGGCGTGACGGAGCAGGAGGCGATGGCGCGCTTCGAGGCCGAGGTCGCCCGGCATGGCGCTACGCCGCGGGCGGGCGCGATCGCGTTCGCCGCCGGCGCCGCGATCCCGGCGCCCTGGCCGACCGAGCGGGCCCTGGCGCCCGGCGACCTCGCGCGCTTCGACGTGGGCTGCGCGTTCCGTGGCTACCACGCGAGCGTCGCGCGCACGGCGGTGCTCGGCCAGCCCGACCGGCGGCAGGACACGCTCTACGGCGCGATGCTCGCGGGCGTCGAGGCGGCCCTCGAGGCGATCGCGCCCGGCGTCACGGCCGGGCGCGTCTTCGACGCGGCGCTCGCGGCCGCGCGCGCCGCCGGCGCGCCAGGCTACGAGCGCTCCCACGTCGGCCACGGCATCGGCCTCGAGCCCTACGAGCGGCCGAAGCTCGCCGCCGGCGACCCGACGCCGCTCGAGGCGGGCGAGGTGCTGCGCGTCGAGCTGCCCTGGCACGAGCACGGCGTCGCCGGCCTCGGCCTGACCGAGACCGTGCTCGTCACGCGCGCCGGCGCCCGCGTCCTCAACCGCTCGGCCCGCGGCCTCGTCGTCCTCGACTGACGTCATGGGGGGCTCCGGGCGCCCCCCATGCCCCCCGGGCGCTCAGGGCGCCCCGGCCCAGCCGTGGCGGCCCCTCGACAACGCGATTGCTTCACACGCTCTGACGTCATGGGGGGCTCCGGGCGCCCCCCATGCCCCCCGGGCGCTCAGGGCGCCCCGGCCCAGCCGTGGCGCCCCTCGACAACGCGATTGCGTCACACGCTCTGACGTCATGGGGGGCTCCGGGCGCCCCCCATGCCCTCCGGGCGCTCAGGGCGCCCCGGCCCAGCCGTGGCGCCCCTCGACAACGCGATTGCGTCACACGCTCTGACGTCATGGGGGGCTCCGGGCGCCCCCCATGCCCTCCGGGCGCTCAGGGCGCCCCGGCCCAGCCGTGGCGCCCCTCGACAACGCGATTGCTTCACGGGCTCTGACGTCATGGGGGGCCCCTCCCCCGGGTCCCCGCCGTTCCGGAACTTCTCGCCGCAGACGCTACTGTAAACGCGGGGATACACCGTGCCGTCCTACCGACCAAGACGCATCCACATTTCGAGTCCAGGGAGACCGACCATGAAGGGGACGAGGTTGACGATGGTGGCGGTGGGGGGCCTCGTGCTGGCCCTCGGCGCCGGCGGGGCGTGGGCGGGCGAGATCCAGGACGACCTGCGGGACATCCGGCAGGACCGGCGCGAGGTCCGGCGGGACACCCGCGAGGTCCGGCAGAACCGCGCCGATCTCCGCCAGGACCAACGCGAGCTCAGGCGCGACGTGCGGGAGCGCCGGCAGGGTGTCCGGAAGTAGGGACGTGGAGACCGGGGCGGGAAGCGCAGCGGGCTTCCCGCCCCTTGCGGCCCGTGCGGGAGGGATGGGAAGGTGGAGGGCAGAGGACGACGGGAGCGTGGAGAACTCCGATGAAGCGCTGTGCCGACGCGTGGCCGAGCGGGACGAGGCGGCGTTCGACCTCCTGGTCGAGCGCTACCGGGAGCGCGCCTGGCGGCTCGCGTGGTCCATCCTGCGCGACGCGGAGGCCGCGCGCGACGTCTCGCAGGACGCCTTCATCCGCCTGTACGAGGCCGCCGGCAGCTTCGCCGGCCGCGCCCGGTTCTCGACGTGGTTCTACCGGCTCCTCGTCAACCGCTGCCTGGACCACCGCCGCCGCAACCGCTGGTGGCGGCTCTGGGCGCGCGACGAGGGCGAGGCGCCGGGCGGTGAGACCCTCCTGGAGCGCCAGCCCGCGCCGGCGTACGACCCCGGCGACGCGCTCTCGCGCGAGCAGGCGGTGAGCGCCCTCTGGGCCGCGGTGGACCGGCTCCCGCCGCGGCAGCGGGCGGTCGTCACGCTCCAGGCGCAGGAGGAGCTCTCGACCGCGGAGATCGCCGACGTGCTCAAGTGCTCGCAGGCGACGGTGCGCGTCCACCTGCACCGCGCGCTCAAGACGCTCAGGCGGACACTGGAGAAACGCTGAGATGGCGGATCATCCCAAGACCGACCTCGTGCCCTACCTGCGCGGCGAACTTGCCCCGGCCGACCGGGCACGCGTCGCGCGGCATCTCGAGGGCTGCCCCGAGTGCCGCGAGGACGCAGCCGCGCTCCACGGCCTCATCGAGACCCTCGGCCGCTCGGTGCCGCCGCCGCCCGCGATCCACTGGGGGCGCTGGCGGGCCGAGCTGACGGCGCGGCGCGACGCGCGCCGCGGGCGGCACGCGTGGTGGTGGCGGCCGGTGCCGCTCGCGCTCTCGGCGAGCCTGGCCGGCGCGCTGCTGGTCCTCGTCGTCCTCGGCGGCCCCGGGACCCCGACGGGGAACGACCTGGCGGTCGTCGAGCAGACCCTGCTCGGCAGGCGGCTCGAGCTGCTGCGGCAGCTCTCGGTCGTCGAGCGCCTCGAGCTGCTCGAGGACCTCGACATCATCCGCCAGCTCGACCGGCTGGCGGCGGCGAGCGAGGGCTAGGGTGGCGGGCGCGGCGGCGTGGCTCGCGGCGGCGGCGCTCGGCGCAGCGGCCCTCGCGGCGCGTCTGGCCGGCGCCACCGAGCCCGCGCGGCCGTCCGAGCCCGACGCCCAGATGCTGCTCGACCTCGACCTGCTCCGGGAGACCGACCTCGCGAAGGACCGGGGTCTCCTTGCGCGCCTCGGGATCCTCGAGCGCCTGCGCGTGCTCGAGGCGCTGCCCGCGCTCGAGTCCCGCCCGGAGAAACCCGCCCCGCCCAGGGAGGTGAAGTGACATGCCGGCGCGCTGGCTGCCCCCCGTCCTGATCCTGCTCGCGCTCCTGCTCGGCGGCGTGCTCGAGGTCGCCTGGGGCCAGGGCCTGCCCGTCCAGGGGCTCGAGCGCCTCTCGCCCGAGGAGCGCCAGGTCGTGGAGCGGAACCGGGAGCGGTGGGAGCGCCTGGCGCCCGAGGAGCGCCAGCGGGTGCTCGAGAACTACCGCCGGTGGAAGTCCATGACGCCCGAGGAGCAGCAGGCGGCGCGCCAGGGCTACCAGCGCTTCCGCGCGCTCCCGCCCGAGGAGAAGCGGCGCATCCTCCAGGACTTCCAGCGCTGGAACGAGCTAGGGGAGGCCCGGCGGCGCGAGCTGCAGCAGGCGTACGAGCGCTGGGAGCGGCTGCCGCCGGAGCGGCGCGCGCGCATCCTCGAGCGCTACCGGCAGTTCGAGGCGCTGTCGCCCGAGGAGCGCGAGCGCGTGCAGCGCAACCAGGAGCGCTGGCGGCAGATGAGCCCGGAGGAGCGCGACCGCCTCCGCGAGCGCTGGCGCAGCATGCCCCCCGAGGAGCGCGCGCGGCTGCGCGAGCGGCTCCACCCGCCGCGCGAGGGCCCCGGCGCGCCGCCGGCCAGGCCGGAGCGCTCCCGGTGAGGCGCCTCGCGCTCCGCTGATTGCGCGCGTCGCGCGCGGTGTGGTACCGTCCGCGCGTCATGGGCGAGAACGTCACGCTCACGCGCGAGGGCGCAGTCGCGACGGTCACGCTCAGCCGGCCCGAGCGGCGCAACGCGCTGAGCGACGCGATGCTCACCGAGCTGGCCCTGGCGTTCGCCGAGCTGCGCGACGACGCGGCGACGCGCGTCGTCGTCGT
>MGBU01000186.1 GCA_001790205.1 Candidatus Rokubacteria bacterium GWA2_73_35 | reverse complement strand
CAGACGACCCTCAAGCCCGGGCAGTCCACGACGCTGGCGATGCGGTTCACGATGCACGAGGGGATGGGCGGGCCCCACGAGTTCCGCGTGGCGCTCACGACGAACGAGCGCAGCGCACCCGCGCGCGAGCTGATCGTGCGCTCCGGCTGGGGCCGGTGAGGAGGCGGTGACGCGATGGACTGGCTCGTCGTGGTGCAGGAGCGGAGCTGGGACTGGGGCTGGGGGATGCATCCGATGTGGTGGATCGGGGGCGCCTGGGGGCTCGGGATGCTGCTGCTGATGCTCGCGTTCTGGGGCCTCGTGATCGCGGGCATCGTGCTCCTGATCCGGTGGCTCGTGGGTGTGGGCGGCGGCCCGGGCGCCGGCCGCGGCCCCGACCGGGCGCTCGAGATCCTGCGCGAGCGGTACGCGCGGGGCGAGATCAACAAGGACGAGTTCGAGGCGAAGCGGCGCGACCTCGGCTGATGTGGTGCCACGTCCTCCTCTTCGGCTTCCCGGTGGCGGGGCTCCTGCTCTTCGCGATGCTGCCGTTCCCGGTCGCCCTCGCCGTCTACCTGCCGCTGTCGGCGCTCTCCGTCGGCGTGGGGTGGGTCACCGTGCGGGCGCTCTGCGCGTCCCCGACGACGGGGGCGGAGGCCCTGCCCGGCCGCGTGGGACGGGTCGCGGCGGTGGAGGCGCAGGCTGCGCTCGTGAGCGTGGACGGCGAGCTGTGGGAGGCCGTGGCCCGCGACGGCCTCGCGCCGGGGCAGCGCGTCGAGATCGTCGCCGTGGACGGGTTGAGGCTCCTCGTGCGGCCGCTCGGCGAGCGTGAGCCGGTGCGGCGGGGCTGAGGCTGGAGCGGGCGTGACACGGACGGCGGCGCTCATCCTCGTCATCGCCGTGGCGCTCGGCGCGGGCGCCACGCTCGCCTCGGCCCAGGGCCGCCCGCCGATGGGCGCGATGCCCATGAGACCGGCGCCGGAGGCCGCCGCCGCGCCGCCCTTCTACCGCGAGCGGACCTTCTTCGTCCTGGTCGGCGTGGCGGCGGCGGGCACGGGGCTCGTCGCGTACCGGCTGCTCAGGACGCGCCGGGGCGCGGCCGTCCGGGCGCTCAACGAGGCGGTGCTGGTCGTGGACCTCGTCGAGTCGACGCACCTCGCCACCCACTACGGGGACTCGCTCGCGATGCGCGCGCGGAACGCGCTGAAGGACCGGGCCCTCGACGTCGCGAGGCTCCACGGGCTCGCGTTCGCGGAGAGTACGGGCGACGGGTGGTTCATGACCTTTCCGTCCGTCGGGGCGGCCGTGGAGTCGGCGACCGGGCTGCTCCGGAGCCTGCGGGAGGCTCCGCCGGACCTCGCCCCCGCGCCCCCGATCGAGGCACGGGCCGCGGTGAGCTACGGCGAGATCCTTCTCGACGCGCGCGGCAATCGCCATGGCGCGGTCATCAACCGGGCCCACCGGCTCGTCGGCGTCTCCCGCGCGAGCTTCGCCCAGGTGGACGGCGAGGGTGCGCGGCCGGCCGAGGTCCCCGACCGCAACCGCATTCTCCTCGACGAGGAGGCGGCGCAGGAGCTGCGCGCGGCCGCGGCGCCCCGGCGGTTCCTGGGCTTCTGCAGCCTCAAGGGCTTTCCCGGGCTCCACCGCGTCTGGGAGGTTCTCTGGGGGGCGCCGCCGGCGTGAGGGCGGATCCATGACGCTCACGATCGGCGTGATGGAAGGCTCCCGATGAACGGGCTGCGCGCGGACCGCCTCGACGCCGAGGCGCAGGTCTTCGCCGTGCTGCGGACGCTGACGCTCGTGGGGGGGGTCGCGGCGCTCCTCATCGTGCCGCTGCGCCCCGAGCACCAGCTCCACCTGGCCCCGCTGCTCGTCGGGTTCGTCGTCTACAAGGCGTTGCTGTACCTCGTCCTCCTGCTCTGGGCCCCGCGCGCGCGCGAGGTGTTCCTCGCGACGCTCGCGGCGGACCTCGCCCTCGTCTTCCTCCTCGTCTGGTTCACCGGCGGCGGCGAGAGCCACTTCTATCTGCTCTTCTTCCTCCTCGTGGCGCTGAACGCCCACTACTTCGGCCCGGCGGTCGGCGCCCTCGCCGCCGCGCTCGCGTCGGCGCTGCTGGTCCTGGCGAACTTCGTGGGGTTGCCCGCGCCGTGGGCGCACGTCGGCTCGCGCGCCCTTCTGCTCGGCCTGCTCGGGCTCGCGCTGGGCCACGTCGCGGCGCGCGAGCGGGCCGCCCGCGCCCAGGCCGAGGAGCTCCACCGCGAGAAGGAGGCCGCGATGGCGCGCCTGGCCCGGGCCGAGCAGCTCGCCGCGGTGGGACGGCTGTCGGCGAAGATGGCCCACGAGGTGCGCAACCCGCTCGGCGCGATCAACCTCGACGTGGACATGCTCGCCGAGATCGTCCGCGACGGCCAGGGGCCGGCGATGACGGAGGCCCGGGACATCGTCCGCGAGATCCGCGACGAGGTCCGCGCGCTCGCCGCGCTGACCGACGAGTACCTTGTCGCCGCCCGGCTGCGCCGGCCGAAACCCGAGAAGGAGTCGCTGAACGACCTGGCCGCCGACCTCGTGGCCTTCCTCCAGCCGAGCGCCGAGCGCCAGGGCGTCGCCCTCGAGCTTCGCCTCGACCCCGGACTCCCGCTCCTGCCGCTGGACCGCGCGATGGTGCGCCAGGCCGTGCACAACCTCGTGCGGAACAGCCTGGAGATGCTCCCGCACGGCGGGCGCGTCGTCGTCGGCACGCGCTGCGACGGCGACGCCGCGGTGCTGTCGGTGGCGGACTCGGGCCCCGGGGTGGATCCCGTGGCCGCGGCCCACCTGTTCGAGCCGTTCTTCACCACGAAGGCGCGCGGCACGGGACTCGGGCTCAGCATCGCGCTCCAGATCGCGCGCGAGCACGGTGGCGACCTGAGCTGGCGCAACCGGACCGAGGGGGGGGCGGTGTTCGAGATCCGCCTCCCGCTCCGAGGAGCCGGCGATGACTGAGACGGGTCCGACCGCGCTGGTCGCCGACGACGAGGCCGGGATGCGCGAGAGCGTCGCGCGCGCGCTGCGCCGCGAGGGCTTCCAGGTGACCGCCGTGGAGGACGGCGCCGCCGCGCTCGACGCGCTCCGCCGGGCGCCCGTCGACCTGCTCGTCGCCGACCTCCGCATGCCGGGGCTCGACGGCCTCGAGCTGCTGCGCGCCGCGAAGCTCGTCGCGCCGGACACGGAGGTCGTGGTGCTCTCCGGCCACGCCACGGTGGAGGAGGCCGTGGAGGCGATGAAGGAAGGCGCCTACGACTTCCTGACCAAGCCGTTCGACCGTGCGCCGCTCGTGCGCGTGGCGCGCCAGGCCGTCGAGCGGCGCCGGCTCGTCCTCGAGAACCGGCGGCTGCGGCGCCGGCTCGACGACCTCGCCGGCGCCGAGGAGCTGGTCGGGCGGAGCCCGCAGATCCAGGAGGTGCTGCGGCTCGTGAAGCAGGTCGCGCCGACGACCACGACGGTCCTGATCCAGGGCGAGAGCGGCACGGGCAAGGAGCTGGTCGCGCGCGCCATCCACCAGCTCTCGCCGCGGCGCGAGCGGCCCTTCGTCCGCGTGAACTGCGCGGCGCTGCCCGACACGCTGCTCGAGTCGGAGCTGTTCGGCCACGAGAAGGGCGCGTTCACCGGGGCGGTGGCGCGGCGGCAGGGACGGTTCGAGGTGGCCGACGGGGGCACGCTGCTCCTCGACGAGATCGGCGATCTGTCGGCGGTCGCCCAGGCCAAGGTGCTGCGCGTGCTGCAGGAGGGCGAGTTCGAGCCGGTCGGCGCCTCGCGCACGGTCCGGGTGGACGTCCGGGTCCTGGCCGCGACGAACCAGGACCTCACGCGGCTGGTCGGCGAGAAGCGATTCCGCGAGGACCTCTATTACCGGCTCCACGTCATCAGCGTCACGGTGCCGCCGCTGCGCGAGCGCCGCGAGGACGTCACGCTCCTGGCCCAGCACTTCCTGCAGCGCTTCGCCGCGCGCAACCACCGCACGCTCGAGGGGTTCACCGAGGCGGCGCTCGCCCGGCTCGCCGACTACGCCTGGCCGGGGAACGTGCGCGAGCTCGAGCACGCCGTCGAGCGCGCCGTGGTCCTCGCGCAGGGGCCGTTCGTGGACGTGGGCGACCTGCCGGAGGCCGTCGGCCAGGCGGAGCCGTCCTCCCGGGTCGTGCCGATCCCGATCGGCATGCCGCTCGAGGAGGTCGAGCAGCGGCTCATCGAGGAGACGCTGCGCCAGACCAAGGGCGACAAGGAGCTCGCGGCGAAGCTCCTCGGGATCGCGAGCCGGACGATCTACCGGAAGCTCAAGGAGCGCGGAGAGGCCCGGGACGCCGACGGCGAGTGAGGGCGTCCGAGTGACAGAACGTCCGGGAGCGCCGGCCCTCCGGGGCTCCCGCTGACTCGACGTCGCCCGCGCGCTCGGGGGCGCCCGACGGGCTCATTCGCCACGACCCGTAAGTGCGCGCCAACATGGACCCTGGGCCCCAGCCCGGGCCTGGCGCGCCGGATGCATACCCCGTGGGGGTACTGAGCCTCGACCCCGAGGAGGGAGACCGTGACGGGAGCCAGGGAATACCAGGCCATCGTCGTGGGCGCCGGCTTCGCCGGCCTCGCGGCGGCGCGTGAGCTGCGCGGCGAGGTGCTGCTGCTGGATCGCTACGAGGTCGGCACCCACCAGACCTCGGCATGCGGCACGCCCCTCTGGGTAGCCGAGGAGCTCGGGGTCAAGGAGAGCGTCATCCAGGTGCATCCCCGCGCGGTGCTCCACACCCCGACCCACACGGTGACCTACGACGCCTCGGACTCGCCCTTCTGCACGTTCGACTACCGGCGCTTCTGCCTGGGCCTCCTCGAGCAGTGCCGGGTGCGGTTCCTCCGGACCGCCGTCAGAGGATTCCGCGAGGGGGGCGTCGAGACCGACGAGGGGCGCTTCGAGGCGCCGTGCGTGATCGACGCCTCGGGCTGGCAGCGCGCGCTGGTGGGGGGCGCCGCGCCCCGGTCGGGGGGCGCCGTGCCGCTCAACTTCGGGATCGAGACGGAGGTGCCGTACACGGGCGAGAGCCTCTACTTCTGGGTCGACCCCGCCATCCTCGCGGAAGGGGCGGCCTGGATCTTCCCCGCCGGCGAGCGCAGCCGGATCGGCGTCGGGAGCTTCGCCGGGGCCTCGAAACTCCGCGCCCCGCTCGAGCGCTTCCTCGGGGACCGCGATCTGACGCTCGGCCCCCTGCACGGCACGTACCTCACGGCGGGGCTCGGCGCGCCGACGGTCGGCCGCACGTTCGCCGTCGGCGACGCGGCCGGCCACTGCCTGCCGCTGACGGGCGAGGGCATCCGCCCGGCCGTCTACTTCGGGCGCGTCTGCGGCGCCCTGGTCCAGGGGGTGATCGACGGCCGGCTCTCGCTGGACGCGGCGCTCGAAGCGTATCGGCGGCAGGTGCTCGCCCACCGGTGGGCCTACCGGATCCTCCACGCGCTCCAGCGGGCCGTGCAGAAGATGCCCGGGCCGTGGCTCGGCCCGGTGGCGGCGCTCGGCAACCTGCCGGCGATCCGGCGGCACTGGTGGCCGGGCTACCTCGACTTCGGGAAGCCGGAACCCGCGCCGGGACGCTGACGTGCACGGCGAGAGCATCGCCTGGGGGTACGGCTTCTGGTCGCTCGTGGCGCTGAACGCCGCGATCGTCGTGCTGCTGGCGCTCTCGTTCCTCGCGCCGGTCGAGCGCCGCGAGTGGCGGTCCTTCGGCGTGTTCACCGCCTTCGTGGTGGCGCTGTTCACGGAGATGTACGGGTTCCCGTTGACGATCTACGTCCTCACGGCCGTCCTCGGCAGCCGCTACCCCGCGCTGAACCCCTTCTCGCACGCGTCGGGACACCTCTGGATCACCTTCTTCGGCGGCGGCGTCTGGACGTCGATCGTCGCGCACGTGGTCTCCAACGGGCTGATGATCGGCGGGCTCGTCCTCATGGGCGTGGGGTGGCGCCGCGTCCACCGTGCCCGGGGCGCGCTCGTCACGGACGGCCCGTACGCGTGGATCCGCCACCCGCAGTACGCCGGGCTCTTCCTCGTCACGGTGGGGATGCTCCTCCAGTGGCCGACGCTCGTCACGCTGGCCACGTGGCCGCTGCTCTTCCTGATCTACCGGCGGCTCGCGCGCCGGGAGGAGCGCGAGGCGGAAGAGCGGTTCGGCGACGCGTACCGCGACTACCGGGCGCGCGTCCCCATGTTCGTGCCGCGCCTCGGCCGCGGGCTCGAGCCGCGGGAGCCGCGGTGGAGCGAGCGCTGAGGCGGAGGCGCGGGAAAGGATGACGGCCATGCGAACGCGAGCGGCCCGGACCGCGCTCCGGACGGTGGGGGGGCTCGCCCTCGTCGCCGTGCTGGGGTACCTCTTCTATCTCGGCAGCCAGGACGTCGCCGCGAAGTCGCCGGCGCCCGCCGTGCCCGCCGCCGTCGGCGCGGCGGGGGCGCCGGCCGCCCGTCCCGACTCGTTCGCGGCGATCGTGGAGGCCGTGAAGCCCGCGGTCGTCAACATCAGCACGACCCAGGCGGTCGAGCGCCGGGGCCCCCGCGGAGCGGACCCGTACCGGGAGTTCTTCGAGCGCTATTTCGGCGAGGGCGTGCCGCGCGAGGAGCCGCGGCAGAGCCTCGGCTCGGGCCTCATCGTCGAGCCCGAGGGCTACGTGCTCACGAACAACCACGTGATCGAGGGCGCGCGCGTGATCACCGTGCGCCTCTCCGACGACGAGGAGTACGAGGCCCGCGTGGTCGGGCGCGACCCGCGGACGGATCTCGCGCTCCTGAAGATCCAGGGCCGCCGGCGGTTCACCGCGGTCCGGCTCGGCGATTCCGACGCCCTGCGCGTCGGCGACTGGGTCGTCGCCATCGGCAACCCGTTCGGGCTGGAGCACACGGTGACCGCGGGGATCGTGAGCGCCAAGGGGCGCGTGATCGGCGCGGGCCCGTACGACGACTTCATCCAGACCGATGCCGCGATCAACCCGGGCAACTCGGGCGGGCCGCTCTTCAACACCCGCGGCGAGGTCGTCGGCATCAACAGCGCGATCTTCAGCCAGAGCGGCGGCTCCGTGGGCATCGGCTTCGCGATTCCCGCCAACCTCGCGCGGGAGCTGATCCCGCAGCTCAAGGCGAGGGGGCGCGTCTCGCGCGGCTGGCTCGGCGTCGCCATCGCCCCCGTGACGCCGGAGACGGCCCGGAAGCTCGGCGTGCCGGCCGCGCGCGGCGCGCTCGTGGCGGAGCTCGCCCCCGGCGGGCCCGCGGCGGCGGCGGGCCTCCAGCCGGGCGACGTGATCGTGGCGTTCGAGGGCCGACCGATCCGGCGCGCCGACGAGCTGCCGCGGCTCACGGCCCGGGCGCCCGTCGGCGCCGCGGTCGAGCTCAGGCTGCTCCGGGCGCGGAAGGAGCTCGCGGTGAAGGTCACGCTCGGCGAGCTTCGAGAGCAGCGCTAGTGTGCCGTTCTCGAAGCTATGTTAACCTCCGCCGCGCAACCGGCGGCCCGGGCTCCACGTCCGACCGGGCTTGGCACGACTTCGAGAACGGCACGCTAGTCTAGCTAGGGGACGCTCGACCACCGAGTTCCTTGCCGAAAGGAGAATGACCCATGCAGCGATACGACCCTGACAGCCCGGGCGGCGGCCGCTGGCCACCGCCCGATATCGAAGCCACGCTCCGGGACCTGGGGGAGCGCTTCCGCGGACTCGACGGCCGGCGGATCGCCGCGGGCGCGGGCGTCGTCCTGCTGGTGATCCTGCTCTGGTCGAGCTGGTTCACGGTGCAGCCCGAGGAGACGGGCGTCGTCCAGCGGTTCGGGGCGGTCGTCCGCACCGTGGGGCCGGGCCTGCACTTCAAGGTTCCCTACGGGGTCGAGAAGGTCCGCCTGGTGCCCACGGCCCGGGTCCTCAAGGAGGAGTTCGGCTTCCGGACATCGGCCAGCATTCCGGGCCAGCGGACGCAGTACGCGGACAGCAAGGCGTTCAAGGACGAGTCGCAGATGCTCACGGGGGACCTCAACGTGATCGACGTCCAGTGGATCGTCCAGTACCGGATCGAGGACCCGGTCCGCTACCTCTTCCGGGTCCGGGAGGCCCGGCAGACGATCCGGGACGTCGCCGAGGCAGTCACGCGCCGGATCGTGGGCAACCGCCTGGGCAGCGACGTCCTCACCGTCGGCCGCGTGGCCGTGTCCACTGAGACGAAGGAGGAGATGCAGAAGATTCTCAACGACTACGAGACCGGCGTCCGCCTGGTCACCGTGGAGCTGCAGGACGTGACGCCCCCGGATCTCGTCAAGCCCGCCTTCAACGAGGTGAACGAGGCCCGCCAGGACCGGGAAAAGAGCATCAACCAGGCCCAGGAGCAGGCCAACCGCGAGATCCCCAAGGCCCGGGGCGAGGCGACGCGGACGATCACCGAGGCCGACGGGTATGCCGTGGAGCGGGTCAACCGGGCCAACGGAGAGGCGACCCGCTTCCGGGCCGTCCTCGAGGAGTACGAGCGGGCCCCGGAGGTCACCCGCCGCCGCCTCTACCTGGAGGCCATCGGCGCCATCCTGCCCGAGGCGAAGGCCCTGTACATCGTGGACGGCGACCAGAAAGCCCTGGTGCCCTGG
>MGBU01000185.1 GCA_001790205.1 Candidatus Rokubacteria bacterium GWA2_73_35 | reverse complement strand
CACCCGAGCTCGTCGGCGAGGTTCTGCGCGCGGATCAGCGGCGTGAACCCGACGTGGTGGCCGACGGCGACGTCGCCCTCGATCGGCAGGAGGTCCTTGTAGCGCCACATGCTCTTCGGGCCGGCGGCGATGGACTCGCGGGTGACGACGCCCTTCAGGACGTCGTAGCGGTAGTCGACCTCGACGGGACCGAAGCAGAACTCGCAGACGTGGACGGGAGCGGCGGGGTAGCGGCGACCGCACTCGCGGCACCGCAGGCCGTTCAGCTTCTCCATCGCGGCGTCTCCATCGGTAGGGGAATTGAGCCCCGAGTTATGCTGCACCGACAGCAAGACATTTCCGCCAGTTAACACTCAACGTCGAGCGAAGTCAATTGCCGTATCATCCGGGGCCGTGGCCGCCCGCGTCCTGCCGCTGGCCCTGCTCCTCGCCGGGGGCGTCGTCTTCGCCGCGCGCGCGCTCGGCACCGGGCTCGTCCTCTTCGACGACCACCCCGGCCAGCTCTACCGCCTCTGGCACGTGCTGACGCGCGGCCCGGCGCCCTGGGCGTGGCAGCCGGGCTGGTGGGCGGGCTACCCGGAGCTGCAGTTCTACCCGCCGGGGGCGGCGTACGCGGGCGCGCTCCTCCAGCGGGCCTCGCTCGGCGCGCTCTCGCCCGAGGGCGCCTACCAGGCGCTCGTCTGGCTCGCGTACCTCCTGCCCGGCCTCACCGCGTACCTCGCCCTCGCGCGCGTGCTCGGCAGCGGCTGGCTCGCGCTCCCGGGCGCGCTCGTCGCGCTCACGTTCTCCGGCGGCGCGAGCGGCGTCGAGGGCGGCGTCCACGTCGGGATGGTCGGCGCGCGTCTGGCGTGGGGGCTCCTGCCCCTGCTCCTCTGGCTGCAGGTCCCCTGGACGCACGGGCTCGATGCCTTCACGCCCTCCCCGCGCGCGGGCCGCGCGCCGTGGCTCGCCGCGCCGCTCGTGGCGGCGATCACGCTCATGCACCCCGCCGCGCTCCCCGCCGCGGTCGTGGTCGTGCTGCTCGCTGCGCTCGCGCGCCCGCCGCGCGCGACGCGGCTCGGCGCCGCGGCGCTCCAGCTCGCCCTCGCCGCCGCGCTCACGGCGTTCTGGTGGCTCCCGCTCCTCGCGCGCATCGCCCACACGCGGCCGCTCGCCTGGGGCGAGCGGCCGGGCGTGGACGCGTTGACGCTCGCCCTCGCGCTCCTCGCCGTCCTCGCCCTCGTGCGCGCCGTCTACGCCTCGCGGGCGGCGGTCGTGCTCGCGCTCTGGCCGTGGGCGATGGCCGCGGTCACGCTGGCGGACGGCGCGGTGCTCGAGCCGCTCGGCCTGCGCTGGCTGCCGGCGGACCGCGTGGCGGACGGCGCCGTCATCGCGCTGATCCTCGCCGCGGGCCTCGGCTGGTCCGGATTCCGGACTGGCGCCCGCCGCGAGGCGCTCGTCGGCCTCGCGGGCGTCGTCCTCGTCGTCCTCGCCGGCCTCGCGGGCGGCGCCCTCGCCGTCTGGCCGCGCCCGGCCGTCTGGCCGCGCGCCCAGCAGCTCGAGACGGGCCTGCGCCTCGAGAGCCTCTGGAACGCCCTCCGCCGCGCGCCCGAGGGGCGCGTCCTCTTCGTCCGCTCCGGGGTGCCGCTCGTCTACCGCGGGGACTGGTGGCGCCCGCACACCCACGTGACCGCGCTCGCGCCGGCGCGGGCCGGGCGCGAGATCGTCAACGGCACCTTCACGCACCCCTCGCCCATCGCCGCGCTCGTCTACCGCGGCGACGCGGGCCCCGGTGCGATCCTGACGCTCGTCGAGCGGCTCGACGGCGCCTCGCTCTTCGGCCGCCCCCTCGCCGCGCTCGACGCCCCCACCTTCGGCCGCTACGCCGAGCGCCTCGGCGTCTCCACCGTCGTCGCCCTCGACCTTGACCTGCCGCGCCTCGCCTGGCTCGACGCGAGCCCCGACTTCGAGCGCGCCTGGCAGATCGGCTTCTTCGTCGCCTGGACCCGCCGCGCCGGTCTCGCGATCCCGAAAGAAGTGGCGCCGGGCCGCTGGCGCGTGGCGCTCGAGGGCGCGCCGGGCGCGTGGGCGCCCGCGCGGATCGCTTACTACCCGCTCTGGCGCGCGACCCGGGGCGGCGTCCCCCTCGAGACGCGCCGGGGTGACTTCGGGGATCTCGAGGTGAGACTCCCGCCGGCAGGCGGCGGGATGGTCGAGCTCGTCTACGCGCCCGGCGCCCCCGAGCTCGCCGGCGTCGCGCTGAGCGCCGCGGCCCTCGTCGCCTGGGCGCTCGCGGGAGCCAAGGTCCTTCTTCGTGGGTCATCGCGGCACGGAGCCATGGACCAAAATCAGCCGCTCATGGATGATTAGCTCCCACCGCCGAGCCACGAGCGAGCGCCCGACCTTGCCGGAAAATACCACCAGGAGGCTTGCCGGCGCCTGGCGACCCCGCCACGTCGTCCATTCAGACCCAGGATCGAGACGCCCGTCCCTGGCCCGGGAATTGCTCCGGGAATTCGCTCAGCGCCGTCCCGCGCGGAGGCGTTCGGGGCGTGGCGCGTCCCACCACGGAGGAAGGGGCATGACCAGGTTCCTCGCGCCGATCTACTGGCTGTTCAAGCGAACCTCGCTGCCGGTCGCCTACACCGTGATCGGATTGCTGCCGGCGCCCGCGTACGTCCTCCTCCTGTTCTGGCTCGGCGCCCCGGTCAGCGCCGGGCTGGTGTGGCTCGGGGTCCTGCCGGTGCTCCTCGTCGCCTACGGGCTGGCGGGAGCCTGCGCCTGGAACCAGATCGGCATGTCGCGGATGCGCGCCACGGTCGAGCGCATCGCCAGCGGCGACCTGACGGCGCGGGTCACCGTCGCCGACTTCTCGGACGCCGCCGAGTCGGAGACGGGCCGCCTGTGGCGCTCGCTCGCC
The DNA here is from genome assembly GCA_001790205.1 of Candidatus Rokubacteria bacterium GWA2_73_35. GTDB lineage: Bacteria > Methylomirabilota > Methylomirabilia > Rokubacteriales > CSP1-6 > GWA2-73-35. Next base: position 3,025 of record MGBU01000185.1, on the reverse strand, counting down.
CGGATGAACGGCGACCTCGTCCAGATCGTCGGCCAGGTGCGCGCGAGCGCCGATTCCATCGTCGCCATGGCCAAGGACATCGCGGACGGCAACGCCAACCTCTCCCAGCGCACGCAGGAGCAGGCGGCGTCGCTCGAGGAAATCGCCTCGGGCATGGAGGAGCTGGCGGCCACCGGCAAGCAGAACGCCTCGAGCTGCGCGCGCGCGAATTCACTCGCTGCGACGGCGAGCGATGTAGCGGCGAACGCCGCAGAGCAGGTGCAGGAAGTCGCCCACACGATGAAACAGATCGACGAGAGCTCCCGCCGGGTCGAGGACATCCTGGGCACGATCGAGGGCATGGCCTTTCAGACCAACATTCTCGCCCTGAACGCCGCGGTCGAAGCGGCGCGCGCGGGCGAGCAAGGGCGCGGGTTCGCCGTCGTGGCGGCGGAAGTCCGCGGTCTCGCCCAACGGAGCGCGGCGGCGGCGAAGGAAATCAAGGCGCTCATCGACGCCTCCGTCGGCAACGTGACGCGAGGGCGGCACCTGGCCGAGACGGCTGCCGGCACCATGAGCGAGGTCGTGACGAGCGTGGAGCAGGTCGACAAGGTGATCGGCGAGATCGCCCGGGCTTCATCGGAGCAGAGTGCCGGCGTCGAGGACATTAACCGGGCGATCGTGCAGATGGACTCGGTCACGCAGCACAACGCGGCGCTGGTCGAGGAGGCCGCGGCCGCGGCCCTGGCCTTCGAGGAAGAAGCCGCGCGTCTGGTGGACGTGGTCGGCGTGTTCAAGGTCGACCGCATGGAGGAGCGGGACCAAGCGGTCGCGCTGGTGAAGAAGGCCGTCGCCCATGCGCGCGCGAGAGGTCTCGCGCGCGCGATCAAGGACTTCAACGCGGCGCACGGGGAGTTCAACGACGGCAAGTACTACATCTGGGCCGGGGACTTCGACGGCATCATCGTGGCCAACGGCGCCAACCTCGAGTCGTGCGGGCAGAACCACTTCGAGCTGAAGGCGGTGGACGGCAGGCGATTCATCCAGGAGATCATCCAGGCGGCCAGGACCCGCGGCAAAGGCTGGTGCGACTATCCCTGGAAGAACCCGGCGTCCGGGCGGACCGAGCAGAAATCGACCTACTTCGAGGCGGTTGGCAACGTCTTCCTCGCCTGCGGGATCTACAAGGGCAAGAAGGACGTTGCGCACCCGGCCACGACCCCCGAGCGGCCACCGGCGCCCGGGAGCGGCTACTCCGGCGCGAGGGCATGGGTGAACAGGACCTGGCCCTCCTCGTCCACGATGCGCGCGGTCAGCCCGGCGGGCTCGACGCCGATCGCGCCGAAGTTGTAGACGCCGCCGCGCCCGAAGAGCGAGCGCGGGCCGAGCCCTTGGTCGAGCGGGCGCGGCCGGCCGAGCGTGGCCGAGAGCGGGCCCGCGATGAATTCCTGGAACGACCACCCGGGCGCCGGCTGGTGGCGGATCAGCTCGGCGTGGTGGACGTCGGCGGTGACGAAGACCAGGTTCTTCACGCCGCGCTCGCGGAGCGTGCGGAGGATCAGGTCGCGCTCGGTCGCGAACCCCCGGCCCGCCTCGGGCGCGCCGAGCACGTTCGCGTTCGACCAGGAGTCGCGCCGCTCGGGCCTCCCCGTCGGCACCGAGAGCGGCACGCTCGTCACGACCACCTTCCACACCGCGGCGGACGTCGCGACGTTGTCCACGAGCCAGCGGCGCTGGGCCCCCCCGAGCATCGTCTTGCCCGGGCCGTCGGGGTCGGTGTTCGGGCTCCGGTACTGGCGGGTGTCGAGGATGAAGACCTCCACGAGCCGCCCCCAGCGGAACTTCCGGTAGAGGCGGGTCGGCTCCTCCGCGGGCGGCACGATCGGCCAGTACTCGAGGAAGGCGCGCCGTCCGGTGGGCATCAGCGGCTCCACCGAACCCGCGAAGTCGTTGCGCACCTCGTGGTCGTCCCAGATCGCGTAGACCGACGTCGTGCGGAAGAAGTCCTGGACGGCCGGGTCCTCGCGGTTGTAGCGGTGGCGGGCGCGGAATTGCGGGAGCGAGGTCGCGACGAAGGCCGCGCCCGGCACGATGTCGTGGCCCTCGCACGTGCGGTCGGCGTAGATCGTGTCGCCGACGAACAGGAAGAAGTCGGGCCGCTGCCGCGCCATCGCGCGGAAGATCCGGTAGCCCCCGTCCACCCGGCGGCAGAAGCCGCCGCCCCCGAGGTCGCCGCTCCAGAGGAAGGTGACGCGCGCGGGCTCGTCGCGGGCGGGCGCGGTCACGAACTCGCCGCTGACGCTCCCGGTTCCTCCACGGACCCGGACCGCGTAGCGCGTGCCCGGCCGGAGGCCGCGGAGCCTGACCTTGCCGGCGAAGTCCTCGCCGCGGTCGGTGCGGATCGTCGCGGCCGCGGCGCGGGCGCCGCCGGGGGCCAGGAGCTCGACCGCGATCTCCCGCGCGCCCGCCGCGCGCGCCCACACGACGGCCGAGGCGCGCGTCACGTCGCCGACCGTGAGGAGCGGGGCCTCGGCCGCCAGGCTGGGGGCGACGGGCGCGGCGAGCCAGAGAAGGAGCGCGGCGGCGAGCGGCAGCACGGCCCGCGGCCGCCGCGCGCGCCGCCCGCGGCTCACACCAGCGGGTCGTAGTTGAAGTACTGCCCGGAGGTCACCAGCGGGACCAGGTGGTGCAGGAGCGTCCCGGGGAACATGTCGCTCAGGCTCTCGGGCGTCCAGCCCTCGCTGTTGTGCACGCGCATGATCGGCCGCTCGTGCGAGAAGAGCATGATCTCCTTGCCCCGCACGCCGAAGATCTGGCCGGTGACGTCCTTGGCGGCGTCCGAGGCGAGGAAGACGGCCACCGGCGCGATGTGGGCGGGCGAGAGCTTCTTGATCTTCTCGACGCGCGCCTTCTGCGCCTCGGTCTCCGTCGGGATCGTGCCGATCATCCGCGTCCACGCGAAGGGCGAGATGCAGTTGGCGGTGACGTTGTAGCGGGCCATGTCGAGCGCGGTCACCTTGGTGAGGCCGAGGATCCCGAGCTTCGC